>JAZLAO010000045.1:0-15993 GCA_045613205.1 Eubacteriales bacterium | reverse complement strand
TTCAAGCGAAATTTCAAGACGTAAGGGCGGCAAGCAAGAGCCCGTATATATGATGGACCTTAAGGTTAAAAATCCCCAAAAGAATTTCTCCGTAACGGTTAAATTCTCATAAAATCATAACTAAAGTTAACAAAAAGGCGGTGAAACACCGCCTTTTTACTTTTATTCAACTCCCAATAGGTAAGATGGAGAAACCTTCAGTATCTGCGAAAGAATGAGCAATTCGTAATCTGCAACGAAGCGTGTGCCTATTTCAATTCTGCTGATACTGTCGCGTTCAATTATCACTCCTGCGAGCTGAAGCTTTGCCGCGAGGGTTTCCTGCGAAAGCCCAAGAGCCTTGCGTGCCGCTTTAATCCTCTCTCCGCATATGTTTTTCTTGCCGTTAAAATCGTAAATTTTCATATTTTACCTCTGAAAATTTGTGTTAAAGTTAAGAATTTACCTTGACTTTATCATAAAAACAGTTTATAATTGTGTTAAAGATAAGAATATGAAAATTTAAATGGTATAGAGGTAGGATATGGAGCTTATAGGATTGATTAAAGAAATAGACAACATCGGTAGAATAGTTATTCCCAAGCCTTTGCGAGAGCGTTACGAACTTTCGGACAAAATTGAAATTTACCCGTAAGAGAGTCGAACACACAAGCCTTGCGGCGATAAATTTTTGCATCTTTCGTCGCGCCGCGCCTTGTAAAGTCCGCACTTTACTGCAGCACGCCACACCAAAATCTACTAAAAATTTATTCGCCGTAAGGTGCGAAGCAGTTTTATAAGAATAGATTTTTTCATAGACGAGCCAAAATTTTAGAGAAATATGCGGAATTTCCAAAAATTTCGGGGATGTATATGGGAAAATCTATCTTTTAAAACCTTATGTGTTCGATTCTCTTACGGCTAGGAATAACTATTCGACCGAGCTTATCTACTTTTTTATTTATGCCTATCATATAAAACCTCCACCTCATTTGGAATTGTGCAAGAAGTCTGACAAGACTTTTTATATCTTACATTTCTATTATATATTATATATAATAGACTTGTCAATAGAAAAGTGGGTGATTTTATGAACGAATATGGAAAAATAAGGATAAAACTCGACGAGCTTCTCAAAAAATCGGGTATGAGCAAAAACAAATTAAGCCACAAGGCAGAGATGCAAAGAACTCAAATAAACAACTATTGCAAAAACGAAATCACGAGGCTTGACACCGACGTTCTTGCAAGAATCTGCACAGTGATGGATTGCAAAATTGAAGACCTCATTGAATTCGTCCCCGCCGACAAAAATTAACAACTGTATCTGTTTATATATTTTAACAAACCGCCGTATCCTTTTGTTTGCGAGGACTACAGCGGTTTTGTTTTTTATGCGCCGTGCGCATCTAGCACTTGCAAAGCAAGCATTTCAAGGCTGACGTGTCTTTAATAAATCCGCATGATTCATTTCACCACGCGTCTTGGCACATCTTACTCTTCGTCAAGCTGTCCGTCAAATCTTCCTATACCGACAAGGTCGTCTACCGGCATCGAGAAGATTACCGCGCTGCCCTCGGTTTTGAGTCCTGCCGAGTCGCGTATAGCCTCCATTATTTTAAGCTTATACTCCTTTGTAGTAAGGAGGAAAATACTGTCGGTTTCCTCGGGAATGGAAGCGCCCATTGCCTGCTCTATTTTTGCGTTGTCAACGCTTCTCGTATGAAAAACCGTCGCTCCGGTTGCGCCGGCGGCTCTTGCCGCATCTACAGCCGCATCGGAATATTTTTCATTAACTACTGCAATAACAAGTTCGTGCATGCTGGTTTTCTCCTTTTTTGAAACCGGTGATTTTGTCGTGCGTCTTGCCTGCTGTTCCCTGTCGGGCGTTGCAAGAATAGGCTCTTCGACGATATTCGATATTGCTGAAAGCGGCATTGTAAATGCGATACCCTTACCGAGAAGATAAAGCTTCAGCTCGCGTCCGATAGCATTTAGCAGAGTATGCTCGAGAAAGCTTGGAATGAGAGAAAAGGTAACGCGCTTTTCCACGTCGTCAATGCCGAAATAGCTTCGGTGATGCGAACGTGCCGTTCCGTGACCGATTCCCGAAAAATGCATTGCCACGGCATAACGGTTAAGCGTTTCCGTAAGAGCTTCCTGGTCGGCTTTATTTATGATGCTCACGAGCATCTTTACCCGTTTGTCGTCCTGCTTTTTTCTCATTTTGCCGCCTCCTTTTCTTTCTTTTCAGAAGTGCGAGGTCTTGAATATTCAACAAACGTTTCGCTCTTGGATATAAAGATGCGTACTCTTCTCTTGGATTTTATACTATAGAGAAGTCCGAATATCTGTATTGCTATGATAGGAGCCATCGCAACGAAGGCAACGCAACCGAACGCATCGGTCATAACGTCACCGCCAAGAGTATTACACGCCCCTATAGCTAAAGGAAGAACAAAACCGCTCATCATAGTACCGCTTGCGACTCCGCCGGAGTCAAATGCTATACCGACGAAAATCTTAGGAACGAAAAAGCACAGCACAAGGGCGATAATATAACCCGGAACAAGTATCCACATTATAGATATGCCGGTAATTATTCTTATGCAGGATAGGCCGAGAGCCGCCGCCACACCGACGGAAAGACCGAGCCCCGTAAGCTTTCCTGAGATAGCGCCCGCGCTCATTTCCTCAACGAGTCTGTTGAGAACGTATACAGAGGGCTCTGCCTTTACAATAAAGAATCCAAGAAGAATTCCTATCGGAACAAGAAGCCAACCGCCCCCGATTCCCGCAAGCGACGCTCCTATCTCAGTACCAGTGGGAACGAATCCGACGTTAGCACCGGTCAGGAATATCGCAAGTCCGACAAAGGTGTATATAACACCTATAAAAATTCTTATTAGCTGTGTTTTTGAAAAAGCTTTGGTTATAAGCTGGAAGATTACCGTAAATACCGCGATGGGAAGAAGAGCCATCGCAACCTCTTCCGCATACCTGACTATGCTTCTGCAGTAAAGCCAGATTCCGTCACGGGTGTCAACTATTACGTTTGGAACGGAGGGCTCGTATGTTCCGCCGTCGATTTTAAGACAAATTCCGAGAACAAGCACCGAAATTATAGGTCCTATGCTGCAAAGCGCCGTAATACCGAAGGAATCCTCTCTTCCGCCCTTGCTGAGTCTGGCAGAAGACACGCCCGCGCCAAGCGACATGATAAAAGGAACTGTCATAGGTCCTGTGGTAACACCGCCCGAATCAAATGCGAGCGGTCTGAAGCCTGCGGGCAGGAAAAACGATATTATAAACGCCGCTATGTAGAATACCACGAGAAT
Organism: Eubacteriales bacterium; assembly: GCA_045613205.1. Classification (GTDB taxonomy): domain Bacteria; phylum Bacillota; class Clostridia; order Oscillospirales; family CAG-272; genus UBA1740. The sequence continues at coordinate 12,676 of JAZLAO010000045.1, read as the reverse complement.
TATATTAAGGCTTACACCAAACACAATTCTGAGAAGCGCTATCATAAGGAATATACCGACGCCAAGCGAGACTGTTAAAATCAGCACCATGTTTGGAATATCCGAAACCTGCTCTGCAAGTATCTGCAAATCCGGCTCGGAAACGGTTACTATTATTCCTATAACGAAACTGACAAAAGCAATAAGCAAAATCTTACCGGACGAAGCTATCGTAGAACCGATTTTAACACCGAGCGGCTGCATCGACATCTCAGCACCCATATTAAAGAGGCTCATTCCAAAAACAAGAAACACAATGCCTATGAGAAAGAGGAGCATATCGCCGGCATTTATAGGAGTTACCGTTACAGACAGAGCGAAAACTATAAGCGCAATCGGCAATATTGACTTTAACGATTCAAGTATTTTGTTCTTTATCATTCAAAAAATCCTTATCTTCACTAGCTTTCGGTAATCGTATCGAATTTCATATAAAACTGACGCACTGTTCCGTCTGTTCTTGTCTGCACGGTGAAGCCTGAGCACTTTATATTAAACACTTCTCCAACCGCAACGTTTCTTGCCTTGTATACTCTCTTGTCACAAAAGGCATCGTTTTCTCTGTAAAGAGTCGCGGTAACCCTTGCGGGATTTTCGCCGCCGAGACCCTCTCGGTCGTAGGTTTTTACACATATAAGCGTGATTTCAACGACGAGACGTCCGTCAGAGAGAAGCAGCGTATTCATATCATATCCTATCACCACTGCTCTCGTGCTTACCTGACCTATTGATTTGTCTACGCACTGAAGCGTCTTTCCTATGTGAGGGAAGCCGAATTCAAGATAATTCGCGTGTACAAAAGGCTTTTTTCCTTTTCCCGATGTTAAGATACAGACGTCTGAATATCCGAGGTCGGTGATTGCTATGATAGCACAGCTGCCGTCCTTTTTCGCGGTTACAACTCCGTCCTCGCACGTAGCAATCTCTGGATTTGAGCTTTTCCAGACAACCTCGCTGCCGGCATTGTTAGCAAGCACCGCTTCAAGAGTGTGCGTCTGCCCGAGAGCAAGCTTCAGAGTTTTTTCCGAAAGAGTTACAATCGGTGCAAGAGGGTTATTTACAGTTATTATACAAGTGGTGGCTTTTCGGTTATAGGTTGCCGTAACGGTGCAAGAGCCGTAGCCGTTTGCCGTCACTATTCCGTCCTGGCAGCTCGCAACCGCTGTGTTAGAGCTTTTCCAGTTTGCCATGGAGGATATGTTTTCACCGGTATCGGTGGTGAGATAAAGAGCTGAAACGCTTCCGATATTATCGAGAACAATCTCGGTTTCGGATATCGTAAGCATCGGATTTGGATTTGGATTAGATACGGTACAGAACGCAGAAACCTCTCCGCAATAAGCCCGTATTACGCAAGAGCCGTAGCCCACCGACATAACAAGACCGTTTTCAACGGTGGCAACAGCCGGGTCAGAGGACACCCATACTATATTTGTGTCGCTTTCCGACATATCAACCTCAACACCGTTTTTAACAAGAGTCGCGGTCACTTCCGCAACCTCCCCCACGTTGTAAAAGGAAATGCTGGTTTTTGAAAGCAACAAAGACGTATCATTGTCACCGAACGACCTAAGGCGCAGACAGGAGGTAAACAGGAGCAAAACGGTTACTGCTAATATAAAAATACCTATTATGTTTTTTCTCATTATTTTCTCCTTTCTGTCGCAAACGCAAAAAAATCCGTCAAAATCCAAGACCTTAGCAAAATTCGGCTTGCCTTAAAGATTTTAAACACACGTGTACATTTTATTTTAACATATTTAATTTAATTATTCAAGGGTAAAATGCCTGCTTTGATGCTTTTTTGCTTAAAAAAATATTTCTTTCTTGTAAACATATTAAAAATATGATAAAATATTCCTCGGAGGTAATTAATTATGACTGTTATTGCTTGTGTCTCAGAGGACGGCGGAATGCTTTTTGGCGGACGGCGTGTTTCAAGAGACGTTCGCGTTGTCGAGGATATAGCAAAGCTTTGCGCCGGAGGCGCGCTTTTTGTCGGTGATATTTCGGAATCGCTTTTTTCAGAGAGCGATGCCAGCGTAATATCTGTATCAGACCCTCTTTCCTCGGCAGGCACGGGAGATTTCGTCTTCATAGAGGACAAAAATCTTTCGGAATACAAAGAGAAAATTTCAACCCTTGTAATTTACAGGTGGAACAGAAAATACCCATGCGATTTTCGCCTCGACATAGACCCGCGCGCCGCGGGAATGACTCTTTCGGAAAGCATTGACTTTAAAGGAAAGGCGCACGAAAAAATAACCAGAGAAATATGGAGGAAATAACCCGTGAAAAAAGCCAAAATAAAATTTTTTGCCGTCCTGCTTATCCTGACCGTCGCAAGCACGGTTTTTGTCGGCTGTGATTTTATAGACGGACTTTTAGCAGGATTTGAAAACGGAGAAAATAACAGCACCGCGCCTATATCGCTCGATTCCATACCCGCCTTTGACGGCACGAGCCAGTACGTCGTTATCAACGGAAACGTTCCTTTTTTCGAGAATGAAAAAAGCGACTCCTCATACGAGAGCTTTGCGCCCCTTGACTCGCTCGGAAGATGCGGCGCGGCAATTGCCTGTATAGGAGTCGACCTCATGCCCACCGAGGACAGAGAAGAAATAGGGCACGTAAAGCCGTCCGGCTGGCATAGCGTTCAGTACGACGTAGTTCCGGGCAAAAATCTTTACAATCGCTGTCACCTTATCGGCTTCCAGCTGACAGGCGAAAATGACAACGAAAAGAACCTCATAACCGGCACCCGTGATATGAATAACGAGGGAATGCTCCCCTTTGAAAATATGGTTGCCGACTACGTTAAGGATACCGAAAACCATGTTCTTTACCGCGTAAGCCCCATTTACAGCGGCAACAATCTCGTGGCAAACGGTGTTCTTATGGAGGCGCGCTCAGTCGACGACGGGGGCGAGGGAATAGAATTTTGCATCTACGTCTATAACGCTCAGCAGGGTGTGGTTATTGACTACAAAACAGGAGACAGCCGCCTTGCCGATGCCCCTCTTGCCGACCTTGTAGGCTCAGACCACGATGAAGCCGAAATTCTCCCCTCAAAAGTTCCAAATAGCATCGACTCGATATACGAGGAAACTGTTGACGGTGAGTTCTCCGGCTGCCTTATATTAGTCGTGGCAAAGGGCTATTCCGGCAATATTATTCTTGCTGTAGATATAGACGAGCAAGGAAAGGTGGCAGAGCTTTTCACCGTAAGCGAGAGCGAAACTCACGGCAAAGGAAATCTCGACGAATATAAATCCGCCTTTAACGGAAAGGATATCGAAAACGTCGACGAAGTCCTTCTCGTCTCGGGCGCAACAGTGACCTCTTCCGCAATAAAAAGCGCTGTAAAAGACGCACTTTTAGCCTTTAAATGTTACACGGATGCCATCAGCCAAGGAAAAACCTTTATCGTGAACGTCTCATCGGGAAAATTCCATAAAGAAAGCTGCTCGGGCGCGCAGTCAATGTCCGAAGCAAACAAGCTTGTCTACGTAGGCTTTGCCGAAGACCTTAGCGAAGCCGGCTACAGCCCTTGCGGAAGCTGCAAGCCCGAATAAAAAGCTGCAGGGCTTCGAATGCAATCAAAAATTACTTAAACAACAAAAAAGATGCAATCGCTCACCAAATCCGGAGTGTTTGCATCTTTTTTATGTGCCTCGCGCATCTCAAGATTGCGCGGCAATCATTTCATGACCTTCGGTCATTTCAAAAATCCCAAAGGGATTCACTTCATTGACGGCCGTCGCCTACAGGTATTCTCTTATATCAACGGCAAGCTTTTCTTCAAGATTTATAAGCCTTTTAGTAATATCCTTCGAATATTCGTCAGCCGCTTCATATTGATTAAGGTAGCGGTTAAGCGATTTGACTCCCATGTTACACCCGTCGGTCATAAGACTTGCAATAGTCTTATCGGACTCCTTCATTGCGAGCTTCATGTTGGTTTTCATCCACGACATGCCCGTGGCAATTGGATTCGGGTCCTTGCCGTCGTCGTGATACTCGTCAAGCTCGCTCTGTATCTCACGGCTGAGAGTTTCGTGCTCCTCCTTGCATTTCGTGAGAATTTTCTCAAAATCCTCACTCTTTACGTATTTCAGAACGTCGTCAATCGACTTGACTCCCATTTTCACTCCCGCATCGCATTCGCGGAGCAGCTTTATCGTATCCTGCTCTATCATAAAAACACCTTTCCGTTTTTTAGTATTATTACCCGCAACAGAGGAAAATAAACCGCAAAGGTGAAAAGGGGAAGCAAATTAACAGCACTAATCGGGAATATATTCCATAATATCCTCTATTTTACAGTTTAGTGCTGCACAAAGCTTGTTAAGCGTTTTACTTTCAATATTATCGTTCGCTTTAAGACGTCTAATAGTTTTACTGTCGATTCCGCAGTCCTCGCGAAGTCTATAGGTACTAACACCCTTGTTCTCCATTGTTATCCAAAGCTTATCAAAAACAATCATTTTTCAACCTCCATATTGACATTTATTATTATGGGGGTTATAATCTTATTTATTAAGGGGATATAATCCCCATATAGAAAGGGAGTGATATTATGGAATTGGCAAAGGAGCTTTTTAATCTCTACTTAAGACGCGCTTTATCTGAGATTGATTCGATTGATATTGACGATTTAAAAAGAATCGTAGAGTCGGAGTCCTACAGGGCACTAAGAAAAATTAAAGAAATCATCTGTGACGATAGCCTGGAAGATTCCGATTGCTTTGATAGAATCGAAAAAATAGTGTGCCTTTTTGACGAAATGGGGATAGACAGCGGCGGAAGACACGATTTTTGAACTTGTACATAACAAAAAGGGGCTGTCGCATTTAGGCACAACCGAATAAAAAACAAAGGGTATTGTGAAAAACACAGTACCCTTTTGATAATAAGCGCAAATTTGAGGAAATCATGGTCGAAAACCTACGGTTTTCCTCATTTTCTGTTGTTTTTTATTCTTTCTCCGTTCTCTCCCTCTCGACGTATGTCTATAGCCGAAGAGAGTCGAACTAATAAGTCTTGGGGCGATAAATTTTAGTGTATTTCGTCGCGCCGACTTTTGTAAAGTCGCACTTTACTGCGACTCGTCACGGCAAAATCCATCAAAAATTTACTCACCCGAAGATGCTTGGCAGTTTTGAAATAATGGATTTTTTTATATTCGAGCTAAATTTTTAGAGAAATATACGAATATTTAAGAAAAATTTAGCGATGAAGATGGGAAAATCTATATTTCAAAACCTTATGAGTTCGACTCTCTTCGGCTATACGCCTTCGGGTCGCGAACGAAGAATTCTGCTCTAAATCCGTGCGCCCCTCGGTTCTGTTCTCATTAAGAATTCGCCAAGTTCGTATTTACGGCTGATTTTTCTCGGCTTTGCCTTGATTTTATTGAATTCTTAATGTGACAGCCCCTTTGCTTATTCTTCTTTGAATGAAGATTTTTGTTATCTTAGCAAAAATCAACCGCAATTATTCATTATTAATTATTACAGCAGCTTTATTCCTGCCGCGCGGCAGCCCTCGACTGTTTCCTTATCCCAAATGCTCGACTGAACCTCACCGATATGAGCGCAGCCCATCATAAGCATACAAAGTCTTGACTGGCCGATACCGCCGCCGATAGTAAGCGGAAGCTCGCCCGCAAGGAGCATTTTGTGGAACGGAAGCTCGCGTCTATCCTCACAGCCGCGCTCGGCAAGCTGACGCGCCATTGACTCCTCGTCAACTCGGATACCCATTGAGGATATCTCAAACGCGCGGTCGAGCACCTTGTTATAGAAAAGAATATCTCCGTTAAGCTCCCAGTCGTCGTAGTCGGGAGCTCTGCCGTCATGAGGCTCACCGGATTTAAGCTTTCCGCCAATCTGCATAATAAATACAGTTCCGTATTTCTTGGTTATCGCGTTTTCCCTCTCTTTAGGCGTGAGAGTCGGATACATATCTTCAAGCTCGGAGGAGGTGACCGCGAAAACCTGCCTTTCTAGGTCGACGGCAAATTCGGGAAAATCAATCTTCAAAAGCTCGGAGGTGTCACAGATAACGTTAACAATCTTATTCACCACGTCCTTAAGATAGTCAAGGTTGCGGTCCTCGCGCGTGATTACCTTTTCCCAGTCCCACTGGTCAACGTAAATCGAGTGAATATTGTCAAGCTCCTCGTCGCGTCTTATCGCATTCATATCGGTATAAAGCCCATTGCCTACGTAAAAATGATACTCCTTGAGCGCAAGACGCTTCCATTTTGCAAGCGAGTGAACAACCTGCGCCGATTCACCGACAGCGGGAATGTCAAAGCTTACGGGACGCTCGTAACCGTTAAGGTTGTCGTTAAGACCCGAAGATTCTGCAACGAACAGGGGCGCGCTGACGCGTTTAAGATTGAGAGCCGCGGCAAGACGGTCCTGGAACGTCCTTTTTATAAAGGCTATAGCCTTTTGAGTTCTGTAAACGTCGGGAACAGATTTGTATCCCTCGGGAATATAAAGGTTAGATGCCATAATTTTTCCTTTTAAATTAACACGGGGCGGAATATTCGCCCCGTATTCTAATACCTATATTTTTCTGAAATAGAGTTTTTATCCAACTGAGCGCGAATTGGAAATTTCGCAAAGCAAGCGCGAAGCCCGACGGCATAGTTACCATATAATCAAGCGAAGCGAGTCTGAATGCTTGCATTCAAGCAAGCGAGCGCAGATTGCTCCGCGAGTGCAAATTTTAATTTGCGAAAGGCGAAGCCTTCAAAGCCATCGGCTTTGAACTCGCAAGGAGTACGGTGATTCGAGCGAGTCGCAGCTTTAACGAAGTATTGCGGAATTTATACAAGCAAAAATCACTTGACCGTGGTAGTTCCGCGTAGCATTACGTCGTGATATCCACCCTCAACAATACTCGTTGCGGAAACAAGGGTAAGCTTTGCTTTTTCCTGGAGCTCCTCTATGGTGATAGCACCGCAGTTGCACATTGTGGATTCAACCTTGTAAAGAGATTTTTCAACGTTATCATGAAGAGGTCCTGCGTAGGTAACGTAGGAGTCAACGCCCTCCTCAAAGGAAAGCTTGGTCTTACCGCCAAGGTCGTATCTCTGCCAGTTCCTTGCTCTGTTTGAGCCCTCGCCCCAGTATTCCTTAACGTACTGTCCGTTAACCATAACCTTGGGTGTGGGAGATTCGTCAAATCTTGCAAAGTATCTGCCGAGCATCATGAAAACAGCACCCATTGCAAGAGCGAGAGTCATATGATAGTCGTGAACGATACCGCCATCAGAGCAAATAGGAATATAAATGCCTGTTTCCTTGAAATATTCGTCACGGGCCGCAGCAACCTCAATAACAGCGCTAGCCTGTCCGCGTCCGATACCCTTAGTTTCGCGGGTGATACAGATAGAACCGCCGCCGATACCAATCTTGATAAAGTCAGCGCCTGCTTCTGCGAGGAAACGGAAGCCCTCTCTGTCAACAATGTTACCTGCTCCAATCTTAACCTTGTTGCCGTATTTTTCACGAACGAAATCAATAGTTCTCTTCTGCCAGATGGTGTATCCCTCGGAGGAGTCGATGCAAAGAACGTCTGCTCCCGCCTCAATAAGCGCGGGTATTCTCTCAGCGTAGTCGCGGGTATTTACACCTGCGCCGACAATATAGCTCTTATTGCAGTCGAGAAGCTCAAGGGGATTTTCCTTATGCTGTGAGTAATCCTTACGGAATACAAAGTACTTGAGATTTCCGTTTTTATCAATGATAGGCAAGGAATTAAGCTTATTATCCCAGATTATATCGTTTGCAACCTTAAGAGTAGTTCCTTCGGGAGCTGTGATAAGCTTTTCAAGGGGAGTCATGAAGTCCTTTACCTTCTCGTCGGTAGACATGCGTGAAACGCGGTAATCTCTTCCCGTAACGATGCCGAGAAGCTTACCGGTCGCGCTTCCGTCGTGGGTTACCGCCATTGTAGAATGGCCGTTGAGCTCTGCGAGCTCCAAAACGTCGGCAAGGGTATTCTCGGGGGTAAGGTTAGAATCGCTTACAACGAAGCCTGCCTTATATCCCTTTACTCTGGCTACCATAGCAGCCTCGTCCTCTATAGTCTGGTTGCCGTATATGAAGGAAACACCGCCCTCTTTTGCAAGAGCGATAGCCATTCTGTCATCGGAAACCGACTGCATAATAGCCGATACCATAGGTATGTTCAGCATAAGGGGGCATTCCTCTTCGCCCTTTCTGTACTTTACAAGAGGGGTTCTCAAGGAAACGTTTGAAGGTATGCAACGCTCGTCGGTGTATCCCGGCACTAAAAGATATTCACTGAAAGTATGTGATGGTTCGGTGAAATAAGTAGCCATTTTTAATCCTCACTTTAATGTATTATGTTTTTGTTGTTTAATATTTTAGCACATAGGCACGCGCGTGTCAAGCGCAAAATACAAGGTTTTCGCAAAAAACTCGGTCCGTTTCAAGATATTATTGCCTTTTTATCTGGAATAATCAAATTCGGGGGTGTAATCTTCAAGAATTCTGATGTATTCTATAACAGGCTTGTCCTCGTCGTTTTCAAAAGCCCCGTTGCCGTAATAGCTCCATATATCATGGTAGGAAACACCGTATCCCGGATGATAGTTCGGGTTTCCGTATAAATCTGCGAGATAGGTTTTCGGGAATACCTCCTCGGTTATCCTCTCAATAACACTCATACCCATGATAACGTAGCCGAATGCCGCATATTTTCCGTCAAGAGATGCTCGCGCATCGGCATTGCAAATGAAAAACTGAGAGGACGCAGAGTCATACGAATCGCTCCGAGCCATTGAAATAACGCCGGCAAAATGTTCAATATCGTTTTCAAATCCGTTTTTCGCAAACTCGCCCTTAATAGTCTTTTCCGAGCCTCCCGTTCCGTCACCCTTGGGGTCTCCGCCCTGAATCATAAAATTCTTAATGATTCTGTGAAAGGTTAAGCCATTGTAGAAGCCGCGCTTTACGAGCGAGAGAAAATTCTCAACCGTCACGGGCGCAGTCGTGGCATCAAGAAGAATTATTACCTTTCCGTAATTTCTGACGCAAAGCTCGACGTAGCTTACATCTCTGCCCTCGGTGGTGCGTGTTGCAGCGTATGGCGACCATCCCGTGCCGAGTTCTTCATCAGAGCCGCAGGATACGAAGGCGGAAGAAAGAATTGCAAGTACAAGAGTTAGTGCAACTGTTTTAATTAATCTCATAATATCTCCGTTAGTAAATTATTGTTTACAAATTTTGTGTTATGAACATTTCGACTGCTCCGTAGCCTGAAATGCCGCCGGATTTTGAAGAGGCATCAAGTCTGCAAAGCTCGGCAAGGGCTTCCGAAAGCTTTTGCGCGCGAGTTTTTTTGACCGCACCGACGTACAGCTTTGCTTTAAACGGGTGAAATTTCAGTATGGCTTCGACGTGGGAGATGCCCTTTCCCTCTTCAAGCAGAAGCGCTGTAGATAAAAGCTCGGAATAGGTGCGCTCGAGCATGGAAACCACGACCTGCGGCTCTACTCGGCGCTGCTTCAAGTCTGTAAGAGCGACAAATGCCCTTTCGACGTTTTTTTCAATAACTGCATTTGAGAGAGCAAACGCGTCGCATTCAACAGTAGAGGAAGCCACCTCCTCAACGTCGCCCGCCGTAATAGCCGCCATGCCCCGCGCTTTAGCGTAACAGCAAAGCTTAGACACCTCGCCTACAAGAACGTCCATAGAGCGTCCCGACCTGAAAAGAAGAGTATTCAGAGCTGCAAGGTCAACTCCGACCCCCTCGGCATCAAAATGCTTTTTAAGCCAGGAGAGCAGCTGGGAATCGGTGGATTTCGGGAAGTTAAGTATATCAAACGCCTTAGAAAGACGTGACGCCAGGCGCGATGGCTTTTTACCGCTTCCCGCATCAAAGCCGTCAGAGGCTGTCATTATCGCAAAAATTGCGCACGGGTACTCATTTTTAAGCTCAAAAAGCGATTCGAGCGCGCTCTTTTCTCCTTCCCGAAGTCCGTCAAGGTTAGCAAATCTCCACTCTATAAGCTTAAAATCCGACATCATCGGCGGTGACTTTATCGCCTCGGCAACCGATGCAAAATCTATATCCGCACTGTCGTATACCGTGTGGTTAAAGGTTGAAAAAACCTCATCTGTTATTACCTTCGAGCGAATCTCTTTGAGGTAATATTTTTTGAGGTAATCCTCTTCGCCCGAGAGAATATACCAGCCCGCAAGCTCGCCCGACTTCAAGCGGGATTTAAGCTCGTTAATTTCCATCGCAGCACTCGATTCTCATTTTTACCTTTTTTTCCGCGCCGCCGATTTTCATGGTATAAAAAATATCAATCTTTCCGCCGTCGCGCGTGATTTCGTTTCTTATCCTTCTGGTATATATCTCGGTATCGAAGGAATACGGAGGCACACCGTAAAGCGAGCAGTGAGTAACGCCCTCTTCAAAAAGCATGTCCGACTCGATAGCCCCCGCGCGCTTTACTCTGACCGAGCTTTCTGTGACGAAAATGTCAGCGCAAACTCTGCCGCCCTCGGTGATTTCGACGTAGGAAAGCGTATATTCACCGTCGGAAATTTTTAAAAATCCGTCTGCCGACGTCTCGGCTTTCTCAGGCTCGCCATCGGTAAGGCCCGACGGAAGAAGATTTTCTATGACCGAGGACATTTTTATTTTTTTTTCCTTGATTACCGCCATTTTCGTACCTCAAAATCCGTTTTAAAAAGTTCAAAAGGGCGACCGCAGAAAAACCGGGGTCGTCCCTTATAATTATTTCGCCTTCTTGCGCATATTGTAATCGCTGTGGGGGTTAACGAGCTCGCGCCAGTTAAGAGTTCCGTTTTCAAGCGCAGTAACGAGCGCCTCGGCAGTCGCAATATTAGTAGCAAGCGGAATATTATGAACGTCGCAAAGGCGCAAAAGATTTTGCTCACCCTCGTAAACCGCATCCGAGGGGTCGGTGCTTCTGAAATAGAAAACGAGGTCAATCTCATTGTATGAAACGCGCGATGCTATCTGGTCGGTTCCGCCCGAGCTTCCGGCAAGGAAGGTTTCAATCTCAAGTCCGGTTGCATCTGAGATGTATTTTCCGGTTATGTGCGTTGCGCATAGGTGATGGCGCGCAAGAATGCCGCAATAGGCAATGCAAAACTGTGCCATAAGTTCCTTTTTGTTGTCGTCTGCTATTATCGCAATGTACATAAAATTGCACCTCTTTTCGCCCTGAAAATTTATTATTAAATATTCTATCACAAATCCTGTCCTTTGTCAATGCTCAAATACTACAAAATATATAGTAGATTTTTTCGAAAAATGTTAAAAAGATATTGTAATAGGATTCATTTCGTTGTATAATGTTCTAAGAAAATATTTCCGAAAAGGAGTTTTAATAAATGAAGAAGTTCAGAAAAATAGGTGTACTTACCTCCGGCGGTGATGCACCCGGAATGAATGCGGCTGTCAGAGCCGTAACACGCGCAGCTCTCGCAGAGGGAGTTGAGGTTATCGGTATCAAATGCGGATACTCAGGTCTTATCAAGGAGGACATTCAGCCGCTTACACTGCGCGACGTGTCAAATATAATGAACAAGGGAGGAACGTTCCTCTACTCCGACCGTTGTCTTGAAATGCTTGAGGAGGAGGGAAAGCAGAAGGCTATCGCGACCTGTAAAAAGCTCGGCATTGACGGTATCGTTGCAATAGGCGGTGACGGAACCTTCCGCGGTGCAATGTCACTGACCGAGAGAGGCATTCCCTGCATAGGAATCCCCGGAACAATCGATAACGATATAACCTCAACCGACAACTCGATAGGCTACGACACCGCGATGAACACTGTAATCGAAATGGTTGACAGACTTCGCGACACCTGCGAATCCCACGCAAGATGCAACGTAGTTGAGGTTATGGGAAGAGGCGCGGGTGATATCGCTGTTAATACGGGTATCGCAACCGGAGCTACTGCAGTTGTTATCCCCGAAATGCCCTACGACGATGATGCAATATGCAAGAAAATTATAGAGTCCAAGAAAATCGGCAAGCGCAATTTCATAGTTCTCGTTTCCGAAGGAGTCGGCTCGGATTACGCGCCCGCGCTTGCTAAGAAAATTCAGAACGACACCGGCGTTGAAACCAAGTTTGCGCGTCTTGCGCACGTCGTAAGAGGCGGAAACCCCACCCTTCGCGACAGAGTCCTTGCATCCGCAATGGGCGTTAAAGCGGTTGAACAGCTCTTGCTTGGCAACTCTAACCTCGTTATATGCGAGCGCCACGGTGACATCGTTGCAACCGATATTTCCTTTGCTCTTACAGCCGACAAAATCAACAAAAACGTTGTCGTAAGCGCAGAGCAGCTCGCCGCTTTCTCAGCCGAGGAGCGCGAGGCAATGCAGGCTCTCGTTGACGAGCGCCGCGCAAATATCGCAAATCTCTACGCAATAGCAGAGAAAATCAATCTTTAATTTAATTAAAACCATAGGCAAGAGTGAATAATCCGAACTCGTTTTAGAGAGGCGAATTTTGCGAATTACATCGGTAAAAATTCTCATAATATCCGCATATTATCTCAAATTTTAACCTCGTCCTTCGGAAAATTCGCTCTCTCGAAAATTCGTAG
>JAZLAO010000044.1:0-41599 GCA_045613205.1 Eubacteriales bacterium | reverse complement strand
GATCCGACTTGATCCATCCCCTTTTTGATTCCGACCATGGCTCCCGAAATCCCGAAAGCGGTAATGCTGACAATTTCTATAATATAAACAAATGTATCAAAATAATCCATTACGGCAGGGAACATCCTTTGTATGTATTTTTCGTATCATTGTAACATTTTGCCGGGAACTTGTCAATATGTCCGCATGGGAAATCTGAAAATAAAAATGAAAAGGGCGTCTGACCTTAGGAGTCAAACGCCTTGTTTTCAAGCTAATACCCAGATTCGAACTGGGGACCTCATCCTTACCAAGGATGTGCTCTACCAACTGAGCCATAGCAGCGTTGCAGAGAATATCTCCACAGGCAGATGTTATTATATCAAATAAAAACAGTTTTGTCAATAGATTTTGAAAAAAATCCCGAAGAAAATAAAAAAGAGAGCAAAAAGAGGATACCCGTGTAACGAATTTTCTCTTCTGCTCTCTTGTTGATGGATTGAAAAAGTAAAGTTTAATTTACGAATCCGAGTTTTCTTCTGACTTTTGACATAGTGCGTCGGGCGTAATACGCTGCCTCTTCGGCGCCTGATTTCATAACAGATTCAAGATGCGCCTTGTCGGCAATGAGTCTTGAAAATTCCTCTCTTACAGGTGCGAGTCCGTCGGCACAGGCTTCGCCTACTGCCATTTTGAAATCTCCGTATCCCTTGCCTGCAAATTCCTTCTCAATGTCTTCAAAGCTCTTTCCGGTAAAGGCACGGTATATGGTCATTAGATTCGAAACACCCGGCTTGTTCTCCGAGTATCTTACCTCGGCTTCCGAGTCGGTGACAGCCTTTTTGAATTTGCGCATTACGTCATCCTTGGAATCGAGTATATAAACGACTGCGTTCTGGTTCGCGTCGGATTTTGACATTTTTTGCATTGGCTCGGCAAGTGACATGATTTTCATAGTGTCGTTTGAGATATATCCGTCGGGAACGGTGAAGGTATCTCCGTATACCTGATTGAAACGCATTGCAACGTCGCGGGCGAGCTCAAGGTGCTGCTTCTGGTCGATTCCCACGGGAACGAGGTCGGTCTGATAAAGCAGAATATCTGCCGCCATAAGCGCGGGATAGGTGAAGAGACCTGCGTTTATATTCTCGGCATTTTTCGCGCTCTTGTCCTTAAACTGCGTCATACGGGAAAGCTCACCGAACATGGTATAGCAGTCGAGAATCCAGCCAAGCTCCGCGTGCGCCGGGACGTGCGATTGTACGAAAAGAGTGTTTTTCGTCTCGTCAAGACCGCAAGCCATATAAAGAGCGAGGGTTTCGTAGGTTCTGCGGCGAAGCTCCGCCGGCACTTGCCTGACGGTTATAGCGTGTAAATCGACTACGCAGTAAAAGGTTTTGTATTCCTCTGAAAATCTCGAGAAATTCTTTATAGCACCAAGATAATTTCCTATCGTGAGGTTGCCGGAGGGCTGAACTCCCGAAAAAACAGTTTTTTTATCTCCGTTCATTTGTTCTCCATTCTGACAATCCGTCTTTAAAGTTGCGTTATACCGAAATTATACAACCAACCGCAAGATTTGTCAAGTATTATTCACCGCGTATTTTCTAAATAGATTTGAAATATACCGACTTTGTTCATGATTTATTTATATTTATATGTTAAAATATATAATCGTGTAACTATAAAAAATTTTTATATTGTATTAAGTTCTTACGAAAGGAAATATTCAGGTAATAAAATGATAAGGGCAGAGCATCTTGTAAAGCGTTACGGATTCAACTACGCTTTGAATGACGTCAGCTTTGAAATCGGAGAGGGTGAGATAGTCGGACTTCTCGGACCTAACGGAGCGGGAAAGAGTACGACGATGAATATAATTACGGGATATCTTTCCGCAACCTCCGGAGCTGCGTACATAAACGGAATAAATATAGTAGAAAAGCCCCTTGAGGCGAAAAAGCTCATAGGATTCTTGCCGGAGCAGCCTCCGATATATCCCGAAATGACGGTAAACGAATATCTTAATTTCGTTTATCAGCTAAAAGGGTGCGAGATGGACAGAGAGGCGCACATTACAGAGATTCTGACCTCTATACGACTTCTTGACGTTAAGGACAGGCTTATCAAGAATCTTTCAAAGGGATATAAGCAGAGAGTCGGTATAGCCCAGGCTCTTATAGGCGACCCGAAGGTCATAATATTCGACGAGCCTACTGTAGGTCTTGACCCGAAGCAGATACTCGAGGTGCGCAACCTCATACGCGCGCTTGCGAAGAAGCACACCGTAATCCTTTCGACTCATATACTCGCTGAGGTTCAGGCGGTTTGCGAGAGAGTTATTATTATCAACAAAGGCAAAATAATAGCAGACGAGCGTACCGATGACCTCACGAAAACCATCGAAGACGGATACCGTTACACCGTAAAGATATGCGGTCCGCAGAAGGACGTTGAGACGGCTCTCGGTAAGGTCAGAGGAATTAAGAGAGTCGTGGCAACGGGTGAGCGCGATGCAGATTCCTACGCTTACGTCATTGAAAGCGACAGAGGAATCGACGCGAGAAAACCGATATTTTCTCTTTGCTCGGAGAAAAACTGGCCGATACTCGGTATGATGCCGTCGGGAACAGACCTTGAATCGATATTTATAAGGCTCGTTGACCGCTCTAACGGCGAATACGCGAAGGACGATTCAAAGCGCCGCCGCTTGCGCTAATACTTAAATTTTATTACATAACATGCCGCTTTTGGCAGAACGGAGATTTTATGATTGCTGTTTTTAAAAAAGAAATACGCTCATATTTTACGAGCGTTATAGGATACGTTTTTCTCGTTATGTATCTTGCTATAGGAGCGGCGCTGTTTGCTTACACTACGCTGTTTTCAATGAGCGCGGACGTTGCCCCGTTTTTTACCTATATGCTTTTGCTTTCGGCAATACTTCTTCCTCTTCTTACCATGAAGTCTTTCAGCGAAGAGAGAAAAATTAAAACCGAACAGCTTCTTCTCACCTCACCGATATCCATTACGGGAATGGTTATGGGAAAGTTTCTTGCCGCTTACGTAATGTTTGCGGGATGCATAGTTCTTAATTCGCTTTATTTCTTGATATTAAACTACTATGCCGCACTCAAATTTTTCATTCTTTTTGGAAATATGGTAGCTATTTTGCTCGTTGGAATGGTGTTTATTTCCATAGGACTTTTCGTTTCTTCCCTTACCGAAAACCAGCTTGCCGCGGCAATTGGAACTATCGCGATAATTATTGTGCTTCTCTTTATAGGATTGCTTTCGGCGCTGTTTCCGTCGTCGCACTGGTTCAGAATGTACGTGCTTAATTTTATTTCCGTGCTGGCGCGTTTCCAGGGCTTCTCAAACGGATATTTTGACATTGCGTCATTCGTGTATTATCTCTCCGTAGCAGGAATCTTCCTGTATCTGACGGTCCGTATCTACGATAGACGCCGCGTTGGCTGACACTCATCGCGGAGAAATCGCAGATTGCAGGAAAGGAAAAGACGGAAATGAATAAATTTAGAAAAAAAGCAGGGGATTTTTTAAAAACCGACAGGTTTTCTTCTGCCGTCATCACCGCGCTGGTTGTTGCAGTGGTGATGGTTTTGAACGCTCTTCTGTTCACGGTCACGGAGCTTTTCGGTCTGGTCTTTACTTACAGTGAAAAGATAGATTATTCCCTTACGGGAGCCTCCGATGAGCTGTTTGCAGATGCTATACGCGAGAAAAAAGAGGTTACGATTTACTTTTGCATGGCAGAGAGCGAGATAGAGGTTCACTCAACCGGATACGAAGTCTATGCAACGGCAAAAGAATTTGCAAAAAAATACCCCGATTTCATAAAGCTTGACTTCATAAACATAATTACAAGACAGGACAAAGACGGCAATTATATCGACCTTTCGAAATACAAGACCGATAATACTCCGATATACAAGACATCGGTGATATTTGAGTGCGGAGAGAACAGCAGACTCGTAACCGACACGTATACGTCGGCGGGCTTTGCAAACTTCTTTACTCTTAATTCTTCAAGACAAATAACCTCCTACAACGGAGAAGAGGTTATGTCGGCTATGATTTCCTGGGTCACCGAATCCGAGCATAAAAAGGCATATTTCACGCAGCGCCACGGTGAGATGGCAGATATTACGTTTACCAATCTTTTAACTGCGGCAGGGTACGAGCTTGATTTGATAGATTTGCGGAAGAATTCGGTTCCCGAGGATGCAGACCTTCTTATAATCTCAAATCCCACAAGCGACTTCGAGGCATCGAAGGACGGAAGCGTGTATACCGAAATTGACAAAATAAAGGCTTATATGGAGCGCGGCGGCAATCTGTTCGTAGCTCTCGACCCATACGTTAAAACGCTCACTGCGTTTGAGGATTTTCTTGCTGAGTACGGAATAGCCCTTATGACGAGCGAAAACTCATCCGGCAAGAAGATACGGAACATGATAAAGGATTCTAATAACGCAATAACCACCGACGGATTTACCCTTGTTTGCAACTATGCCGACGGAGAGATTGCCAAGGCAATATCCGACAGAGTTTCGGCTCACACCGACGGAAAGGTTATAGTTAAAGAGGTTTCTGCCCTCGAGCTTTCCGGCGCGGCAAAGCCTATTCTTCAATCATCGTCTTCAGCGGTGCTTGAGGCGGAGGGACGCACGGTTTCGAGTACAGGCAGCTATACCGTAGCGGCATATTCCGAAATTGCCAACGCGTCAGGCGGAGCATCAAGAATTTTTGTCGTTCCGAGCATATACCTTGCGGTGTCAGATGCACTGATTTCCGAGGGTTACTCAAATAAGGATTTTCTCTACTCCGTATTTGATGAGCTTTTCGGCGCTGATAATCTTCCGTACGGCTGCAGACCCATAGTCTACACCTCGTCGATTTTGCAGAATCTCACTATGGGAACGGCAAAACTGTATACGGCTCTCATAATGCTTGTTCCTACGGCTATAGCAGTCACGGGCGCTGTGATTTTGACAAAGAGAAAAAACAGATAAATAGATAGGGGAGGCGCATCGCGCTGCGATACTCACTCATGAGAAGTGAGTAAGTGCCGCCCATGAGAAAGGAAAACAATTATTCGATGAAAGAACGGCTGTTCAAAGGAAAAAGTAAAAGAACGAAGATTTTCACCCTTATAACCTTGGCTATTTTGCTTGTCATTTGGGGCTTTAATCTTCTGATTACTTATTTTGGCGTTCATAAGACAATATTTTTTGATATGACTCCCGAGGGGCTTTACAGTCTCAGCGATGCTATGAAAGAGGAGTGTGACGAGCTTTTTTCGAGGCTTGCCGAAGAAAATCCGAACGAGAAGATTACGGTCACCTTTTGCAACGATCCCGACCGCCTTATTTCCTCGGATTCTGCGAGACTTACCTACTTTATGGCTTTGAAGATTGCGAACCGTTATCCCGACTACGTAGAAGTAAAGACAGAAAACGTGTTTTTAAATCCAACTGCGGTTTCGCAGTATAAAACTACCTCTCTTTCCAAAATCGAGACCGATGATATAATAGTATCCTACGGTGACCGATACAGGATAGCATCGCAGGATTATTTCTGGGTTAACGGAAAGGCTGAACACGACTATTACAACGGTGAATACCGTATTGCTACGATGATGAGGTCGGTTAGCGCTATTGCGCATCCCGTTGCGTATTTTCTTACCGGCCACGGAGAGAGCTGTTACGACCCGGAGAATCCCGGAAGCGACGCGAGCAAATCTCTCGCTGAATTCGCTTCGCTTCTTCAGAACCGAGGTCTTGATATAAAGCTTCTTGACCTTTCTAAAGAGAAAAAAGTTCCCGATGACTGCGCTCTTCTGATTATAAATAATCCGAGAGTTGATTTCAGCTACGACGCTGACAGGCTTGATGAATTCGCTTACGTGTCGGAAACCGAGATGCTTGACAGATACCTCGTTTCAAGGCAGGGAGCAATTGCGGTTGCGAAGGATTATGAAATAACCCTTCCCGTATTTGAAACTTTCCTTTACGAGTGGGGCTTTGATTTCAGCTCCTCGATTCTCGTGGACAACGAGGCATCTCTTACCGACCCTGTGACTGGCGGTAAAATCGGAACGAGCCTTATTGCAAGCTATGACAGCTCGGAGGATAGCTACGGATACGCTCTTTACGGAGAATATGCCGACCTCTCGAGCGCGCCTCTTACGGTTTTTGAAAATGCAGGCTCGGTTAAATGCTCGTTTACCGAAACCACCTACTCACCTGAGGCGGGCTCGGGTAACGTATCCAAGCAATACGCCCCCTTCCTCACAACCTCAAGAACAGCTCAGCACTACATAAAGGACAAAACTACAGGCGAGATAACCGGTTACGTTGACGGAGAAGCCGGTCAGTATGACCTTGCCGCAGTTTGTGTGAGAAAAGCGCACGATTCGACGGCTGACCTTTCTTCCTATTCCTATCTTTTCTGCGTGAACAGTCCGGATTTCTTCACTTCCTCTCTTATAGGTGACTCTTCGTTTGCAAATTACGACATGGTTTCTGCCGTAATTGAGAATATTTCGCGTATTGACGATTACGCTTCAATGGATCTCGGCGCGCTTTCCTTTAACTCTGCATCCGGCGGAGGTAAATACATTATCCCCACCGATATGAGTGAGGAGGACGTTGATATATATTCAAATAAGATAAACGCTGAAACCGGAAGGCGTACGTTTGTAAAGAGAAACCACGCAATTTCGACTTCGAGCAAGGTGTTCTATACTTGTGTCGTGTCGGCGGTTCCGGTTTCCGTTGCAATAATCGGCATCATCATTGCCGTAAAACGCAGATATTTGTAAGGAGGAACACGGTGAAACACATAAAAAAAGAACGCTTGACACCAAAAGCGAAGCTTTCCGTCATTCTTTCTGTCATTTTGATTATTATTCTTGCAGCGTCGATTATCACATCTTCGCTCATCGGTCAAACCGAAGAAAAGCCTACCGTTATCAAGCCGCCCGAAGTAATTGAAGGAGAGGCGAGACAGAACGGACTGGCTCTTGCATATCCTTCGATAAACAACAAGCTTGATATAAAATTTATCAACATCAAAAACGAAACCGGTGAATACGGCTTTATGGTTGACGAGGGCGACTCCTATCATACGATGTATTACGTGGATTCGAACGGCAAGCAGGTAGTATATTATCCGGAAATTTGCTCGGAGGACCCCGATTTTAACTATTCTTCGCTTTTTGCGATAGACGCAAGCGACGGATACGGTCAGTACACCATCGTGGATTATCTTTGCGTGTCGCTTCAGTCCCCGTATTTTGACGTGCGTATTCCCATGGAAACAGATGCGGAGAAAAAAGAACAGCAGCTTAAAAATTACGGTTTCAATTCGGAAAAGAAAAACGAGGTATTTTTCAGCTACGTAACCGAGCTTGGCGAAACTGTCACAAGAAGGGTCAGAATAGGTGAAAAAAGCGTAACGGGTAACGGTTACTACTTCATAGTTTATGATAACGAAACGGAAAGACCCTACATTTATTCTTCGTTAAACAACTACTATACCTACGCAATCTCAAGCATGAACGCGTACGTTAAGCCGCTTCTTGTAGCTGAGGGGCTTAAGGAAGATGGATTATACGGTCCTTATCTTACCACCGGCTATTATCAGTGGCTCAACAGCTTTCACGACGGAAACTGCGAGTGCGACAAGTATCTTTGCGAGTGCCGCGGAAAATGCACGGAGGATGATTGCTCTTGCTCCGACACTTGCAGGGTTACCGAGGTCGAAAAAGACTCGAAGGTTATAGTGTACGCTGACACCCTGACACCCATAGCTCCGAGTGACGAGAACACTTCCGGCATGGATTCCACGGGTTATATCATGACCGAAATAAACCTGTGGACATACAAAGAGCAGCTTGAAAAGCTTATGTCCTCAAAGGATTTCGCTCCGTCGTACGAGAGCAAAAGCTACGAGAGAGCTATAGCGGCGCTCGGCGGCAGGCTTATCGGAGATTATACAGGAAAAGAAATAGTGTACTCCTTTGTCACTCCGATGCGCCTTATTGATTTTGCTGACAAACAGTCGGTACGTTATGAATATAAGATATCCGAAATAGAAGCGGTTATCACCGATTCGGGAGAGATAAACGAAAAAGGAACTACAGTCGGAGATTCGTATAACCTTGTTAAAGTTGCTTATACAGCGACCCTTGACGGCAAAGAGGTGAGCGCTCATCCGATGCACGCGGTGCTTGATATTTCGGCAATAGGAATTGACGGCGAGACGCGTCAAAAAATAAGGGCGTCGGCAATAGGTGAGCCGGTTGATATTTCTTTTGCCGTTGATTACACTGCCGACAATGCTTTAAAGAAAACCGGTAAATACAAAATTACCGAAATAATTGATATTTTTGATGCCGAGGGAAAAGAGATTAAGAACGTCACGGAAACCTCGATAGTAGGTTACCGCTATGAAGTTTACATTGACGGTGTGATGGCAGGCGAGGCAACATATTGGCTCGATCTTGCAAAAGTCGAAAAGGACAGCGATGACATTCAAATCAAAAAAGCCCTTATCGGCAAGAAGGCCGGCAGGGTAGCTATTGATTTTGACGAATATTACGCTTATTACGAATATTTGCTCGGATTTACAACTAGAAGTATTCAGAAAATAGATTCTTTTGTGACACGGGAGCTTGTTTGCGCCTTCGCTTTCCAAAATACATCTAAGCGCGACCCGTACTACGGTGAATCTCTTTATAAAAATCTTTTAACCGATGAGCGTAAGCTTTACGGACTAAACGCTTCGATATGTGAGAAAGCGGTCAAGATACTCGGCGGACTGTCAGACGACAATAGCAGCACTGCTGCCGCAGGACTTTCCGGCGACGGCGTAGTGGCGGTCGGTCTTACGCCTGAGGTCATGAAAAAGTACGGACTTTACGCTTATACGGTGTACTTCGAATTGCCCCGCGGAATAACGGCCTACGAGCCTGACGTTGAAGAGGATATTTACAATGAAAAATTCGACGATTATTCCTACCGTTCAAAGCTTGGAGCTAATCTTTACATAAGCGAGGTTGACCTTGAAACCAACACGAGATATATTGCCTCTGATCTTTACGGTGTCGTGACACGGGTGCCGGCAGATGACTTCGCTTTCCTCAAATATGACTTCGAAAGCTTCTGGGCAAGAAGAAGCATTGTGTTCGTTGATATTCTTGACATTGAGGAAATCGGAGTGCAGTTCTGCATGAGCGATCTCTACGGTGAATACTCGTTCGAGTTAACTCAGCCGAAAACCGATAAGGATGCGCTCGGAGTTTTCGTAACACCGAAAGGCGAGTGCACTTCAAATAAGTTCATAGAATTTATATCCAATCAAAAAAATGCAGACCACGTTACCAAGGGCGGAACGAGTCTTAAGACTTTCTACCTTTACAACAACTTGGATGAGGAAGCTCATAAGGACGCTGCGCCGGATTCGCTAGGCGCGATTTGCTTTAAAGACTTAATGGGTATGATATACCTCGTCACTTATACCGGCATACTGCCCGAAGAAATAAGGGAGCAAGCGCCCGACCCGGACGACCTTATTATGAAGATGACGCTTAACCTTAACGGAAGGTCTTCCTACGCTTCACCCTATACCTACGTATACAATTTCTACAGGATAGACGACAGGCGTGTGCGCGTTAGTATTCACCAGGAGGACCTTAGCGGTAATGCCGTTACTGAGTCTGTGTCGGACTTCTACATTTCAACATTTGCCATGAAGAAGATTGTAAACGGCTTTCAGAGCGTTCTCAATGCAAAGCTTTTGGATGCTGACGTGGGATACGTTGATGAAGAAAAATAATTTTCGTCGGTTTAACACGAAATTCCGCGAAAATTTGATATTTTAAAAAATATATATAAAATTATAAAAAAATATTTGCATTTTTTGATTTTATATGTTATAATAGTCATTGCTCATTATTTCGGCGCGTATTTTCTTGCCGAATGAGTATTTGACGGTTAAAAATAAAATAACATAAAGGAAACAAGACATGAAAAGAATTATTTGTTCGATTCTCGTGCTTTGCATGCTTCTTCTTACGTTCGTAGGTTGCGGTTACAGCCTTGCGGAAGACGATATGACAAAGTACGCTGATTTCTCAAACGAGGATAAGGCAAAGTTTGAGGCAAAGCTTAAGGAAATTTTCATTGAAGACGGTGATTTCACATCCGACCCCGCTAAAAGAGAAAAGAAGGTTTTGGAAAAAATCTACGAAGATATTGCTAAAGCGGTAAAGGACGATGCTGATAAGGAAACCGAGGGAACGCCCGGTGAGCATGACGTTGTTTACTACTCATACTACGCAACGGCTGTGGTTAAAGACGTGCTTCGTTATTTCTACGTTGACAAAATGAAGTCCGGCAGCCCTGCAAGCGTTCAGCTTCGTCCGTACGTAGACGACGGAAAGGACGTTCTTGCTGAAAAGATTGCGGAAGCTATCAAGACTCACGATTTCTCCAAATACGTTTATTCAAGCGTAACTAGCGGTAAGACAGTTGCGGGCGACGTTGCTTTCGTTACCTACACGAAGACGGTTGGCACCGAAGAGCCTGTTACTTACACTAACCAGATGATAGTTATAGGCGAAGCTCCTGCTGAAAATGCCGAGCCCACCAGCTTTGCATCCTATCTTTCGGATAAGTCAATCGCTTCTACCATCGAAAAGAAGGAGATAGACGGCGCGACCTATTCCAGCATCAAAATCAACTGGGTTTCTTCAAGAGAAACGACAGGCACTGCAAATGAGGGCGATAAGGTTTACGTAAGCTACAAAAAGCAGGTTGGCGATGCTGAAGCTACTACCGTTACCAAAGAGGCTCTCATTGTCGGAGCTGCTGTAGCCGAGGGCGAAACCGCAGCTAATCTCGAATCCTATCTTGCCGGCAAGAAAATAGCTAAAACTCTTGACAATCTCACTCTCACCGAGGGCGAGACCGAAATCAAGTACACCAACATAAAGATAGACTGGCGCGCGAACAACGCAGAAGCGGCTGCTACTGTTGTTGATACCACCTTTGATGAGAAGACAGAGCTCACCGATACTAACGGTGAAAAGCATGACCTCAAGGACGTTGAGCTTACCTACTACGTATACCCCGTTTACTATACATCAATCCCCAAATACTCCGCTGAGGTTCTTATTGACAAGGTTCTTGGCGAGGACCTTACCGCAGACTCTATATACGAGATTCTCTTCGTTAAGAAAATTGCCGACCTCGGTGATGACGCGACCGAAGAGCAGAGAAAAGAGATAAAGGACGAGGGTGCGCCTAAGTATAAGTATAAAACCGAGACGGAAGAGCTTAGCATTGAGGATATTGTAAATGATATTCTTGATTACTACGACGAAATAGAAGCAGCACAGACCAATATTGATAAAAGAGAAGACGAGCTTGATGAGGCGGAGGCTAATTACGACAAGGCTAAAACCGATTACGATGCAGAAAAGGCAAAGGGCGATGCTGCAGACGCGGATAAGTTAGCTGAGCTCGAAGAAGCTTTCAAGAAGGCTGACGAGGCGCTTAACGGAAAGCTCAATGAGGCAGATGGCAGCCGAAGCGGAGGCGCTAAGGCAAATCTTGAGAAGGCTGAGACAGAATACGATAAGATTGGCGAGGAAAAGACCGCCAATATCAAAAAGCTTCTCTCAATCACCGGTGAAGGCGAGACCGAGACCCTTGAGACTGTTCTTGCAAAGAATTACAAGATAGTTACCTACGATTATCTCCAGCTTGTCTACAACGAGGAAATCAAGAATAAGCTCGCAACCGAGATTTACTTCTTCCTTACCGAGAACATTAAAGTTAAAGACGAGCTTCCCGAGAAGGCTGTAAAAGAAGCTTATACTCAGATGTATGAGACTATTGAGAGCGATTTCTATACCGGCACTTACGATACAACGAAAAAGATTTCTAACTACAAGCAGTACAGCGGTAACTTTGACAAGTTCCTTATCGATGAGGTTAACGAGCTTTGCAAAGACGACGACGGATTTGTAAAGGTTGAGACCGTTAAGGCTGCAAAGGCAGCTCTTGATGCAAAGGCAAGAGAGAGCGTTAAGCCCCTCGTTGAGATATTCCTTGCAGCTCAGGTTTACGACCTTGTTCTTACCGACAAGGAATACGAGGAGTACAAGGACGAGCTTGAAGAGTACTATTACTACTACGTTCTTTACTACAAGAACTTCTCCATCGAGTCTATGCTTGGCAAGACAAATATGAAGACCGCAGCTCAGTTCAACAAGATTATGGACTGGATTCTTGATTACGATAAGGATACTGCGGAAGCTGACGAAAACGGCTACAAAATGATTACCTACAAGTACAAGCACGAGCAATTCGGAGAGTACATCAGAGAGTACAAGATTGGTGATCCCGCTTCAAAGGCTGAAAAGAGCGAATAATAAATGACACTTTGATAAGAAGTCCGGCAGATATCTGTCGGATTTCTTTGTAGAAATGCGAAAGAAGTATAATTATGAAAGAAGTTTGTTTGTACACCGATGGCGCGTGTAGGGGAAACCCCGGCCGCGGCGGTTGGGGAGCTATTCTTGTTTACGGCAGTTATGAGAAGGAAATGTCGGGCGGGGAAGCCGTTACCACCAACAACAGAATGGAGCTGACGGCTGCGATTTCCGGACTTTCGGCACTCAAGGAGCCGTGCCGTGTAACGTTATATTCGGATTCGAAGTATCTCGTTGACGCTTTTAACGAGGGGTGGATATACGCCTGGCGTGAAAAGGGCTGGAAGCGCGGCAAAGAAGAATTAAAAAATCCGGACCTTTGGGAAAGACTTTATGAGCTTACGAAGGTGCACGAGGTAACTTTTTCCTGGGTAAAGGGGCATAACGGGCACGGATATAACGAGCGATGCGACAAGCTTGCGACGGATTTTGCAGATTCGTTTTGATTTAGATTCTGAATCTTATTTGGAGATAGATTGATGAAGAAACCAAAAAGCAACGGCAGTGCGCAGCAAAGGGTTGCGATGGTCGGATATAAAAAGACTATAGCACCGCAAAGCGAACAAAAGCCGAAAACCAATAAAAAAAGCTTAATAATCATATTGGCTTCTGCTGTCCTGGCTGTCGCTCTGATTCTCGGAATCCTGTTTTCACTTTTTGGCGGCGGCGGATTTGACTATATGAAGAGCGATTTAGGAGAATATATTGCGCTCTCCGAGGCAGACTACAAGGACTATACGCTGGAGATAAAATTTGACACGGTAACCGACAAAGACGTCGACCGAAAGATTATGAATCTTCTTTATCGGAACAAGGCCGAAGAGGCTTCAAACAAGGGGGCTGAGGTTTTCGACGTGCCCGTCAGCATTGGCGACACGGTTAAGATTTATTACAGAGGATATACCGTAGACGAATCCGGCAGAGAGCATGAGGTAGAGGGCGCGTCGAATATGCTTGAAAGCTATTATTCGCTGGGCATCGGCTCGACGTCATTTATCAGTGGGTTCGAAGAGGGACTTATAGGCGCTATTCCCGCCGAGCATCGCTTTACATCGGACAAAAATCTTATCAAAGAGGGTGAGGTATTGCCGGATGACGTCATCTACCTTTCCTATTCGGTGATGTTTCCCGATGGGCGAACAGAGAAAAAAAGCGGTGAACGCATCGACCTTAAGAACCCGGACGTCGATAAATATTACGGAGAGGGCTTCTCTGAATATTTCAAATCTTCTAATATAATAATAGGAAGCAAAATCTCAAAAGAGCAGCTTTTCGGATATGAAAACGGAACTGCGGTGTACTTTGACATGACGGTGAATTCCGTAATAAGATGCGAAGACGAGCCTTTTACTGTAGAGGCAACTTTTCCTGCTCACTATAAAGAAAAGTCGCTGCGCGGAAAAACCGTAAATTTTGACGTCTATTTCAAAGCGTCGGTGGTGTATGACACACCCGATTATGACGAAAATTTCATAACCGAAACATTGAAGCTGACTGCCGAGGACCTTGAAAAATACAAGGGTGATACTCTTTTAGACAAGCACCGTGCGTATTTATTTGAGGAGGCTGTGGCTGAAAACGGGAAAATACGCGAAACTCTGATTGAAGAGGCGGTCTGGGAGCATTACAACGATGCAGTTGACGTAAAATCGTTGCCGCAAAGCGAGGTAAAATCGGTTTACGAGGAGCTGTATGCGGAGATTTATACCGAATATTCTACCTATTATTCCTCGGTTTATCAGAGCTTTGATGCATACGTTCTGGCAAGATACTCTGCAGACGGAAAAGCATCACCGAGAGCCTTGATTGAAAACGAGGCGGAGAGCATTGTCCTGGAAAAGCTTATCTTCTATTATATTATAAGAGAGGAAAACCTTATTCCGAGCGAAGCGGATTTTAAAAAATCCTATGAAAATGCCGTTAAAGAGCATCTCGATTATTACCTTTCGGATATTTACGCGGAAGAACTATCCAAAATAACAAACGAATCTGAAAAGCAGAAAAGAATTCTCGAAATAAAGACCGAAATGATGGACTATTTCGGAGAGGATTATTTCCGCGAGCTTGTCTATTACGACCACGCATATGAAAAAATAATTTCCTTTGCAAAAATCACAGATAAAAAATAAAAGAAAAAACGGGTTATCCACGAAGCTCCGTGCGGAGTATCGCGGGTTTACCCGTTTTTTATTTTAACTGCTTTGGGAAAATGCCTCAGAGGCAGTCGATATCGACTGTGTCACCGAGAGGAAGGGAGTAAACCCTTACGGTTTCGGGGCGTTTTCCGAATATTTTTTCTATTGCAAGAGAGTAATAGAAAAGCTGTAGGGAGTGCTTTTTGCAGAGGGTTTTTCTTGCGAGAGACCTGTCGGAAAGCTCTTCTTTCGAGAGCCTATCCGTCTTATAATCCACAAGATGAAGATTGCCGACGGAGTCCTCAATGATACAGTCGATAACGCCCTGCACAAGTATTTTTTCACCCGAAAGAAGCGCCTTTTTTGTAGGATTTTCGGTGAAAAATTCCGCGGGAAGCATAGCGCTGAAACGAAATTCGCGGTATAGCTTTTTCGCATCGCGCATTTCACGGTAAAGCTCGGATTTTCTGAAAAGCTCAATCTCTTTTACACGTACTCTTTCGGCATTTTCCGCGGAAATAAAGCCCTCTGTCCTGAGCCTTTCAAGCTCCTTTTCCACACCGTTTTCAAGGAAGCTTTCGACATCAAAAAACTGCATAAAATTGTGCGTTGCTATACCTCGTCTTGCGCTTTCGTAAACGCTGTTTCCGGTGATGAATTCGGGGAGTCTTTGCGACTTTTCGGTCGGGTATTTTTCGGGTGTATCGATGGTCAGTCTTGCCTCTTCTTCGTTGCCGTCAAGCACTGTCGGATACAGGTTTGATATTGACATTTTTTCGGGCAGGGAGGAAAGGTGAGGACGCGGATATTTATAGGAAAACCGCTGAATCAAAGAGTCTCGAAGCTCCTCGTCGCTTGTGGCAGTGTCGGAGTTAGTGCCCTCTGCATCCGTGCGTTCTTTTTCCGAAATCCGAGAGTCTTCGCTCGATTCCGGCGCACCCGATTCCCAGCTTATATCAGCGTTTGTGGGCTGCGAGTACAAAATGTCAACAAAGGTTTTCAATTCTCTTAAGGAATAGGGGGATTTGTGAAGGTTTTTAAGCTCTGCTTCGGACTCGAAATCTTCACGCGAGGGGGTGCGCGGAGCTCCTACTACGTAAAGCCGTTCGCGCGCACGGGTAAGGGCAACGTAATATACTCTTAATTCCTCCTCCACCGACTTCTCGATGTTTCTATCAATTATGGCATTGTAAACAGGACTTTCAACGAGCGCGAGGCCACCCGCTCTTCTCATTCTCATCGCAATTCCGAAGTCCTCGCTAAAGGCTATTCTGGCATTCCTTTCGTTTTTTGAAATTATTGACGTTGCGGCATCGGCAAGGAAAACAACAGGGTACTCAAGGCCTTTGGATTTGTGCACCGTTATAACGGTTACCGAGTCCTCAGCCTCGCCCTCTTTTCCGGAGGAGAAAGAAGCGCCGGATTCTATTACAGTGTTCACGTAATTTATGAAATTGTAAAGACCCTCGAAAGAAGAGGATTCAAACTTTTTCGCATAGTTGTAAAGGAGCATAAGGTTTTCGCGCGAGCCGCCTCTTGCGCCAAGGGCAAGGAGTCCCGCTTCTCTGTAAAGCTTCATTATGAGCTCGTCTGTGCGCATGCCCTCGGATATAGTGCGATAGCGGTTGAGAGTAGATATAAAGAGAGAAAATTTTTCGTCTTCGGGATTCGCGACGGAGTAGCTTTTGACCGATTCCCAGAGAGATGCACCGCCCGTCTGCCTTGCGCAGTAAAGCTCGTCCGGAGTGAAAGAAAAAATGGGGGAGAGCATAAGCCCCGCGAGGTAAATATCCCGCAGCGGATTGTTTATGGAGTTAAGCAGACACAGTACAAGCTGAATTTCGGGACTTTCAAAAAAGTTTTTGCTCTCGGGCGCTTTTGCCGGTATGCCGAGAGAAGAAAGAGCATCGCTGTAAAGCTTGCTCCTTCCGCTGTCCTTACGGAGAACTATCGCTATATCCTTCGGGCGAATAGGCTCGCCCGAATTGAGCCTTCCGTTTTCCAAAAGCTCTTTTATCTTTCTTGCGGTCCAAATGGGCGATAGGTCTCGCGTCGAAAGCTCCTCTTCCGTGTCGAAAAGCTCGGAGCTGCTTTCGTCCTTCGCAAAGAGTCTGACCTCGGGGCATCTGTACTCGGGAGACGTTCCGTTATCGTAAATTTTCGCAAATTCCAGGCGGTCGGCTTCTACGTACCCTATGGAGTCGCGGCACAAATCGAACATGTTATCAAAAATTCCGTTTACAAAGTCTATTATACCCTTGTCGCAACGGAAGTTTTTCGACATAAATACCGAGGCGGTGTCCGAGCCGGCGGAATTCTCAAGCGCAGGATAGGAGTTTTTCATATCTGCGAATATATCGGGGCGCGCGCTTCTGAAGCCGTATATGGATTGCTTGATATCTCCGACGGTAAAGCGGTTGCCCGCCCTTGAAACCGCGAGGAATATCTTGTTTTGAACGGCATTTACGTCCTGATATTCGTCGATGTAAACAGAGGAATACTTCTCTCTTTCGGAAAGGGCGAGCTCGCTCGGAGAGCCGTCGGGATTGTAAAGAGAGAGGTAAGTAAAGCGTTCGATATCGGAGTATTCGAGCATAGCGCGGCTGTTCTTCTCATTAAAATATACGCTGTCGAATTTTTCAAGGAAAAGAGCAAGAGTTTTTAGAAGCTTCGCAAGAGATACTGTATGTTCTCTCCATTCGTCCTCGGACTGTACGAAATATCTCTCTCTGACGTCTGCTTCAAGCGCCTTTTTCATTCGGGCTCTCGCGCTTGCAAAGGTGATTTGCTCCTCGCTTTTCTTCGGTGGGAGAGTGGTGAATTTCGTCTCAAGCGCGAGCTTTGTTTCCGCGTAGGTGTTTGCCGAAATAACCCTTCTTAAAAAGAGCTTGTCGCTGTCAATTGCAGCGAGATATTTGTCACCCGAGGGGAAGCGCTTTTCGAGCTTCTCTGTTAATGAAAGAAAATGGCTTGCCGCCTCTTTGGCACGGCGGATGGCGAAATCCGCGTAGGGATTTTCTTCCAGCGGTAAATTCCCGAAGTCCGCCATTTCGTCTGCGAATCTTCTGAAGATTCCGACGCCCTCCTCGCAGCTTTTGGATTTTTCATACAAAAGCTCAAAAACATCTTCAAGCGCCGATTCGTTTTTTACGCCCACAAGAGAAAAAGCAAGCTCGTCAAATTCCTCGGGCGTGCAAACCTCTGAAAGATTTCCGTCGTAAGCCGCACCGATAAGGGCGGACAGAGTAGAATGGGAGAGGATTTTTGCTTCTATGGGGTCGGCAATGCGGTATTTCGGTGAAATTCCAAACCTTTCGACGTTGTTTTTTAGAATATCGTTGCAGAATGAGTCGATAGTCGATATGCGAGCCGTCGGCAGCATGTAGAGCTGTGACTCAAGCCTTTTGTTATCCGGCTCTTCGGCAAGTCTTTTTTTGAGAGCGTCGGTTATTCTTTCGCGCAGCTCCGCCACCGCTGCATTGGTAAAGGTGACTATGAGCATCTCTCTTATGTCTTCGGGGTTTTCGCTGTCGGTTACAGAGCGGATTATGCGTTCTGTGAGAGTTGCGGTTTTTCCCGAGCCTGCCGCTGCCGAGACGAGAAGCGATTTGTTCTTCGTTTCTATAGCAGAGAGCTGTTCTTTTGTGAAAATTCGCTTTCCCATAAAATCTCCTTTAATGCCCGTAGGCTTTTTGCTCGCCAAAGATGTGTTTCAAGAATCTCCCGGCGGATTCATTTAATTTCGCCAAGCTGCTTTATCGGCTTTATTGCGGCTCCGTCTTCAAATTCTCTGACTTCACCGAGGGCGAAGAAGCCGTCTGCGTCGTACATTGCAAATCTTTCACCGACCTCTGCCGCGATTCCGATTTTTTTGAGGTATATTTCAAGTCCGCATCTTGCAAGGCGCGCAAAAAAAGGGTCGAGAGTAACCTTTCTTTCATTTTTGAATATATACTCAATAGGAATGATTCGTTTGTTTCTTTCGTCCTCGGCCATTTTTTCAAGCTCGCTGAGCGTCACTGCATCGTCAAGAGTAAAGCCCGAGGCTTCAGCACGCACAAGCGTTTTCATGGCAGCTCCGACTCCGAGCTTTTTTCCTATATCAGCGCAAAGAGTTCTGATATAAGTGCCCTTTGAGCATCTTACGTCTATTTCATACTCTCTTTCCGAGAGCTTTTTTGCGTTTATTCCGTAAACCTTGATGGGTCTTGACTCGCGCTCGACAACCTCGCCGCGTCTTGCGAGGTCGCAAAGCTTTTTTCCGCCGACCTTGAGAGCTGAATACATAGGGGGGATTTGCTCCGACTCTCCAATCATTGTCTTTATGGCTGAAAAAACCTGTGCTTCGTCGGGGATTTTATCGGATTTTGTAAGAACAGTACCCGTCAGGTCCTCGGTGTCGGTCGTAATTCCGAGAAGCAGGGTTGCGATATAGTGCTTGTCCGATGTGAGCATATACTCGCTTGCCTTGACCGCCCGGCCTATAAGAACGGGCAAAACTCCGGTTGCCATCGGGTCGAGAGTTCCTGTGTGTCCCGCTTTGTCAGCCCCCATAATCCGCTTCACCCGATTTACGACGGCGAAGGAAGAGAGCCCCTCTTCTTTGTTTATTATAATAATTCCGTTTTTATATACATTATCCATGCCAGAGTTATATCTCCTTTTGTTATATTCTAACATAAGTAGATAAATATTTCAATATTCTATAGACAAAATAAAGAAAATATGATAGAATAGCTTATAAATTAATATGTAAAAACGGAGGTTAAAAATGAAGGCTGTTGTAACTGTAACCGGCAAGGATAAGGTTGGTATTATCGCTATGGCGAGCGCGGAATGCGCAAAGTACGGAGCGAATATTATAGATATCAGCCAAACGGTTTTGAGCGAGTATTTCGCAATGATAATGATGGTGTCTCTTGAGGGACTGACCGTCGATTTTTCTGAGTTTGCGGAGGCTATGGCTAAAGCGGGAGAGGAAAATGGCGTTGACATCCGTGTAATGCACGAGGATATATTCAACACCATGCACAGAATCTGATATGCTCAACACTCTTGATATACTTGAAACCATCAAGATGATACGCGAGGAAAATCTCGATATACGAACGGTCACAATGGGAATCTCTCTTTTTGACTGTATATCCGACGACCCCGTGCGTCTTGAAGCGAAAATATACGATAAAATCACGAAATCCGCAAAGGATTTGGTTAAGGTTTGCTGTGAGCTTGAGAGAACCTACGGCATTCCGATAGTCAATAAAAGAATTTCCGTAACTCCTATATCTTACGTCGGTCCGGGCCTTTCTCCCGACGGCTTTGTGAGACTTGCAAAAACGCTTGAGAGAGCAGGGCGCGAGCTCGGTGTAAACTTTGTTGGCGGCTATTCCGCTCACGTTCAGAAGGGTGAGATACTGGGGGCGAAAAACCTAATAAAATCAATACCCGAGGCGCTCTCGGAGACTGAAATTGTATGCTCATCCGTCAACGTCGCAACGACGAAGGCGGGCATCAATATGGACGCTGTGCGCGAGATGGGCGAGGTTATAAAGGAAACCGCTTATCTTACTCGCGAGAGGGACTCTATCGGATGCGCGAAGCTTGTCGTTTTTTCAAATATTCCCGAGGATAATCCCTTCATGGCGGGAGCCGTGCACGGAATAGGAGAATCCGACACGGTTATAAACGTTGGTGTAAGCGGTCCCGGTGTTGTTGCTGCGGCAATAAGAGAGTCGGGGGCGTGTGATTTTTCGGCTCTTGCCGACACAATTAAGAAAATTGCTTTCAAAATTACCAGAGTCGGCCAGCTTATTGCTGCCGAAGCTGCTTCGAGACTCGGTGTGAATTACGGAATAGTTGACCTTTCCCTCGCTCCGACACCTGCACAGGGTGACTCGGTTGCCGAGATTCTTGAGAATATGGGACTTAAAAGATGCGGAACTCACGGAACAACGGCGGCGCTCGCGCTTCTTAACGATGCTGTTAAAAAGGGCGGGGTTATGGCTTCGAGCCACGTCGGCGGTCTTTCGGGTGCTTTCATACCCGTCTCTGAGGACAGAGGAATGATAGATGCGGTTAAGGCGGGGACTCTCTCGCTTGAAAAGCTTGAGGCAATGACTGCCGTTTGCTCTGTTGGTCTTGATATGATTGCGATTCCCGGTGACACGGAGGCCTCTACCATTTCCGGCATAATTGCCGACGAGATTTCAATAGGAGTTGTGAACAATAAAACCACGGCCGTAAGAGTTATTCCCGTATACGGGAAAGGTGTCGGAGAATCCGCGGAATTCGGCGGACTTCTCGGCTATGCGCCTATAATGTCCACGAAGAGTGATTCCTGCGCTGAGTTCATCGCCCGAGGCGGCAGAATTCCTGCGCCTATCCATTCATTGCGCAACTGATTTCGCATCCGTCTTCGAGGGAGTGCTGCCGCTCCTAGCGGAAGCATTCGTAAACTCCCTCGGGCGCTGCACTATAGCTCTCTCGAAAACAGAGCAATAAAAGCAGTATTTGTCCACATTTCTGCATTCCCGGGTAAATTTTCAATGTTAAAAGCAGGAAATCACTGCGCAAAACCGCGGATTTTTGGCTGGGTTTGGAAGCTTTTTTACACAATTTTCTTGCGTGCGCATATTTTACCATATTTTTTTTACATATATATGCATAAAAGGGGTTGACAAACCAAAATTGTCATGCTATAATTGTTTTAACTGGAGTGGAATATACTCGTCGTTATTGGCTAATGCTCCAATTTTCGGTTTTGGGAGGTGCGAAAAAAGGAATTGAGAATTCTTGCCGATAGGATTTTCAAATAGCTACATTCGGCAGCGATACGACTTTTGATATTTTTAAAAAATTTTTATACAAAGGAAGGACAAAAAATGAAACACAACAGTGTTTGGGGTAAACTTCTGCTTCTCGCTTTGAGCTTCGTTTTGGCTTTCTCAACTCTCGTTTCGTGCACAAAGGATGACGTTGCTGCACTTGATAAAGAGACTGACGAAATCCAGGCTTCTCTCGGCACCGCTGAAGAAAACCTCAAAAAATTACAAACTCTCGTAAACGACATTAAGGCAACCGCAGACGCGGCTGCTACTAAGGCAGCTCTTGAAGAGGCTAAGACTGCACTTGATGCAGTTAAGGCTACTGCAGATGCTGCAGTAACCGAGGCAAAGCTTGCTGAGGCTAAGGCTGCTCTTGAAGCTGCTCTTGCAACTGCTGACACAGCACTTAAGACTGAGCTTCAGGCTGCTATTGATGCAGTTAAGGCTACTGCAGATGCTGCAGTAACTGAGGCAAAGCTTACCGAAGTTAAGACTGCTCTTCAGACAGTTATTGACGGCAAGGCTGACAAAACTGCTCTTGAGGCAGCTGTTGCAAAGATTGAATCTCTTGAAGAGAACGGCGCAACTGACGAAGAGCTTGCAACCATGAAGACCGCTCTTGAAACTGCAATCGCAGGCAAGGCAACTGCTGATGATATCGCTGCTGCTGTTAAGGTGGTAGACGATAAGCTTGTCAATTATGCAACGAAGACTGCTGTTACCACCCTCGAGAAAAATGTTACTAACGGTATCAACAATCTTAACAAGCAGATTAGCAGCATGACTAATACCATAAACAAAGAGCTTAGTGCTCTCAAGGCAAAGGATACCGCGCTCAACGGTCTTATTGAAACCCTTCAGAAAGACGTTGCCGCTCTCAAGGACAATGCAGGTGCATTCGCTGAAGAATACAACCTTGCAACTAAAGTTCTTACGGGCGAGTACGTAGTAATCGAAAAGGACGGTGAGCAGGTTGCTGTTGATCCCGAAACTCTTGAAGAAGGCGCTGAATACAAGGTATATTCACTCGATGCGTTTACTGAACTTAAAAATTCTGTACTTCTCATAGATCAAGAAAAGGGCATAGATAACACTAAGTATTACGCAAGCCCAGTTGTTCAAGCATTCGGGGCAGAGGCTGAAAAGCAGGAAGTATTCCTTAGTCGTGCAAGTTCTCTTGAGGCAATAGTTAATTGCTTTACAAGCCTTGAAGAAACAAAGGCTGGTCTTGAGACTCTCGTTGAGACTCTTGAGCGTTATCTCTATGACTGCGATCTCGTTCTCACTGCAGAAGAGGATTGCATTGAATACATACACAAGGTTGTTAAGCAGATTGAAGATAACAAAATAGAAATCGACGACGCTGAGCTTGCTGAAAAGCTTGAAAAGCGTTACGCGCTTCTTTGCGATGCACATGAAAATCTTAAGAACGCTGAGAAAGCTTCTGAAGAAATCGAAAAGGAAATTCGTGCTGCGGATGCAGTTGTTCTTTACCGTGATAAGACTGTAATGACTCCTGTTCATATGTATGATCAGTTCAAGGAAACATATTTCACCAACCTCAGCTACTTCGTATTCTACGGAGATGCTAGTGTAACTGCTGAGGATCTTGCTTCTGCTCTCGTTAAAAACTACGACGTTATGAGAAAGCATGAGGCTAGACTCTACGAGCTTGACGAAGCAGGCGTTGCTGCAAAGACTCTTGAGGCAGGATTCACTTCTGCACAGTGGAACGGTGGCGACAGACCTCTCTACACTGTTTCTGCCGACCTTGCTGCTGACGTAGATGCATTCAAGGCTTGGATTGCAGAATACAAGCTTGAAAACGCTAACGTTGAAGCTATAGTTGGTGACAAGTACGAAGTTCTTGTTTACGCAAGCGACTATGCAACCGCAATGAACAACATCTGGACCTCCTTCGAGGAGAAGGGTGTAAAGGTGGCTATCCTCGATGCTATTGCAGCTCTTAAGGGCGCTGAGGATGCTGACAAGACTCTTATAACTGAAGAAGCAACTGTTAAAGCCATCAGAGCTCTTATAACCGAGCTTGATGCTGAAATTAAGGCTGTTGACATTGATGAAGATAAGAATTCTGATTGGACCGATAAGGACGGCAACTTTGCAAAGATGGTTGGCGATCTTACTAAGTTCGTTGCTGTTGAGAATCGTCTTGCTAAACTCAACGCTGCTAACGATGCTCTTGATGCTATCTACGATGAAATGGTTGAACTTATTGCTAAGAACATCGAAGATACCGGTAAGGGTGTAACCTTCGAGGATTGGGATAAGATGGTTGCTTGGGAAGATGAGATTGCTGCTATCTACGGTGGCATAGAAGTTGAGATGAAGGCTGAGGATGCTAACTTCGTAGCAATCGAGAAGGAAAAATCCGCAACCGAGAAGCTTGCTGAGCTTCACGTTCTCTACGAAGAAATCACCAAGGACGTTCGCGATATCTACCTCGCAGTTACCAAGGCTCTTGCAGATGCTGACGCTGTAAGCCTTAAGTTCGGTTATGACCTTGACACTTACAAGGACAAGATTCTCGAAATCATGGCACTTAACGTTAAGGATATCAACCTTCCTCTTGGTGAGGATGAGGGTAAGGAAATTAACCTC
This sequence comes from Eubacteriales bacterium, assembly GCA_045613205.1. Lineage (GTDB taxonomy): Bacteria > Bacillota > Clostridia > Oscillospirales > CAG-272 > UBA1740. Next base: position 17,516 of record JAZLAO010000044.1, on the reverse strand, counting down.
CAGACTCTTATGAACGATCTCTCCAAGGCAATCGCTAACTACAAAGAGCGCGCAACCGCAGCGCAGACTGCTGCTGCTGAGCTCAAGGCTCTTATTACCGCAAACGCATTCACTAACCTTAATGCTAATACTCTTAATGATTACGCTGCTATCAAGGTAGTTTACGACAAGCTCGTTGAGTGGGTAGAAGAATACATCACTTCCGACGTTGAGGATATCAACGACGATGCGGCTGTTGTTGCAGCTCTTAATGCTCTTCTTGAGGTTCCCGTATACGGTGACAAGACCGGAGCTAAGTGGGTATTCCTTGCTGCTGCTGATTACACTGCTTGCGTTGATAAGTTTGACGCTGCTGACGCAACCAAGGCGGCTGCTAAGGCTGAGTGGGAAGGCACTGACGGTCTCAAGGCACTTCTTGAAAGCCTCTCCAACAATGATGACGCTCACAACATCCACAAGCTCACTGATTACAAGAAAGCTGCTATGAAGTTCGCTAAGTACACTAATGGCTTCTACGGCGCTGCAATCACCAGCCCTGAATTCAACGAGAATGCAATCTTCACTACCTTCTCCGGATTCAAGGATACTTGTGAGGCTCAGGATGCAACTGCTGCAGGTAAGATTGAGGCAATCCTCAATGCTATTAATGCGCTTCCTGCACTTGACGAAACAACCTTCGCTACAATTCTTACTCAGATAGCTTCTATCGAGACCTTGATTGCTGAGTACAAGGATGGCTACTGCGCTGATATCTGCGCTGAGTGCATTGATCCCGCTAAGCTTCTCAACCTTGCTAAGCAGAAGGCTGCTGCACAGCTCGTAGAGTATGCATACGCTGCTAAGCAGAATGCTAACGATGCAACCGACGTGCTTATCGACAATGACGTAGCATTCTTCGACGGTATGATTACCGATGCTGCGACTTACGATCAGATCGATTCGCTCCTTCAGTCCGGTAAGAGCCAGATTGCTAACACCTATCCTTGTGTTGTAGACGCTACTAAAGATCACACCTACGGTGATGATTGTGTATGTGACTACTGCGACGACGTAAGAGCTTGTGTAGATGCTGCTAATGACGGCGACCACAAGTGCGACAACTGCGGCAAAGCTGACATCACTGCATGCGCAGACGTTGATGACGAAGATCACAAGTGCGACGAGTGCGGCGAGCTTATCGCAGGCGCTACTTGCACAGACGCTGACGCAGACAGAAAGTGCGATGAGTGCGGCGAGACTATCGAATGTACTTCTCACACAGATGCTGACTACAATGGAAAGTGCGACGCGTGCGGCGCAGATGTTCCGATTTATTCGTAATTAAAACTAAAACAGAATATCCGAGCTGACAAATCAGCTCGGAAATTCCAAAAACCGTTTGATACGGTGATTAGGAGACGGCTCGTGTGTTTAACACGAGCCGTCTTTGTTTCTTTTCAGCAGTAAAAAGAAATTATGTTTTTTGTGATTTAAAGGAGTTGCCTTTTATATGCGCAAATATACCGCCTAAATATCGCAAGTTTTAACCTTATAATTTTAAATGAGCGTTTATTCTGCAGTAAAGCGGAATGGACGCCTCTTTTTTTGATAATCTTATCTTTTGTGACAACCCTTTGTGACCTTTTTTTCTTTCTATATATAATAAAATAAGGTAGAAAAGATATATTTTAGGAGAGAAAGCTTATGGAAAACAAAAGGACGGAAAACGTCGGATTCTTCGAGGGAATCGGAACTCTGATACGCACCGGGATAGAAAAACGCAAGAAAGAACCTACGTCGTTGCTTTATGATGCCGTTGTTTTAATCGTATCCTTGATTTTCTCGCGGTGTCACATTGTTTTTGGCTCATATCCGCTTGCCACGGCTTTTATTGCTGTGCTTCCGAGCGGAGTCTGGCTCGCGCTTATAGGGGCGGTCATCGGCTCAATCACTCTCGGAAGCATAGGTATTATTCACGCGATAGTGGCTGTTATTGCCGTTTTTTTGCGCGTAATAATTGCAGGCGGAGATAAAAATGGAGATAGGAGCTTGTTTTCCGAGCCGCTGGTACTCAAGATTGCATCTGCCGCCATTGCTACCTTTATAGGCTCGGCATATGAGGTCCTGCTTCGCGGATTTTCCTTTGCCGCTGTGCTTTACGGCTGCGCCTCGGTGCTTTTGGTTGCAGTTTTTACGTTCGCCTTTTCGGGTGTTTTCGACGGTAAAATTTCTTTCCGAGATTTTCTCTACGGTAAGCGGAGTCTTCTCGTCGGGGCGAGGAGAGATAAGGAAAGGTTCGATTTATACGTATTCGAGGCAACCTTTTTACTGTTGGTTTTTCTCGTTTCTATATCCCTTAAGAGTTATAACGTGCTCGGAATTTCTCCCGCCTACGTTTTTTCTTCCTTTATAACGCTGTTCATCGCGAAGCGATTCGGCGCAATTCGGGGCGTTGCCGTAGGGTTTGTTTCTTCGCTCGGTATATCAAGCGCATATGCCGTTTCCTTTGCCCTTGTCGGACTTGCCTCGGGTGTTCTTTTTAACGTAGGTCTTGCCTATGCCTACGTTGGCGGCGCGATGCTTCTTTCTGTATGGTGTGCTTATTCGGGCGGTGTTATGGGATTTCTCTCTACCTTCCCGGAGTACGCTATAGCTTCAATGCTTTCAATTCCGCTTCTTAAGAGTCTTCCTGCAGACGAGGAAGATAAAGCAGAAGAAATATCAAAGAGCAGAGAGGCGCAGGATATGGTTACGGCAACAGCACTTGCATACCGCACCTCGCAGTCATCAAGCCTTGACGGGCTCGAAAATGCGCTTGTCGGTGTGGCATCCTGCTTGCACAATCTGGGGGCTGACGAGGGAGCTGTGACTCTTTCGGAGTACCGCGATGCAGCTATAGCATGCGTAAAGGGGTTTTGCCGCGACTGCCAGTGCTATCAAAGCTGTGTCGACGAAAATCCGGCACCCTGCATTGAAAATATAGAGGCAATAGCGAATAAACTCTATAAAAAGGAAAGACTTTTCCCTGACGACACGGCTATTGCGCCTAAATACTGTCACAATACGGCGGCGCTTTTTGAAGAAATAGAGAGCGCCGGCGCGGAGCTTGAGGAGGAACGTTTAAAACGAAGAAAGATAGAGGCAATAGCCGAGGAATACGAGCTTTTTTCAAGGCTTATAAGCGAATCCAGAGCTTCGATAGAAAAAGAAAAAGCGCAAGATACAGCACTTTCAGAGAAGCTATCTGAGGTGCTCGAGCGCTCGGGACTCCATAATGGAGTAATAATGGCATTTGGAAACAGAAAAAAATACTTCGTCGGAGCGGGTGAGGATAAGGACGGAAGCCTTGTGACCTCCGGAAGACTGCACGAGGGGATAGAAGAGGCAGCCGGAGTTAAGCTGGGCACGCCCGATTACTACAGAAAGGGTGACATCGCGCTCTTTGAATGTACAGCGGCGCCTATGTATTCGGTTGATTTTGCTACGGCGGGTGCGCGTTCGGGAGGCGAAGAGGTTTCGGGAGACACGGCAATTTCCTTCGAAACTGCGGACGGACACTTTTATTCGCTTATTGCCGACGGCATGGGCTCGGGAGAAGCCGCGCACAGAACATCGCATTTCACGGCAGATTTTCTCTCCCGTATACTTGAGAGTGCTTGTACGAAAAGCACAGCCTTTCACATTCTAAATCATATAATCAAAAACAGAAGCGAGGAATGCTCTTCGAGCCTTGACCTTTTTGATTTTGATTTAATGACGGGCGAGGCACTCTTCTTTAAATGCGGCGCAGCAGCATCCTACGTAAAGCGGAATAACTCTATATTCCGTATCCGCTCCGAAACTGCACCGCTCGGTCTTATGAAAAATCTTGATGCGGAGCGAATAAGAGTAGAGGTGAAAAGCGGTGATTATATAGTCATGCTATCCGACGGTGTAAGCCAGTCAACAGAGGATTCCGCTTGGCTTATTGAACTTCTTTCAACCGAGCCTAAGGTGGATATCCGTGAATATGCGGAGCTGATTCTCTCCTCTGCAAAAGAGCATTCGCATAGCAATGACGATATGAGCGTTTCGGTCGCAAGGATAATAAAATTATAGAAAAACAGGGGCTGTTCTCCACTATCGCCAGATTATTGTGCGGTTTTGGGTGAATAAGCCCCACTTTTATCAAATAATGAATAACGGATACTTAATGAATACTTGCGGTTGATTTTCAGCGGCTTCTAAAAATCTCTTGTCGACAATCCCTCAATCACACTGTCGCGTGCCACATCCCGCCGGGGTTCCCCGAAGTGAGCAAAGCGAGCTTTGGGGTAGTTAAACAAAGGAGGCGACAACCCCTCCGTCACGCTCCGCGTGCCACCTCCCCTTACACAGAGGGAGGCGGAGAAAACGCTGAACACTGCCTCGAATAAGCCTTCTCCAGCGGGAGAAAGAAAATTCAAAAACAAGCCTTCCGTCACGGCAAGCCGTGCCACATCCCGCCGGGGTTCCCCGAAGTGAGCAAAGCGAGCTTTGGGGTAGTTAAACAAAGGAGGCGATAGCGGAGAGTGACGGAGGGGTTGTCGAGTAAGACTGCGCTAGAGATTATTGAGGAAGGTGCGGAGGATTGTCAAGGAAGGCTGTGGGAGGGGGTGTAGAAAATCTTCGATTTTGTGTTGATTTGTTTTTCTTGTTGTGTTATAATTGTATTGTAAATAACGTGTGAGGTGGGTGACGCATTGGAAAAGCTTTTAAGACTGGTTTACGCTTCTAAAAAAATAAGCTCGTCACTTAAAACGGTTTCACATGCTTCGGTTATTCTGTGTGTAATCTCCTACGCGGGATTGCTCGCGCATTTTTGCGCCACGAATCCTCTCTTGGCGGTAAGGCTGTTGCTTGCGGGCGGTGTGCCCTTTGTGCTTGTAAGCCTGGTCCGCAAAATGATAAACGCTCCGAGGCCGTACGAGATTTATGATTTTTATACCGTCCCACCGAAAGCAAAGCGCGGACGCTCATTTCCGTCGCGCCACGTTTTCTCTGCCTTTCTGATAGCCGGATTTGCATATACGGTTTCTCTCCCGCTTTCAATCGCGCTCCTCGTTCTTGCAATCCTTCTTGCCACGGCAAGAGTTCTTCTCGGAATGCATTTCATAAGGGACGTTGCGGCGGGCGCTTTGCTTGGCATTTTGTCGGCAATTTTAGGTGTAATTATATTATTTTGATTTTATTAATAAGGAGTATATACAATGAAATTAACTTGGCTTACTCAAGCAGGTCTTCTTTTTGAAAACGGAAATATAACGGTGATGGTTGACCCATATTTTTCAAATTCCGTAGGAGAACAGATTAGCCCGGAAAAGAACAGGCGTATTCCTGCTGATATGAGTTTTCTTGATAAGACGCCCGACGTCGTTCTTGTGACGCACGACCATCTTGACCACCTTGACCCCGAAACTATAGAAGCTATCCTAGCGCGCGCAAACAAGCCGATAACCTTTATGGCGCCTGAAAACGCCTTTAAGAAGCTGGTAAAATACGGCGGTCCTCATAATTACGTAATGCTTAATCCTCACTCTGTCTGGAGTGAGCGCGGTGTGACCTTTTATGCCGTACACGCTGAGCATTCCGACAGAACTGCAGTGGGATTTATCCTTGACGACGGTGAGAAAACCTATTACGTAAGCGGTGATACTCTCTATAACTTTGACGTTATAGACGAGGTGCTTGAGCTTGTTGAGGACGGAGTTGATTTCGCGTTCCTTCCGATAAACGGAAAGGGAAACAATATGAATGCTCGCGATGCGGCTGATTTTGCCTATGAGATTGATGCAAAATGCGCTGTGCCGCTTCATTACGGACTTTTTGACAGTGTCTCGCCCGACACCTTCGATTTTGATAATTCGATGATACTCGAGCCGTTCAATACGGTTGAGCTTTAATACAACAATAAACAGAAAAAGCCAAAAACGCATCGATTTATTCGATGCGTTTTTTGGATTTAAAATAAAGTATAGCGACAATCGGAGTTTACAAATATATTATAGCATTCGTTTGAATGCTTGTCAAGCATTTGTTTAAATGCTGTGATATAATTGTCATAATCAATAAAGAGTGGTAATTTTTAAAACTTTGATTGGAGCAAAATGATGTATATTTATAAGCGGCTTAGGGATCTAAGAGAGGATAGTGATAATAAACAGGACGCGATAGCGCAGGTTTTAAATATTTCAAGACAACAGTATCAGCTATATGAAAGCGGAAAACGCGAGATGCCGATGCACCATTTTATCGTATTAGCCGGATATTATAACGTATCGCTCGATTATCTTGCGGGATTGATTGATACACCTAAAAAGCTGTATTGATTTCAAAAAATGAATTGACTTTATTATTTTTTAGTTGTATAATATGTTTGTCCGAGTTGACGGAGTCTCCGTCAGAGAGCAGGGGAAGCGCAGTGCGAATCTGCCGCAACAGCCATTACCGTATTTGAGCCGCCTCATAAGTCGGGTAACCTGCCGGGCAAAAAAATAACAGTCTTGGGTAAAGGAGACAAAAATGAAAAGAACAAGCAGATTTTTGACACTTGCCGTTGTTCTGGCATTGGTATTGTCATTCTTGATTTCCTGCGCGGGCGGAGACGTTTCTGCACAGGGAACAGCGAAAATCGTCGTAGAAAACGGCGAAAATGATTACACGGTATACGAGGTTGACCTATCAAAGCTCGAAAAACGTGACGAGGGCGCGCTTTCTCTTCTTGAGTATATCGCATCAGAGGAGGGAAGCACTCTTTATTATAACGTACAGTGGGGCGGCGGATACGGCGCGTATATAACCGCGATAGGCTCACTGAAGCCCGACCCGTCAAATCAGTATATCGCGCTCTATACAACGGAAGATGTGGATTTTGCCGTTCCGACAGAGTGGACACCGACGGTAGCGACCGCAAAGTACGGTGACACAGTACTTACTTTCGCCGGTGTCGGGCTTTCAAGTATGCATATCAAGGACGGAACGGTTATACTCTTCCGACTTGAAGAATTTTAAGAAATGAGCGATATTTCACGTAAAAAAAAGAAAAGGGGCTCAGCGGCTCGTATTATTGCACTCGTGGGTATTATGGCGGCAACTCTTGAGTGCGCGAAGCTTGCGCTTTCCTTTCTGCCTAACATCGAGGTTGTAACTCTTCTTCTTGCACTTTACGGCTATACGTTTGGAATTTACGGTGTGGCGTCGGCTTTGGTTTTTGTGAGCATCGAGCCTATAATATACGGATTTGGAACATGGGTCGTTTCCTATTATCTCTATTGGCCTCTCGTTGCATTGGTTTTTATGTTTCTCTCGAAAATAAGGGTGAAAAATCGCTTTATGCTGACAGGCGTGGCGCTTTTATTGACGATGTGGTTTGGTGTTTTGACAACTTTGGTTGACATCGGACTCTTATCAGGATTCTTTGATAACTTTTGGTATCGGTTCGGTGTGTATTATCTCAGAGGAATTCCGTTCTACATTGCACAGCTTGTTTCAAACGCAGTTTTATTCCCGCTTTTATTTAAGTATATTGTGAAAAAACTCGAGTTGGTCAAAAATGACCTTTTTAAAATTTAGAAAAGGCTGAGATTGACATAATCACAAAACCAACAAACAAAAAATCCCGAATTTTCGGGATTTTTTGTTTATATACTAAAATTATTATACCTTTTCCACTGAAATGGTAACAACCTCACCGTTGATATTCCATTCCTTAGAGAAGGTGAGAGTGCCATCTGATACCGAGTCGGCAAGAGTTTCCTCGCATATTTCAGAAGCGTTGCACTCGGCTATCGCGAGAACTGTAGCGTTGCCTGTAAATGCGACACGGATACGGTCCATAACCTCGAATCCCGAGTCTTTACGCATTGTCTGAATCTTCGAGATTATCTCACGAACGTTACCCTCCTCAACAAGCTCGGGCGTAAGGTTCTTGTCAATTACCACGGTGATACCCTTATCGGAGAGCGACTCGAAGCCCTCTTTCTTCGTCATTTCGATAAGCAGGTCATCACGGGTAAGGGAGACGTCGGCATCGGGGATATCAAGCTTGATTGCACCGTTTGCCAGAAGCTCATCCATTGCGGTATTGCCGTCAAGGCCGGAAAGAAGATTCTTAATCTGACCGAGGTACTTGCCGTATTTAGGTCCGACGGTGCGAAGCTGAGGCTTGAAGGAGTAGGTCGTGAAATCTCTTACGCTGTCGGTGAACTCAACAGTCTTAAGGTTAAGCTCCTCGGCAATTATAGAAACAAATGATTCGTCGGGCGTTTTGTCGGATTTTACGTACATCTTGGCTACGGGCTGGCGGTTTTTTATGTTAGCTGCGTTTCTGCAGGCTCTTCCGAGAACGACAACCTTGACTACCTCGTCCATGTTTTCCTCAAGGCTCGCGTCTATCATAGACTCATCGCATACAGGGAAATCGCAAAGATGAATTGACACGGGGGCATCTTTATCAACAGAGCATACGAGATTTCTGTATATATCCTCGGTCATAAAGGGAATCATGGGGGCTGAGAGCTTTGAGATAGTAACGAGAGCGGTATAAAGGGTAAGATATGCATTAATCTTGTCGGTAGGCATATCCTTAACCCAGAAGCGCTCACGGCTGCGGCGCACGTACCAGTTCGAAAGCTCGTCAACGAGGTCCTCAAGAACTCTTGTAGCCTCGGTTATCTTATAGCTTTCAAGAAGCTCGTCAACCGACTTTACAGCCGAATTAAGCTTTGAGAGTATCCACTTATCCATAACCGAGAGGGTGGATTTATCAAGGGTGTATTTAGTCGGGTCAAAACCGTCTATGTTTGCGTAGAGAACGTAGAACGCATAGGTGTTCCAGAGCGTACCCATAAACTTGCGCTGTCCCTCGGTTACTGCATCACCGTAGAAGCGGTTGGGAAGCCAGGGGGCAGAGTTTGAGTAGAAGTACCAGCGGATAGCGTCAGCTCCGTAAGCTTCGAGAGCTTCGAACGGGTCAACGGCATTTCCCTTTGATTTCGACATCTTCTGCCCGTCCTTGTCAAGCACGTGGCCGAGAACGAGTACGTTCTTATAAGGCGCGCAGACGAAAATAAGTGTCGATATAGCCATAAGAGAATAGAACCAGCCGCGCGTCTGGTCGACGCCCTCGCTTATGAAGTTGGCGGGGAACTGGCTGTCGAATATCTCTTTGTTCTCAAAGGGGTAGTGCCACTGTGCGAATGGCATCGAGCCCGAGTCAAACCAGCAGTCGATAACCTCGCTGACACGCTTCATTTCACCGCCGCACTCGGAGCATTTTATCGTAACCTCGTCAATAAAGGGTCTGTGAAGCTCGATATTGTCGGGGCAGTTATCCGACATCGATTTAAGCTCTTCTATAGAGCCTATGGAATGGCGGTGGCCGCAAGAGCATTCCCAGATGTTAAGGGGAGTTCCCCAATAGCGATTTCGAGAAAGACCCCAGTCCTGAATGTTTTCAAGCCAGTCACCGAATCTTCCTTTTCCGATGCTTTCGGGAATCCAGTTAACAGTGTTGTTGTTTTTTATGAGGCTGTCGCGCACTGCGGTCATTTTTATAAACCAGGTGTCGCGCGCATAGTAAATAAGAGGGGTGTTACATCTCCAGCAATGAGGGTAATCGTGCTCGAACTTCGGAGCGGAGAAGAGCTTGCCCTCTGCCTCAAGGTCGCGGAGTACGAGGGGGTCGGCATCCTTTACGAATACGTTAGCGTAAGGGGTTTCTTCGGTCATATTGCCCTTGCCGTCAACGAACTGAACGAAAGGCAAATCGTAGTTTCTTCCGACACGGGAGTCGTCCTCACCGAATGCGGGAGCTATATGAACGATACCCGTACCGTCGGACATGGTTACATAGCTGTCGCAGGTTACGAAATGCGCCTTCTTTTTCTGCTTTTCCGCAGCCTTGCCGGTGCATTCGAAAAGCGGCTCGTATGCTCTGCCTTCAAGATTTGAACCGGGCATCTCTTCGAGTATCTCGTAAGCCTCCTCTCCCTCTTTTGCAAGAGGTGAAAGGACCTTATCAAGAAGCTCCTTTGCCATATAGTAAACGTAACCGTCAGCGGCCTTTACCTTGCAGTAGGTATCCTTCGGGTTTACGCAGAGCGCGGTGTTGGAGGGGAGAGTCCAGGGGGTAGTAGTCCAGGCAAGAAAATAAGCGTCCTCGTCCTTGCACTTGAAGCGAACGACAGCCGAACGCTCCTTAACGGTTTTGTACCCTTGAGCTACCTCGTGAGATGAGAGGGGAGTGCCGCAGCGCGGGCAGTAGGGTACTATCTTAAAGCCCTTGTAGAGAAGCCCTTTATCCCAAATCTTCTTAAGCGCCCACCATTCCGACTCGATAAAGTCGTTAGTGTAGGTTACGTAGGGGTCATTCATATCCGCCCAGAATCCTACGGTTGCGGAGAAGTCCTCCCACATTCCTTTATACTTCCACACCGATTCCTTGCAGTGAGAAATAAAGGGAGCAAGACCGTAGCTTTCAATCTGGTCCTTTCCGTCAATGCCGAGCTTTTTCTCAACCTCAAGCTCAACGGGAAGACCGTGGGTATCCCAGCCTGCCTTGCGGACAACTCTTTTGCCTTTCATAGTCTGGTATCTCGGAATCATATCCTTTATAACACGGGTAAGCACGTGGCCTATGTGCGGCTTTCCGTTTGCCGTAGGAGGACCGTCGTAAAAGGTGAAGTCCTCACCGCATTTTCTCTCTTCAATACTCTTTTCAAAGATGCGGTTTTCTTCCCAGAATTTACGAGTCGCCTTTTCTCTTTCAACAAAATTAAGGTTCGTCTCGACCTTTGTGTAAAGTTCTTTCATTTTTTATCTCCGATTTTTTTATTTTTAAAACAAAAAAGCCCGTTCATACGGAACGGGAAATTATATAGCCTTACCACCTATTCACATATCTAACAATATGCGTCCTTTAACGCAGGGCGTACGTCCGTCCATACTAAAGTTTCCGGGCGGCAACTCGGAAGTGATTTTCACCGTATCTTTGTACGTCGGCTCACACCGTACCCGACTCGCTGTGTACTCCCCTACGGCTACTCTCTCCGTCACAGTTTTTTGCACTAGTAACACGTAGATTATAGTATAAATTTTTGCAATTGTCAATACTTTTTTAAATTTTTAAACTTTTTTTGAATTTTAAGAAAAAGAGACAGAATATTTGTTGACTTTAGGGGCGTAATGTGGTATATTATTTCTTGCAGAAATAATCTCCGTTTAAAAGGAGTTTTTAATGGAAATTGTCGATCTGAGGGCGACCGAGGGAATACCCGAGGGACTTACGTCCGAGGAGGTTGCGAAGCTTCGCGCCGAGGGAAAAGTTAATATCAGCGACGAGCGCGTCGGCAAGAGCTACGGTAAAATTATAAGGGATAATCTTTTCACCTTCTTTAATTTTATCTGGCTTGTTGTCACCGTGCTTCTTTTGCTATGCAGAAGCATCACTAATATGACCTTCCTTGCCATAGTTATACCTAACGTCGTTATTTCCATAGTTCAGGAAATGAAAGCCAAGCGCACTGTCGAAAAGCTCTCGGTAACCACCGAGCCCAAAGCTACGGTTATACGCGACGGTGAGCTTGTCACTATAGATTCGAAGGATATCGTTATCGGTGACGTTATGCTCGTTGAAATGGGAAGACAGGTGCTTTCCGATGCAGTCGTGATTTCGGGCTTTGCCGAAGCTAACGAGAGTATGCTTACCGGCGAATCCGATGCAATAAAGAAGGAAGTCGGTGATAAGATTCTTGCGGGAAGCTTTTTCGTCGGCGGCTCGGTCTATGCAAAGGTTGTGAACGTAGGACGCGACAACTACATTCACAAAATAGAAAAGGCGGCAAAAAGCTTCAAAGCTCCTGCCTCTAACCTTTTCCACGACCTGAATAAGCTTATAAAATCAATAGGCGTCTTTCTTGTTCCTATGTCGATAATCCTTTTTGTATCCAACTGGTTTTCTCTGCGCACTGAAGCAGAGCCCTTTAAACAGGCAATACTTAAAACCTGCGGCTCGGTTGTAGGAATGATACCGTCGGGCGTGTATCTTCTCGTTACCCTGACTCTTACACTCAGCGTAATAAAGCTCGCGAGAAAGAAAACTCTTGTGCAGGATATGTATTCGATAGAGATGCTCGCGAGTGCTGACGTGGTTTGCCTTGATAAAACCGGAACTATAACCGACGGAACTATGAAGGTAACTCTTGTAGAGTCGCTCGACGGAACTGAAATTTCCGAAATAGAGCGAATCATGTCACATATCGAAGGAACAGAGCAAAGTGTAAATAATACGTCCGCTGCCTTGATTGACCGTTTCGGCAAGGACGTTTCGGTAAAAATAATCAATAAAATTCCGTTCTCCTCAGCGAGAAAATATTCCGCTGTTTCAATAGTCGGACTCGGGGCGTTTTCGATAGGAGCACCGCATTTTGTGCCTTGTCCCATATCTGCTGAGGTTGAGGAAATCATTTCCGAGCGCGCAAGAGAGGGCGAGCGTGTGCTTATCCTAGTACGGCACCCTGACGGAGTTCTCGAAAATGAGGGTGTGGCTCTCGCGCTTATCGCAATAAGCGACAGAATACGTCCCGCCGCAAAGGAAACAATAGCAAATTTCCAAGAGCAAGGCGTGACGCTTAAGGTTATATCGGGTGACCACGCAGAAACCGTTTCCACCATTGCGGCAAGAGTCGGCATAAAGAATGCAGACAAATATATTTCCTGCGATACCATCACCGATGAGCAGCTCGTTGAGTCTGCGGAAAAATACACCGTGTTCGGCAGAGTAACTCCCGAGCAGAAGGTTCTTCTCATCAAAACGCTCCGCGTTAACGGGCATACCGTTGCAATGACGGGTGACGGAGTAAACGATACGCTTGCGCTTAAGGAGAGCAACTGTGCTATTGCAATGGCAGACGGCAGCGAAATGGCTCGCAAGGTTTCGCACATAGTTCTTATGAACTCTGATTTTGCTTCTCTTCCCGACGTTGTAAGAGAGGGAAGAAGATGTATAAACAACGTGCGTCAGTCTTCGGTTCTGTATCTTATGAAGACGATATTTACCATTCTTCTTTCGATAATTTCCGTGGTAACCTTCTCCGGTTATCCCTTCGAGCCGAGAAACTTTTTACTTCTCGAACTCTTCATCATCGGTGCAGCATCGGTGCTTCTCACGCTTGAGCCGAACAACAAGCGAATTGAGGGAACATACCTTGATACCGTTATAATACGAAGCTTCCCGAACGCTCTTGCGATGCTCGCTCCGGTAATTATTCTTATGATTGCGGAAAAGTTTATACCTGCGTACGCTCTCGGAAAGGCAGTTCGAGACTCAATTTCGATGGCTGTTATAATCCTTGTTGCATTCATAAACCTCGTTGCGCTTTGCCGTCCCTTTACGAAATGGCGCGCCATAGTGGTAGCTGCCGTAGGAGCTTGCATAGCTATTGCAATACCCGTCTCAATTTATCTGCTCGACGATATGCTCGGATTTGCCCTCATAATACACTCGGGAGACGGTGGAGCTTCCGACCCCATTGTGCTTACCGTTTTTGCGATAACTATGGCGATAGGAGTTGCGTTTGCGCTTTTGATGCAGGTCTTCCGCGGTACTATTGAAAAAATAATAGCGAAGAACATAGAAAAGAAAAATGAGCGCGAAGCCAGACTTCGTGAAGAACTTAGTAATCATTAAACGAATAAAAGCTTATAAAAACAGTGTGATAGCCCATTTCGGTCATCACACTGTTTCTTTGTTGATGAAAAGTTATATTTCAACAAGCTTAAGAAGAGTCTTGCAGGTTATAAGCTTCTCCTTGCCGCCGACGACGCAAATCGCATTTGTGCTTGATATTTTGTCGATGACGTCAGCTATTGCCAAAAGGTCTTGTGAGTTTGTTTCAAGCATTTGCAGTTTTGTTTTTACTCTATATTCGTAGCTTTCACCGCGGAGATATTGCATCGTGGCGAGAGTGCCTTTCAGCTTAGGCGTAGCTAGGGGGGAAGCATCTCCGACCGCCCCTATTATGAATTTGGTTATATCTTCACCGACTCTTGCAAATTCGCGGAGAAAATCCGAGGATTTTCTGTAGCAGCCGAGAGTTCTTTCGGGAGATGGGTCGCGGTAGGAATAGAAGCCGAGGTTTCCGCCCTTGCGCACGAGAAGTCCAACACCGTAGGCGCCGCCCTGAACTCTTACTGCTCCCCAGAGATATCCGTAGGAAAGAAGAGAGCGCACGACGTTCCACGAGCCGTGTGGCACGCTTTCGAGGTTGTATAAGTTTTCTGCAAGTGCCGCATATGCTGACTGCGACGGTGTAATGATGCCCTCGCGAAGTATTCCGAGCGGAGAAATTTTTGACACGGGAGCGCACGGAGCACCGCTTTTGATAATTTTTATGAGCTTTTCTTCAAGTTCACAGCATTCCTTGCCCGTAACAGAAACAGTAAGCCTTTCTCTTGTGAATATCCTTCTTGAAAGCGTTGCAAGCCTTTCCGAAAGATTTTCAAATTCCTTATCAAAATTCGACTCAAGCGCTTTCATGCGAACGTGCGCTTCATATCCCGAATAATATTCCTGTACAGCCGATTCTGCATTCACGTAGGCTGCCGCTCTTCTGAATGCTGCAAGGTGACCGCTCGATATAAAGGCTTCGTCACTTGCCATCTTGAGCTGTTTTATTACGTTGTGGATAACTTCCTTATCTTTGTAAACAGAAGTGTACAAAATTTCCTCTGCAACCTCTGTTATAGAATCGGTTTTAGCTTCAAGGGCGCTTGCGGATACTATAGCGTATATCTTGGTTTTGCCGGAGCTTGAGACTGGACTTAGCGAAGCTGAGAAGGAGCCAAGTTCTCCTTTTATAATATTTTGAAGCTCTATTGCCGAATGCTTTTCGGTTCTTACGTTTTCAATAAGCGAGATTAGCAGGCGTAAATCGAATATTTCTTCTGCAGTAAGGTCTGATACGTCAAAGCAAAGGTCGGTATAAATTATTCCGTTTGAGTGGATGGGGTGGGAGAGCAGTGTTACTCCGTCTACCGTTTTTATATTCTGCGGAATTTTCTCAACTTCTGCTGATATATCGGAAATTTCAAGTCGCGGAATCGTTGAAAGCTCTTCGGGGGTGTCGGGCTTCTCCTGCCACGCTTTAAGACTGCGCTCGGTTTTTATAATATCTGCAAGAGCCTCATCTGACAGGGATTCCTTGATTTTCTGAAGCTCTGCCGCTTCGCTTTCGGCTCTTTTTTCACCGAGAGATGAGGAGGGGCTCATGACAAGAGTTGCTCTGTGCTCGTTTTCGACGAAGAGCGACAGCAGAAGCTTTTCAAAATAATCGGTATCAAGCTTTTCTCGCAATTCCTTAAATGAGTTCTCATATGAAAGGTTTTGCGCAGGGTCGCCGCCGTAGAGCGAGGCTTCAAGTGATGACATCGCGTAAATTATGCCGATTGGCATAGTGCCGTAGTCCTTTTCGCGCATTTTGAATTCAAGGCTGTTGATGGAAGAAGAAAGTGTGGATTTGTCTATTCCCTCGGTGCAAAGCTTCTTTGTTTCTGATATAAAGAGCTCGTATAGCTCATCGCATTTTCCGTCGCGTACGTTTCTGAAATCGACGGTTATTGAGTTTTGCTTTATCGAGTCAAGGGGAATAAATGACATCTCCTCGCAAAGTCCCGAATCTATTATCGCTTTTTTGAGCGGGGATTCATTAGTTGAGGCGACGGCATCCAGAAGAATAGACAGAGCTACTGACTTTTCCTGCTCGTCGAAGCGGTTTGCAAGGTAGCCGAGCTCAAGGCGCGTTTTATTTTTCGGGGATTCACCCGGAGATATTTCGTATTCAATCTCTCTTTTCACGGGAGAAATTCTAGGCTGGTCGGGAATCTCGAAATCAAGGACTTTTTTGTCGTATTCCGAAAGGTATGAATCGATAAGAGGCAAAATTTCGTCGAGCTTCACAGAGCCGTCGAGAAATATTTCGGCATTCGATGGGTGATAGTATTTTTTGTGACCGTCACAGAATTCCTCATAGGAAAGCCCGGTTATTGCCGAGGGCTCACCGCCCGACTCAAATCTGTAACAGGTGTCGGGGTAGAGCATCTCGTTTATATGGTAGGCGGCAACCTCGTCGGGTGATGAAAAAGCGCCGCGCATCTCGTTAAGAACGACTCCCGAGCGCGAGAGCTTACCCGTGTCGGAATCAAACTCGTAATGCCAGCCCTCTTGGTAAAAGATATTTGGGTTTTCGAGAATGGCAGGGTGAAAAACCGCGTCGAGATAAACGTCGGTAAGGTTGAAAAAGTCCTTGTCGTTTCTCGATGCAACCGGGTACATAGTTTTGTCGGGGAAAGTCATCGCGTTGAGGAAGGTGTTGAGTGAGCCTTTAAGAAGCTCGACAAAGGGCTCTTTAACTCTGAATTTATTTGAGCCGCAAAGCACCGAGTGCTCAATGATATGAAACACACCCGTGCTGTCCTCGGGAATTGTTTTAAAAGCTATAGAGAATGTTTTGTTTTCGTCCTCGCGGTCGAAAAAGAGAAGCCGCGCTCCGCTCTTTATATGCTCGGCTTCGTAGAGTGTTGCTCCCGCGTCCTTAATTTCAACGGCTCGCTTCACAAGAAAGCCGTATACAGTTTCGTTGATTTTCATATTTTCTCCGTCTTGTTTTATTTCGTTACTTTATTGTACCATTTTTTCAAAGCAAAAACAATAAATATTTTAAATTCTATTGAAAACAAAAAGAATATATGCTAGAATATCTAAAAAAAAGGAGTTTTTTATACTATGAGAATATTGTTTTACGGTGACAGCATCACCGATGCCGGCCGAGCGCGCGACGTTGACAGGGCAAGCTATAAGCTTGGACACACCTATGTTACCTATGCGGCAGGCAAGCTTCTTGAACGCGACCCAGTAGGTTATGAAATTTATAACAGAGGTATCAGCGGAAACAGAATAGTTGACCTTTACGCAAGGATAAAGTCAGATTGCTGGAATCTTAAGCCCGACGTTATAAGCATACTTATAGGAGTAAACGATATCTGGCATGAGATTGAGCGTGAAAACGGAGTTGATATCGAAAGGTTTGAAAAGGTATACCGTATGCTCCTTTCGGATACTAAAAAGGAACTTCCTAACGTTAAATTTATTCTTTGCGAGCCCTTCGTGCTTTCGGGAAGCGCAACCGAGGAGAATTTCGAGAGATTCCTCGAGGTCAAGGAGTACGCAAAGGTCGTTAAAAAGCTTGCCGAGGAGTTCGGCGCGGAGCTTGTTCTTTTGCAGGATAAGTACGACGAGCTTGGAGAAAAATACGGGAACGATACTCTCCTTCGCGACGGTGTTCATCCCACGCTTGCGGGCGGCGTAGTCCTTGCAAACGAGTGGCTGGCAGCGTTTGACAGACTCACAACGAAATAAAAACAAAGGGTGTTGCTCGAATTTTTGCAACACCCTTTTAAAACGTCATTTTTTATTTGAAGGATTAAGTCGGATCGTAGCCATGTCGTTCTGTGAGCCAAGGAGT
>JAZLAO010000043.1:0-4689 GCA_045613205.1 Eubacteriales bacterium | reverse complement strand
TCAGCCGCAAAAGTTGTAATTGACATCATAGAAAAGCATAAAATCAAACACAATGCCAATGCAATTATTTTTTTCATTTCGTCATCCTCCTAAAAGAATTAAGCGTTTTGACTTAACAAAGCGAACAATGCCTGCAAGTCGCTAAAGTCGATTACTGTATCAGCGTTTACGTCTGCCGCACCGAGAGCATCACCCGACAAAGGATTATCTCCCGTAATATGCTGATACAATCTTTGCAAGTCGGTAAAGTCTATCAAGTCATCACCGTTTACGTTACCGATTTCGAGCTTAAAGTTGCCCAAATATGCATCTGTGTAAACCAAGGTCTTATCCGAGGGATCAGAGAAGCTTATATTTCCACTCCAAAGGAGTTCTCCGTCTGTACCGTAAACGTTAAGTACACAATCCTCGGCAATTTCCTTTGTTGATTGAATTGCAACGTGTAATGCGTAAATCTTACCGTCTGCAAATACGGTAGGATTCTTGTTTCCGTTTGCGATATCCTCAGCGCTATCAGCTTCTACCCAATATACCTTGGAATCGCTGAAGAAGCTAACTAAATCTTTAAGATTTTCATCACCGTTTACGCTCTTAATCGTAGGCTTTGTGGTAGCTTCACCGATAACGGGCTTTGCTACTTCGATTGCAATGGTGTTTATTATTGTTTTAATTTCATATACGTAGAATTTGTTAGAAGCTACATATTGAGTATTGTTATAGTATGCAAGGATTTGATAATAGCTGCCATCATCTGCAATTGGAGCAAAATCGGCGGAAGAAATAGAAGCATCTATGAAAGTAGGTCTACTTTCTTCTAAAGCATTATCAAAGTAACGAAGTTCAACTTTTGCCGGGGCAAAGTTTAACTCCCAATCAACTGTAAGCTTATCTCCCTCTGCTACCATACCGCCAACGGGCTGAGTTGTGAACGCAGGGGGTGTGATGGGTACGATTTCAAGCTCCACACCAAACTTATTTGTAGCATAGTTAGCTGTAAGATTTGCTTTTTGACCGTTAATATATATGGTCATATCTGTTTTATTAGCTGCAAATAAATAACCGTCCGCTGTTTCTAATTCAAGAAGAACTGCGTATCGCTTTCCTTCCTCAAATACACTACCGTCAGGCATATTTACAAAACCGCCGCCCATTTCAGAAGTCCAATATTCCCACTGAACTTTCTTAATAATAACACCGTCGGTGTTGCTAATTGCGGTATCTATGGTTGAGGGAGCTTTGCCGATTACGGGAGTACCGATACCCGCAAGTGAAATCGTTTTAATTGTTGAACCTGTCACCTTAACAGTGTAAAGGTGGCTAATTTCCTCTATCTTAACTCCGTTAAGATAGTAATTAAGTGTAGGGATAATATGATAATTACCGCCCTCGTCGATATTGTCTTTCAAATTCCAAGGGTAAACCTCGTTGGATGCGTATTCCTTGTCATAGACGGTGATACCGTCACGAGTAACCTTAAGAGCGCGCTTTACACTGTAACCTGCCGCTATTGCTTCGGCAGAGAGTGCTTTTGCGCTGAAATTAAAGTTAATGTTTGTATCAGCACTACCGAGAGCCATCGTTCCGAGGTCAGATGCGAGTTCATCCCAATCTGCCTCGTCCATATCGGGCGTAGGAGTGAGAGATGCGAAGCCCATATCTACATAGATTACGTTGGTGGTGCGCTCGTCCACACGATCCTTGGAGCCGTCGGGCCAAGTGACCTCAAGCCAGCTCTTGAATGTTAGACTGCTGCCACTATTCACGTTCTGTACATAGGTCTGCGTGGAGGTACCGTTACCGTTGGAGGTAGAGGTCGTCACATTCGAGTAATCCAGACCGTTGAGAGAAGTCTTATATTTCACGGTACAGCCGTAGTCCTGCAGTGCCTGAGACAGTACGCTGTCGTAGGTGGTCTTAACGGTCACGCTTTTGCTGTTGGAGATGTAGGTCGCACCGTCAGCCACGCTCTCGCCGTTGACGAGAACAGTCTTGATCTCTGGCTTCTCGTCGTAGACGTAGAACTTTTCTCCATAGGCATATAGCTGATGGTACAAAGTATTAGGAGAACTATTTTCCTTTGCGTTTTGCTGATACTCTTCACTTTCATTTGCATCATAGCGATAATGCGAATCGAAGTGATACCAACTAGATACACTATCCCAATCTTTTTCTACCAAATAGTAAGTGTTTGGGATATACTGTACGTCAGATTCTCCTAAAATCGCCCCGTCCAGAGTAACTTTCATTCGCTCGCCAGAGTCGAAAGTTATATTAGGCATCGCACCACCTTTCAATTGATACTCAACAACATACGAACCTACCGGATAAGCACTATCATCCGGCACATAGTAGTTCTGATTTCCGGTATCATACAAACGGACGGATTGGTAAATCTTCGCCCGATAGGTGTCACTGGTATGTACGCCAATTATTCCACTGGTTTCATAATAGCTTGAAGGAAATAGGCACTGGTACGCTCCGTTACTCTTGGTTCGGTAAAAGTCAGATCCTTTAAAGAAAACAAACTCCAGATTAGATACGAAATTGTTTGTATAGTAATAACTTAAGCTCGGAGGCTGTGAACCTGTCGGAAAATTAGCTGTTAGTTCTGGTTCACTCCACGTATTCGGATTTTGATATGCGGACGTCAGGTTGACTCTATCAATCCAATAAAGTGTAGTGTCATCTAATTCCTTCAAGACTACGTGACCGTTGTCATCCTCATACCATGTACCATAATCAGTCGTTTCCACTTTTGACGTTTCTTTGCCGCCAAAAAGCCTGAGATCTTCCGTATCCGCCGCACTCGCACTCAAAGCGGAAAAGGGTATCATACCGATTACCATTACGAGTACAAGCAAAATACTTAAAATTCGTTTTTTCATAATGTTTTCTCCTTTTAAAATTTTTAGGCGGAAACCGCCGTGTCGGTGAGCTTGACTTGCTCTAAAATTTCGATGAACTGTTCCTTTTCGTCGGTCAACCGCAGACAGCTTGATTTAAGCACTACTCGCATTTGACCGGGTAAGGTGTGAACTTTTCCGTTTTCATCTAAAATTTCAACGTAGAAATACCACATTGCCGATTCTCTGTTAGGTAACCGTTCGGGACAGTAAAAATGTATCGTTCTGTTTTGCCTTTTGATTTGAAACAGACAGTACGTTTTATCCGTTGCACTTGTTTTTGAAATGTCAAACGGATTTTGTCCTCTTTCAAAATACATTGAGAATTTTTCGCTCGGCTCGTTGATAAAAAGATAATCGGTTGTCGGATTTTCTTCGTCCATCAGATATTCAAGTCCTTTCACCACGGGGAATTCGAAGTCTTCAAAAAGGACTCGTTTTTCTAACACCAATCTCACCTCCATTCGCTTTTTTGCGATTCATTTTATAATCGTTGTATATATTATACTTTTATTTTTTAACTTTGTAAATAGATTTTAAGGGTGATTTTAGGGTGAGAAAGGGTGATTTTAGGGTGATTTTTTAAGTTTTTTTCAACTTTTTGGGATTTTTTAACATTTTCGCATTAAAAAAACGGAACGCCGACGCATTCCGTTTTTTGTGTTTTTATTCAGCCTATTTTTCCAAAAGTGCCATCAGCGACTCTCTGCTTGACACCTCAAATTTTTCGTAAACGTGTGAAATGTGTGTCTTGATTGTGTTCTCGCTAACATGGTTTTCGGCGGCAATTTCTTTTCTTGATTTTCCGTCAACAAGGCTTTCAAGAATTTCAATTTCCTTAACCGTGAGAGTTTTACCGTCGGGAAGAACAGAGAGCAGACGGTTTATCATTTCTGCCTTTTGCACAGAATTTACTACTACGACCGTTTGCTTTTCTTTTATTACTACTACTTCAACCTCTTTAACGATTGGCGGCGGAACTTCGGTTTTATGTATGTATTCCTGAATCATCCAATAAACAAAAATCAGAAGAAGCTCCGAGCCTACGTAGATAACCGAAAGAAATTCGTATTCCCAATTTACAAACTTTTCAAAAAGCCATACTGCGATATTCATACCAACGATAGCGGCAATAAAGCCTGCAAATCTCGGTTTGCCTATTTTTTTCTTTCTGATTGAATAAATAATCGTGACGATCATTGCGACAAAATATGTGATAAGATAAACGGTATAAACCGGGTGAAGCACACCGTATTCCTTTACGAGCTTTGTCGCTCCCTCAATGTTTTTGATGTCAACGCTTGTGTAGTAAAGCGGAATCATTGGCGAGCTTGCTATAATTGCGAACATTATAAAGCCGAGAGATAGACAGGTGATAACGTGCTTTTTCTTAACCTCAAATCCGCAAAGACGAATTATCGTAAGAAGCATACACATACAAAGAAACGCGCTTCCGAGATAGGTAACGTCATTTCCGAATATAGCGAATTCAACGTTTTTTGCGATTGAAGTCAAAAAATATCCGAGATTGACTATTATTACGCAGACGTGAAGCATAGTAAGCCAAAATTCACGGTTTTTCATTAACAGAGTGTAGGCAACGAGTAAGCCTACCGACGCTATAAGGCAAATTAAATATCCAATTGTCATAGGCTTTCCTCCTTGCTTTTTTGAATTGAAAAATTTCCTAAATATTATACCATAAAATCGTCAAGAAATCAAGTACCTAAGCGGATTTGTTGGGGGTTAGACGATAAAAAAATAGGCATCAAAAACGATTGATGCC
>JAZLAO010000042.1:0-4198 GCA_045613205.1 Eubacteriales bacterium | reverse complement strand
CAGTATCTTGCAATCGACAGACCCGACTTGGTTAGAAGGCTTGTTCTCGCTGTAACGCTTTCAAGGAACAACGATACTGTAAAGCAGGTTGTGGGCGATTGGATAGAAATGGCAGAACGAGGAGATATGAAGGAATTCGTTTTGGACATGGCTGAAAAGATGTATTCCGAGACTTACGTGAAAAAATATCGTTTGCTCATGCCGCTTCTGACCATTCTGCAAAAGCCAAAGGACGTGAAAAGGTTTGTGATTCTCGCAAAGTCCTGTCTCACCTGCGATACATACGACATTCTGGATAAAATCAAGTGTCCTACCCTCGTGATTGGTGGCAAGCAAGACAAGGTTGTCTCGGGTGTCGCTTCCGAGGAAATCGCAGAGAAGCTCGGTTGCGCCTTGCACATGTACGAAAACCTCGGTCATGCAGCTTATGAAGAAGCACAGGATTTCAACCAAATGGTATATGATTTCTTAAGTGAATAAATAATGCCGACGAGCAAATGATCGTCGGCATTGTTTTATTAAAATCATTTTAACTTTCCAAGTTTTGCAACGTCGGTGATGACGATTAAGGTTGTGCTCGTATCAAGAACCTGCTCGGGATTGATATTGACGTTGACCTTTTCACCCTTTTTAAGCGCAACGACGTTGAAACCGTATTTTTTACGCAGATTCAGCTCGATAAGATTCTTGCCTACCCACTCGCTTCTAACGTCGATTTCAACCATGGAGACGTCCTTTGACAAGGAAATCATATCAACAAATCCGGAGCTTAACAGGTTTTTTGCAAGTCGAATGCCCGACTCTTTTTCGGGGAAAACAACCTGATCTGCGCCAACTCGGAGCAATATCTTTTGATGCATTTCGTTAGCGCATTTTGCGATAACGGTATTGGCTCCCGCTTCCTTACAAAGCGTTACTGCCATAACGCTTGCTTCAAGATTTCCTGCCATACAAATAATTACCGTATCAATATTGCCGATACCAAGTCTTGAAATAACCTCACCGTCTGTGACGTCGGCACATTTGCAAACGGGCAGATATGCAGCTACGTCGTTGACAATCTTTTGACTCATATCAATGGCAATAACCTCTTTTCCGTTTGCCACAAGCTCTCTTGCCACAGCAAGACCGTATCTTCCAAGTCCGAAGACTGCGTATGTTTTATTGCTTTTCATTTTGTTTCTCCTTTAGCCTACAATTATATCTTCTATCGGTTCTGAAATGACGTTCTGACTCTCGTTTTTGCTGCCAAGAGCGACAGCCAGAGATATTGGACCGACTCTGCCAAAATACATCGTTAGGATAATAATGAGTTTTCCGGCCTCGTTTAAGGTAGACGTAAGATTTCTTGATAGTCCCACCGTTGCCGTAGCGCTGACCGTCTCATAAACCACGTCGATAAAGGATGCATTATTGGTTGCCATCAAAAGAAGCGTGGATATGGCGCAAATAGTGACAAATGCCATAGCCACCGCAACCGCTTTTTTGATTGATTCCTCAGAAATTCGTCTGCCGAACAACGCCCCGCCGTTTTTATTTCTTATAGTGGCGAATGCAGAGCACGCAAGCACCGCTATGGTGACCGTCTTGATTCCTCCCGCAGTTCCTACGGGTGAGCCACCTATAATCATCAGAATAACCGAAACCAATGCCGAGGCGTTTGTTAGGTTCTCCTGCGGAACGGAAGCAAAGCCTGCGGTTCTCGTGGTCACGGATTGGAATAGCGACACCTGTATTTTATCAAACAATGACATATCCCCGATGGTTTTGGGATTAGAGTATTCAAGGATAAATATCAGCGCCCCACCCACGAAAATGAGTCCGAGTGTGAGTGCAATGGCAATTTTACTGTGCAGGGTAAGATGCCTGAAAATCTTTCTGTTCTCGGGAGTTCTCGTTTTAACCACTCGAAGCACGTCCCACCATACGATATAACCCAGACCACCCAAAATGATCAGGGCGGAAGTAACAGCATTAACAAGCGGATTAGTTGCATAGCCCGAAAGGCTCACCTCACCGATAATATCAATTCCCGCATTGCAAAAAGCCGAAACCGAGGTGAAAACCGAAATCCAAATCCCTCTCATACCAAAATCAGGCAGGAATACGAGCATATATAGAATTGCTCCGATTCCCTCGATAAGAAGCGTTCCAAACAGAACGTTTTTAACGAATTTAGCCAGTCCCGACATGGTGTTCAGGTTGAATGCATCCTGAATTAAAAGCCTGTCGCTAATGCCCATCTTTCTGTTAATGAGAAGCATGACGCCCGACATTATAGTTATAATTCCAAGACCGCCTATCTGAATAAGAATAAGTATAACCACCTGCCCGAATACGCTCCAGGTTGAAACCACGGGCAGAGTCACGAGTCCTGTTACGCAGGTGGAAGTTGTTGCGGCAAATAATGCGTCAAGATACGGCACAGCCACACCACTCGCAGAGCTGATAGGCAGAGATAAAAGAAGGCTTCCAAGCAGAATAGCTATTATAAAGCTCAGCAAAATAATTTGAGTTGTGGATAAGGAAATTTTATTCTTTCTCATAACGATTCCTCGTAATTTTACAAAAAAGGACCAGCATCCCCTTCAGACAGCTGGTCCCATAAAAATTATTGATTTGATTATATCATGTACACATATTTTTGTCAAGAGCCTTGCCAAGAAGTTATCTCCAATATCGTCTTAACGTAAGAGGGGGCATTTTTGATTGAGAACTGTCCGTGATATGCTTTCGGTAAAATTTGCAGTTCTGAATTCTTAAATGACTCATTGATTATTCTTGCGGATTTGCACATAGCTCCGTTTTCTTTCTCGCCAACGAAGACGTATGCCTTTGCCTCGGATTCGCTAAGCGAGGTCTTAACAGAATACAGAGCGTTAGCCTGTAGAAAGGAAATCATATTCTCCTTTGAGATGCCGCAGGTGTCCTTGTAATAGTCCTCAAAGAGCTCGGATTTAAGTCGGTAGGAGTCAAACTGCAGCTTTGAAAACCACCTGTATTTAATAAGTCCGTAGCAACTTCCGAATGCAGGAGCAATCATAGAATGAGTAAGCTTTGAGGGAATGACAAGCGCACTCTCAACTATCGCAAAGCGGCAAATATCTTTTCTCCTAGACAAAATCTCGAGCAGAACCTGACCGCCCAGAGAAAGACCGCCTAAAAGCAGAACCGATCCACCGAAATTCTCATCAATGAATGAGATAATTCTATCTGCGTTGTCCTCTATGGTTGTGAAGTCCGAATCGCTTCCCGAGTGACCGTCAAGGATTGGCAAAATCACACGAAAGTCTGTCTGCAAAAGTTCGGCAACCTCTCTGTAATTCCACCAGGAAAGTCCACCACCGTGCAGGAGCATGATAACGTCTTTATTCTCTTTTCCATATTCAATAAAACGCATTTTGATTATCTCCTTCGTTCGAACTTTGTTCTCATCAGGTCGTAGCCTAGGTCTTGTGTAAGTATTATAACACAAAAGATATTCTTCTTCAATAACAAATGCTTAAATGCTCACGAAAAAATCGTGGGCATTTTTATTTTTGCCGTGGAAAACGAGAAAAAGTCACTACCTAAAGGGTGAAAGAAAAATTTACAAAATAAAATGGCTCAAATTGAGAAAAAAGTCACTGTCTATAGGGTGTGGGGTTCTCTCAATTAAAAAGTAAACAATTTGTAAAAAGATGATTTTTGATACACGCAAAACGAGAAAAAAGTCGCTACCTATAGGGTGAGGGCAAAAATCTCTTTTAAAAGTAAATAAATTGTAAATCATACAAAAATTCTGTTCTCAAATCGAAAAAAATTCAGGAATAGAGAAATAGAGGGGTTTATTACTTTACCCTCGTGCTCATTGAAAATTGAATAAGCAGAACGCAGTGGGAACTCCCACTCTCGTCCGGAAGGACAAGCTACCGTGCGCGAGCGCCATGACCTTATCGAAAGATAAGCGAGCGATAAATCGCGCGAATGGATTGCACCGAGTATGGCATGGTGCGAGCAGCGATGACAGAGAGTGAGGTGAATAATGATACTCCCGTGAGGCCACGGCTCATGAAATACTTAAAGTAGTGAGATGCGAGCAATTAAATTGCTTACATGTGAAGTTCGTTCTCAGAGAAAAGAATCTCAGAGATATATGCTGCGAAATACATTGTGTTCTGCATGGCTATCTTTTTAATAGCAACGACCTTGGTTGTTG
>JAZLAO010000041.1:0-18342 GCA_045613205.1 Eubacteriales bacterium | reverse complement strand
GGAGGTTTTGTGGGTCACATTGCGTGACAGTCACTGTGCGTGACACAATCAATAGGTGAGCTTAGCTCTTCCCTTGGCGCGTCTTCTCTTAAGAACTTTTCTGCCGTTAGCGGTCGCCATTCTCTTTCTGAAGCCATGTTCCTTTTTTCTCTGTCTCTTCTTAGGCTGATATGTTCTCTTCATGATAGCACCTCCTTTGGTTTTATTAACGTTGCGAAGCGCATACAAGCCTTCGCCTTTCGCGTATTCATACGAAAGCACGATATATTATAACCGAAAAATATCGATTTGTCAATAGAAAAAACAAATATTTTATTTATATTATATTTAAAATGCCACGTCAGCTCTCTAAAGATGACAAAGCGTATTGACTTTTAGTGCGATTTCTGCTAGAATATCGTTATGTAAATATTTTACCGCAGAAGAGAGGAATGTATTTTGTACAAGGTGGGACTTTATACTCTTGGGTGCAAGGTTTCACAGTACGAAACCGAGGCTGTCGGAGAGGAATTTGAAAGGCGCGGATTTGAAATTTGCCCGTTTGGCGATATATGCGACGTTTACGTTATAAATACCTGTACCGTCACTGCTGAAAGCGACAGAAAGTCAAGGCAGTTTATTAGAAGGGCAATAAATAAAAATCCCGATGCGGTTGTCGCGGTTATGGGATGCTACAGCCAGCGTTCAGCCGAGGAGGTTTCGGGTATTCCCGGTGTCCTTTGTACCGTAGGTACGGAGAACAAGCTCTCTGTGGTTGACGTTGCGCTGGAAATGCTTCGTGAAAAAGAAAAAGGCATAGCGCCCCGGAAATTCGTCTCTACTACCGATGTTAACAAGGCTGCCTTTGAGGATATGAGAATCACGCGAGCGCCTAGAACACGTGCGTACGTAAAGATTGAGGACGGATGCGAGTCCAAATGCACCTATTGCGCGATTTCCGACGCACGAGGGCGGGTGCGCTCAAAGCCGAAGGATGACGTCATACGCGAGGTTGAGGACCTTTACCGCAGCGGTACGCGTGAAATTGTCCTAACCGGTATAGAAACAGGCTCTTACGGACGCGATTTCGATAGTAAATACGACCTTGCCGATTTGATATGCGAGCTTGACGCAAGAGACAGCTGCGACCGAATAAGACTGGGGTCGCTTGCACCTGAGCTTATAAACCGCGATTTTATAATGAAAGTGCGGGATAAGAAAATTCTTGCGCC
Source organism: Eubacteriales bacterium (assembly GCA_045613205.1). Classification (GTDB taxonomy): domain Bacteria; phylum Bacillota; class Clostridia; order Oscillospirales; family CAG-272; genus UBA1740. The sequence goes on along the minus strand of JAZLAO010000041.1, from coordinate 17,131 downwards.
GCATTTCCATCTTTCGATGCAAAGCGGCTCTGATGCCGTTCTTAGAAGGATGAAGAGAAGATACAATGCCGCTCAGGCAATGCGCGTCATCGAGGAAATCAGAGAAAACATCGACGGCGCGCAGTTTACGACCGATCTTATGGTGGGCTTCCCCGGGGAGAGTGAGGAAAACTTTCTTGAAACCGTGGAGTTTGCAAGACGGGCGAAATTCCTTGACGCCCACGTCTTTGCCTACTCAAGAAGAGAGGGAACGCCTGCCGCATATTACGAGGACCAGGTACCCGAGCAGGTAAAGCGCGAGCGCAGCGCAAGGCTTATCAGTATCAAGAATAAAATCAGAGCCTCGGTTCTTGATGAGGCAGTCAAGAGCGGAGAGACACTCTCGGCTATTGCCGAGACGTTTGACGGAGAATTTTACACGGCACACACCGATTCCTATATCGAGGTTAAATTCCAGTCGTGTGACGAAAAACTGTCGGGTGAGCTTGTAAACCTTATACCCGTGTCGCATAAAAACGGAATAGTTCTCTGCAAACTTGTTGAAAATTAGAAATAAATATAAATAATTATTTACATAATGGAGTTTAAAATGAAGAACAGCGAAAAAACAATGGAAAAAGTAGTAGCCCTTTGCAAAACCCGCGGATTTATATTTCCCGGCTCGGAAATATACGGCGGTCTTGCTAATTCATGGGACTACGGACCTCTCGGCGTTGAATTTAAGAATAACGTAAAGCGCGCGTGGTGGAAAAAGTTTGTTCAGGAGTCAAGATACAACGTTGGTCTTGATTCTGCAATAATAATGAACCCGGAAGCTTGGGTTGCTTCGGGTCACGTAGGCGGATTTTCCGATCCTCTTATGGACTGTAAGCAGTGCAAAGCACGTCACAGAGCGGACAAGCTTATCGAGGATTACGCTTTCCAGAACGGAACGGGTGAGAATCCCGGTGGCTGGTCGTTTGAGGAGATGGCTGAGTTCATAAAGGAAAAGGATATTGCCTGCCCCCTTTGCGGCGGAAAACAGTTTACCGATATTAAAAAGTTTAACCTGATGTTTAAGACCTTTATCGGTGTAACCGAGGATAATTCCAGCACGGTTTATCTCCGTCCCGAAACAGCGCAGGGTATTTTCGTTAATTTTCCTGCTGTTGCAAGGTCTTCAAGAAAGAAGCTTCCCTTCGGAGTTGCACAGATAGGTAAGTCCTTCAGAAACGAGATTACTCCCGGTAACTTCGTTTTCCGTACCCGTGAGTTCGAGCAGATGGAGCTTGAGTTCTTCTGCAAGCCCGGCACTGACCTTGAATGGTTTAAATACTGGAAGGACTACTGCCACAAGTGGCTTCTTGACCTTGGCATGAAGGACGAGAACTTGAGACTTCGCGACCACGATCCCGATGAGCTTTGCTTCTATTCCAAGGCTACGACAGACTTCGAGTTCCTCTTCCCGTTCGGTTGGGGTGAGCTTTGGGGTGTAGCCGACAGAACTGATTACGACCTTACTCAGCATCAGAATCACTCAGGCAAGGATATGACCTATTTCGATCAGGAGACAGGTGAACATTATATTCCTTACGTAATCGAGCCCTCGCTCGGCGCTGACAGAGTTGCCCTTGCATTCCTTGTTGATGCATATGACGAGGAGGAGCTTTCGGAGGGTGACGTTCGTGTTGTCCTTCATCTTCATCCCGCTCTTGCGCCTGTCAAGGCAGCAGTGCTCCCTCTTTCTAAAAAGCTTTCGGAAAAGGCTCTTCTGCTTTACGATGAGCTTGCGAAGGAATTCCCAACCGATTTTGACGAGACCGGCTCTATCGGTAAAAGATACCGCCGTGAAGACGAAATCGGCACACCGTTCTGCATCACCTACGACTTTGAGACCGAAAACGACGGTTGCGTAACCGTTCGTGACAGAGATACGATGGAGCAGGAAAGAATTCCTCTTGCTGAGGTTAAAAATTACATTAACGAAAGACTTAAGTTCTAAAAAAGTAAAAGCCCTGCCGAGTGCGGCAGGGCTTCTCAATCAAGGTGAAACTATGGAAAACTTAACACGGATAGCCTCTTTTTCGGTTAATCACGACTTTATCGACGAAGGAATATATATATCCCGCATTGACGGAGATATAACCACATACGATATGAGGACAAGACGTCCCAACATGGGTGATTATATGGATAACCTTACGATGCACTCGGTTGAGCATCTTTTTGCTACCTACGTAAGAAACAGCAAAATCGGGGATAGGGTTATCTATTTCGGACCTATGGGATGTCAGACCGGCTTCTATCTTCTCGTCAGAGGCGCAAACGAGGACGAGGTGCTCGAGGTCGTGCTTGACGTCCTTAGAAAGATAATAGCGCACGACGGTGATATGCCGGGGGCTGTGCGCGAGGAGTGCGGAAATTACAAAAATCTTTCACTTGATGCGGCAAAGCTTGAGTGCAAAAGATATCTCGACGTGCTGACAAGTAAAAAATGCGATTTTAAGTATAAGGAAAGTAAATAATGAAGGTTGATATTGGAATAATAGGCGCGATGGCGCCTGAGGTGGACGGCCTCGTAGCCTTGCTTGACAGGCATGAATCGGAGACTGTCGGTGGGGTAATATACCACACCGGTATGCTCGACGGAAAGTACGTAGCTATTGCAAGATGCGGTGTCGGAAAGGTTTTTGCCGCCATATGCGCCGAGGCTATGATTATCAAATATTCTCCAAGTCTTATAATAAACACCGGTGTTGGCGGCGCTCTTGCAGGTGGACTGAAAACAACCGATATAGTTATCGCCGATAAGCTTTGTCAGCACGATATGGATACCTCGCCTCTAGGTGACCCCAAGGGCTTGATTTCCGGCATTAATAAAATTTATTTTGATGCCGATGCCCGCGCGGTTGAAATACTTAAGGAGGAGTCAAAAAAGCTTTCACTTAATGCAACTGTCGGCACTGTTGCTTCGGGAGATAAATTTATTGCCGGCAAGTCTGACAAGGAGAGAATAGTCTCCGAGTTTGGCGCAATTGCCTGCGAGATGGAGGGGGCGGCAATTGCTCACACAGCTTTTGTGAATGACACGGCATTTGCGGTAGTCAGAGCGATGTCCGACTCTGCTGACGGTGATGCTACTATGGATTATCCTACTTTTCTTCCGATTGCCGCAAAAAATTCTACGGCACTTACTCTCGCACTTATAAAGGCTTACTAAATACAACGACATAAAACGCCTTGCTTTCTGCATATAATTTTGTGGAGGTAGGGCGTTTTGAATATTTTATCGTTTTCGAGAATGAAAATTTTCCACAAGGATGGAAGAGCGCGTGTGATTTTGAAGCTAAGGCTTCCTCGCATCTCTTCGGAATTTGCGGGCGCTTCGGAATTCAATGGCTTTTACGAGGCGCTTGCGGACGAGTATATGAGTGTTTTGGGTGAAGTACCGCACAATGTAGAGCCAGGCTCGCGCCCGACAACCGTCACGGTTGATTTTTCAGCGGTTACCGAAGAGTACATTGAAAAACATCCGAAGCTGATTAAAAAGCGGGAATCCGTTGTTGTAATTAAGCGCGACGTAAAAATTAACCAAAACGGTAAAATGAGGTGTTTTTCGGCAACTGATATATATAATACGAAGCTGCATGTCTTTGTAAAATGAACAAAAATATAACAAAACAAAGAAACCATACCGCAACGGTATGGTTTTTTGTACTGTTTTGTTAACGCAAGAAAAAAGGCTATCTCTAGTTCGTAAGAACGTGAGTAAGCCCTTTTTACTTGGAGACGGGGTTTTAAGAGAATGTTAGGCCAGCCCGCCCTCAATTTGCTATTCCTGCTTCCAAAACTCGTCGAGATTTTCGCGAAGCGTTTTGGGGTCACCGATAAATTTCATACCCGACCATAGCTTCGGAATGATTTTTTTATATACGGGGTCGTCAAAGCGGTCGTCGATAAGGACTATTACGCCTCTGTCGTCCTCGCGTCTGATAACTCTGCCCGCTGCCTGAAGAACTCTGTTCATTCCGGGGTAGATATAGGCGAACTGCTTTCCCTCTTCGTATTTGTCATCGTAGTAGGCGCAGATTGCTTCTCTTTCGTATGAAAGTCCGGGCATACCGATTCCGACGACTACAGCACCTATGAGGCTGTCACCTGCAAGGTCTATACCCTCTGAATATATTCCGCCCATAACGCAAAATCCAATAAGATAGGATTTATCATCTTTGGAAAATTCAGCGAGAAATTTTTCACGCTGCGTTTTGGTCATCTCTCTCTTTTGCGATATAACCTTTATTTTGGGATATTTTGCAGAGAAAGCTCGTGCGAGTGCTTCTGAATAGGCAAAAGAGGGTGAAAAAATCATATAATTTCCGCGTTTAGCCGATACAGTAGCCGCAATTACTCGGCACACTGCGGTGAGTGTATCCTCTCTCTCAGAAAAGCGCGTGCTTATTTTGTCCATTATGGAAACGGAGAGCTGCTCTCGGTCAAACGGAGATTCCACCTCAAGTGTGTCCGAGCTTCCGTCACCGCCGAGCATTGATTTGTAGTAATAAAGCGGTGTGAGAGTGGCAGAGAAGAAAACAGCAGCTCTGCCTTTAGAGAGTCTTTCCGCTATTTCTTTGCCGGTATCAATGCAAAATAATTTTGTCTTGATTTTTCCATCGTTATAAAAGATAAACATCTCGTAAGAGGAATCAAAACGTTGCATTACAGAGCGGAATTTTCTGATTTTATAATAGTATTCCTTTAGAAATTTAATACGTTCCTCTTTTTCCTCGTCCTTTGCTGAATAGTTAAGAAAAATTTCCTCCTCAACCGTTGCAGAGAGTGTATCAAAAATTTCATAAAGACGTGAGGGGATATCCTTTGTGTGATTTGATGCACATTTTTTATTTTCTGCGTCTGTATATATATCTTCTTTTACATAAGGGAAGAGAAGAGTGAAAAATTCCTCCGACATCTCAAGGGAGACTTTTTTTGTTTTTGAAAATTCACCTAGGATTTCAGATATACTGGGATAGCGAAGGATATCGTCGCTGATTTCTGCCGAGTACATCTCCCGTGCTCTGTCCGGCAGATTATGAGCCTCATCTACAAGGAAGGTATAGTTTCCGCCCTCACTGAAAAATCTGCGGATATAAACCGATGGGTCAAAAAGATAGTTGAAGTCACAAACGACAACGTCGCACAGCTCTGAGTATGTCAATGCAAGCTCATACGGACAAACCTTAAAAAGCTCTGCAAACGAATAAATTACAGCATCGCTTACAACGGTCAGATTTTCATTATAAAGGGCAAGTGCTGCATCAGAGAGCTTATTGCATTTTGCGTAGTCACAGCTGTCGCGACTTTCACGGCATAAAAGACCGTTACGACAGCACTTTTCTTTGGCGGTGAGCTTAATACCGCGCAGTATTGCACCGCCTTCCGCCATAAGCTCAAGGCACTCTATAGCAGCATTTGCTGTAGTTTCCTTAGGCGTAAGATAAAAGGTTTTATCGCGACGACCGTCACCCATAGCGCGAACAGCGGGGTATAGCGCAGATACGGTTTTTCCGGTTCCGGTAGGTGCTGTAGCGTATAAAGTGCCGCCCCGTGCAATATTTTTATAGGCTGAACGAACAAACTCACTCTGTCCTTCACGCACAAATTTGTAAGGAAATTTCATTTTTTTCATTGATGGTATGCGTACGGTTACTCGCTCAATTTCAGGCTTTGCATATATTGCAACGGTGTTGGCGCACTTTCTGAAAAACTTTTCGAGCTTTTCTATCTTTACAAGCTCCTCGACTTCGGCATGGGTGTTGGTTTCAGAATTGATGTAAATAAAGTTTAAAGTGACACGGGTAAGGTTGTTCGCCTTTGCATAGGCGTACGCTGCAATATATCCCTCACCGCGAAGCTCATCTATATATTCTTTTTTAGGCCGTTTAGGATTGCAATCAACTTCGGTTGCAAACCATAGTTTACAATTGTCTATCTTTTCTGATCGTGCAACAAGAGTGAATTTATGTTGGTTGCATTCGAAGTCGTAATTGATAATTTCGGACTTGGCGTTGCCGATTATATCATTTAAAATCCGCTTTGAAAAGCTGAGAAGAACAGGCTCGTCACTGTCACTTGGAACAGATGCTGCAATACCGCGCCTTGCGGTAGCTACGAATTCTCGGTTTGATATTAAAATTTTTCCGCTCTCGGCATCGTAACGCATAGAACCTTGATTCTCCTTTCTTTTTTTAATTCACCCCCTGAGTGTATCCTTCGGGCAGGTCTACGAAATAATAAGGTTGAGTTTTCATCTTTAAAAGTGCTTTATCATGAAGTGCTTTCGCGTTTACAAGATAGGACTCGGCACTGTGTATTTTTTCTTTTGTGTAATCAATTCCTTCAGTGAGCACGTCAATGCATCTTGAATAGCATTGCTTTATCACGCAGCTTTTTCTTTTAAAGTAGTGTTTTTGATATTCGTCTGTATATTCGTTACCGTATGAGTCTATTACTGTGTAGCTTATTTTATATGGAGTAAGACAATATTCGACTTCTGCCTCTTCCTCTAAGGCGTGCATATAAGACATTGTGTTAAGTGAGCAACCAAGCATGAGTATTTTGGCATTGTAGTCCGCAAGACGACGATACGGTGAATTTATACCCATTGGAGTTCGGTCAAGTCCGTGGTTCTTGATTATTTCCTCTGCATACCTTCCGCGAGCGCATACTGAATGAGAGGGATGAACACTTCTTATCACGTCTTTTGATTTTCTGAATGTTTCGGCTATAATTCCGACGCAAGCAGGAGTTTCTGTCATCGAAAATATTGGGTTTTCATAAACGTAACGGTATGTAAAGGCAGGGAAAAGAAGTGTTCCTTCGCTTCCTAACACCTCAGTAAGTGCCTGAATAACCGTATCAGCACCGCCTTCAACAATTCCCATAGAAGAAAGGGAAGAGTGGACAATTAAAACGTCTGAGCGACCGATGCCGATTTTTTGAAAATCCTCTTTTAATATTTCAAGTGAACTAATCATGGTGCGCTCCTTGCATTGTTTATATTACGCTATAAATAAAATAACATATTAAAACACAGCTTGTCAAGCCGTTTGTGGTTGTAATTAGAAAATAATTGTGGTAAAATATTTCTATAAACAACAGAAAGAGGGTGTGTAATGAAAATTTTATTTGTATGTCACGGAAATATTTGCCGCAGTCCGATGGCAGAGTTTATTTTCAAACGCCTTGCGAGCGAGCGCGGTATGATTGACAAATTCGAGGTAGCTTCACGCGCGACAAGCGCAGAGGAGCTTGGCAATCCGGTTTATCCCCCTGCCCGTGCAGAGCTTTTACGACACGGGATAAGTTGTAACGGCAAATACGCGACACAGCTCACGAGGCTTGATTATAATAAATACGATTTGCTCGTCGGAATGGACAGCGCAAATATCCGCAATATGCAAAGACTTTTCGGAGGTGATCCCGATGAAAAAATTAAAAAGCTTATGGATTATTCTTCTCGCGGAGGCGACGTAGACGACCCATGGTATTCGGGACAGTTCGAGGTAACTTATCGGGATATTTACGAGGGATGTGAGGCGATGCTAGAGAGGTTAAAATGCGTTGTCGAAAGTAAGTCGAAAATGTGAATAAAATGTTGACAAAGATATAAGTGTGTGATATAATTTATAGGTGAAATGACCTATATTTAAGATTCACACAAGCGGTCTTTCTAATTATTTTTGGAGGAAACTCAAAATGGCAAATCTGATTTACAACATTCAGGACAAACCAAAGAAAAGCGAACTTATTGTTTTTGCTATTCAGCAGTTGCTGGCTATTATGGCAGCGACTATCGCGGTTCCCGCAATCGTTGGCAATGGAATGAGCGCATCTGCGGCACTTTTCGGTGCGGGTGTGGGCACGGTAGTTTACCAGCTTTTCACAAAGTTTAAGAGCCCTGTTTTCCTCGGCTCGTCATTCGCATTTATCGGTTCTATGGCGGCAGCTTTTGCCGGCGCAACCTCGATGTCCCTCGGTTATCTCGGACTTATAATCGGTGCGATATTCGCAGGTCTTATCTACGTAGTTATCGCCCTCGTAGTAAAGTACGTCGGTGTTAACTGGATAAACAAGCTTATGCCTGCGGCAGTTATCGGCCCTACGGTCGCTCTTATCGGTCTTTCACTTTCCGGTGCGGCTATTAACGACGTGTTCAGCTACGGCGGTAAAATTAATTTTGGAACATCCAGCTACTTCATAATGAAGGCTAATATCTGGGTTTCTCTCATCTGCGCTCTCGTTACCTTTGCTGTTGTAGTATTCTGCTCGGTTTACGGCAAGAAGATGGCTAAACTTATTCCTTTTATCATCGGTATACTTGCAGGATATGCGGTTGGACTTGTGTTTACAATTATCGGTTATTCGGCAGGGGTTGATTCGCTCAAGGTTATTGACTTTGGTCCTTTCAAGGAGCTTGTTGACGGTGGCGTAAGCATTCGTACCTTTATCTCACTCCCCGATTTCTCATTCGTTGAGGCGTTCAAGGGATTTAAGGATTTTGATGCCAGCTATCTTGCGACTATTGCAGTTGCCTATATCCCCGTTGCATTTGTTGTATTTGCGGAGCATATAGCAGACCACAAGAATCTTTCTTCCATAATAGGAAAGGATCTTCTTGACGATCCCGGACTTGATAAAACCCTTCTCGGTGACGGTGTTGGCTCTATTGCAGGTGCGTTCTTCGGCGGATGCCCCAACACTACCTACGGTGAGTCTGTTGGCTGTGTAGCTATCACTCGTAACGCTTCTGTTGCTACGATTACCACAACGGCTGTCATGGCAATTCTTATTTCCTTCCTCTCACCCTTTGTTGCCTTCCTTGACTCCATTCCCGGTTGCGTAATGGGCGGTGTTTGCATCACGCTTTACGGATTTATTGCAGTGTCCGGTCTTAAGATGATTCAGAAGGTTGACCTTGAGGACAACGCAAATCTATTCACCGTATCGGTTATTCTTATCACCGGTGTCGGCGGAATGGCAATGGCAATCGGAAAGGTTTATATAACCGGAGTTGCTTGCGCGCTTATACTTGGTATAGTAACAAATATCCTTCTCAATAAATTTAAAAAAACCGCGACCGTTGAGGTCGAAAGTGAAGAGGGGGCGGATAAAGAATGAAAAATTACGAAAACGTAGTAATTTTTGACCATCCGCTTATAAGACACAAAATTGCTATTCTCCGCGATGAAAAAACGAGCATGAAGGAATTTCGCGAGCTTGTTGAGGAGATTACAACTCTTATGACTTATGAGTGCCTGAAGGACGGTGTTCCCACCACCGAGGTGCAGGTTAAAACACCCCTTGAGGTTTGCACTCAGTACGTAGTTTCAGATAACGCAATTGCAATAGTTCCCATTCTTCGTGCAGGACTTGGTATGGTAAACGGTATTCACGTTCTTTTCCCGTCTGCAAGAGTCGGACATATCGGTATGTACAGAAACGAGGAAACCCTTGAGCCTTGCGAGTATTACTGCAAGCTTCCCGACGGTATAGAGGACAAGCTCGTGCTTCTCGTTGACCCGATGCTTGCAACGGGCGGAAGCGCTTGCGATGCGATATCGCTTCTTAAGAAGCGCGGCTGTAAGCACATAAAATTTATGGCGATTATCGGAGCTCCCGAGGGAGTCTCCAAGGTTGCCGAGGTACATCCAGACGTAAGCATTTACGTGTCAACGCTTGATAGATGCCTTAACGAGAACGGATATATTCTTCCCGGTCTCGGTGACGCGGGCGACAGACTTTTCGGAACGAAATAATATGGTATAGCCGAAGAGAGTTCGACTCTCTTCGGCTATAATAAAAAGGATACTTTCCGTTTTGGATTTGTATCCTTTTTTATATTGTAAGCACAAAAATATGCACCTCCAAAAGCTACTGACTTTTGGGGTGCATATCATAACCGATGGATTTTATTACTTATTGAGAGATAAGTCCGTAATATATTTCCGCGTAATACTGATACGTGCTTAAAAAATAAGCATCGCGGGAATTATGGTCGGCAATTAAAGCGTAGTAGGATATCGCAGATAGCATTTTATCTTTAAAGCTATCAAGGTATTCTGCGTTAGCGGGAGTGATAACGTAGCTGAAATATGCGTATTCAGCTTCGAAAATTGCTCTTATAAAATTCTCTGCGTTTTCATTGTCGGGGAACTGTTCTGTGAAAAAGGCTTCAAGCTTGGTGTAATAGAGTGACGGACCTATCTTGTAGAAGAGTGCTTTTTCGGCAGTTGTGAGATTTCGAAAGGCTTCCATAACAGATTTCGCAGTATCCTTATTGAGCGTCGTGCCGGAGTCAAGAACGTACGATGCCTCTTTAAGAAACGCGTCGAGGTTTGTTTCTGTATAAACGTCAAAGAGAAGCGGTTTTACGGGAGCGTTCGTATCTTCAACGAGAATAGAAACGAGATGGGAAACGAATACCGTGCGAGAAATATAAAAAGCGGTATCGAGGGTGATTTTTTCCCCCGCTATATCGTAACGCTCGCAATAAAGTGCCGTGATGGCTTCCTTGTTTTTTGAAAGCAATATTTCACCGTATATGCCGTTTGCTCTTTCGTAGAGAGAAAAGAGCAGTGCATAAAAAGAGTTTTCCTCTTCGGGAATACTGCCGCTGTTGATAAGTTCAAAATATTCCGAAAGAGAAGAATACAAAGCCTCAAATTTAAGTGCAAGCGCTGTATTGAGCGAGTTGTAGGAATATATACCCAGGTAGTTTTCGTAGCACTTTCCAAGAAGAGACTCGAAGCGCTCGGCCTCATCACCTCTAAGGGAAGATTTCATTTCTGAAAGCTTTTCGATTGCCGTTTTAAAGCTGTTTTTTGCTGCGGAATCTTCACCGCATATTGTGTAAAGGGCGTAGCTTTCTATAGCACAAAGTAGATTTTTAAATGCCGATTTTGCGTTTTCGGGTAGCTTTGACTCATAGTAGCTATTGAGAATAACGGCAAATCGGTTTTGGGATTTATCGGGGTCAAGCACAAGTGCTTCCCCATTTGTTTCTTTATAAAGATAATTCAGCGATGATAAAAAGCCGTGCACCTCGGACGGAGAGAGTTTTGCAAAAATATCAAACAAATCGGTAATTAACTGACCGTGAGCTTCAAAATCAAGAATATTTTTCTTTTCAAGAGAAACTACGTCAAGATATTTTGTCCAGAGAGCATCATAAGTCTTGTTGCCGAGCATCCCTGCGGTGTGAGTTATATATCCGCCGGAGGCTCTTCTCAAATTGTTTTCAAATACAGCGTCACCGCATATTGCCTCATAAACGTCTTTTATGAGTGCATCGTTTGAGCTTTCGATTTTTTCCTTAGCCGAAAGAGTATTGCGGTAAAGAAGCATAAAGTCGGTAGTGTCGTGAAGATAGTATGCGTTTTGGGCATTTTCAGTCATTAAAACGGCTTCCTTTGTTGCACTGTAAAGCGGACAGTACCAATCCCAGAGCAAATCGGGAAGAGGTATGGTCTGCCACAGCCCGTTTTTCAGAAGCGTGCGTCCATCTTCCTTAACATAGCAATAGTAGGAGTAGATTATATCGAAGCTGTCCTTGTTCTCACGCCAGCTTTTTGCGACCTCGAATACAGAGCGGTAATCCGGACCTATAAAATTACTCTCGGTGATGAGTCTTACGGCTTCAAGTATTCCGCTTTCATAATTCGGAAGGTCGCTAACCTTCCAATCCGTTGGAACAGGAGCCAAAGCCGTGTGTACGGAGGTGGTTAGCTTCATCACTTTTTTTAAAAAATCAATGCTATCATTGCTAACAAGATTAACAAAGCTTTTAAGTGATTTGCCGCTCGGTAGAGTATAATCCGCGAAAGCGGTTTTCATTTTCAAAAGAATTGAGTAGGAAAGATTGAACACTCCGCCCTCGTCTTCAATCTTCTGCAAATCGGATTTTGTCTTTTCGAATTCTTTGCCTACAAGCTCGGGACTTCCGTTATCGTTTATAACAAAGCTGTCGCTGAAATTTAAAAGCTCGGATTTATAGAGCTTTGATGCGTGGAACAAAGCGGGAGCAATTATAACGTCAAGCTTGTCCTGTTTCACAAGTGATTTTTCGGAGTCCTGAAGCTTTAGATACTCATTCATGGCGGAGAGGGCAATTTCTCCCGCATCACCCGCAAGATTGATTCCGTCTTCGGAAAGATCGACATCCTTTAACTTGTCGGCGGAATCGTGTATAGCTTGCATTGCAGAGCTATATACCGTGATTTCATACTGTGTGGTTTTGTCTTTATAGCTGACTGTCAGAGTTTGCTTTCCAAGTCTGGATGTGTCATATCCGGAAACTGACACGTCGGAATTGCTTAGCGGAACTGTGTGTTCTTCTTTATCGTATGTGGCGATAATAGCACCGCGCGAGAGGTCAAGCTCTTCACCAAGAATATAAACAAGGCGGGGCGTGTCATTTTCTGAGAGCGAAATACCCTTGATTTTGTTTTTTGCGCAGCCCGTAAGAGCTGCGCAAATAGATAAAACTGTTAAAAACAATGAAAGTGTATTTTTGAAAACTTTATTTTTCACTTTAGAATTGTTCCTTATTTAAATTATCTTTCTTCTACCGAAATCCAGTCTTCCTTATCGGGATTGAGCCTAAGTTCCCAGGTGTGAACGTTGCCCTTGTCCTGAACCTGATATACGTAGGGCTCGGGATGGCGTATATGCCAATACGGAACCTCTGCCGTTCCGTCGATGCAGAAGGGATGTATCAAGAGGTGGGAGGTGCGGTATTCGGATACGAGATCGAGAATTTCAGCCGTACCCTCCTTGCCCTGTCCGATTTGGTTGTGAATCGGGTGGTAGTTGTCGTGAACGTAGCCGTAACGATGTTCAAGCTCGAAGGGCTGATCCTCGGTGTAGGTAAAGAATTTCATGCCGCCCTTGCCTCGTCTGAGAACACGACGGGGCGCATCCTTTATCTTTACCTGTGTCTTTCCGTCTCTGTTGTTTATAACGAAATGCGAAACCATCTTCATGGGGATATCGGTTTCCACTCTGTCAATAACGAAGAGAACGTTGGGCAAAGCCGTAACGAATACACGCTCAGCGCGCTTGAAGTGCTCGCCGTATGCCGCGGCACAGTCGGATGCAAGGATAGTGAAATTGCCTGACTGTTCATTCTTCGTAATCTTATTAAGCGGGGCTTCATTTGCCCTGCACTTTTCCTGGGTGTATTTGTTGCCCGCCTCATCATAGAAATCCCAGGTGCTGTGATGCTCGGTGGTGCAGGATTTTTTCCAGGTTTCGAGTCGGTAGCAGCAATGACCGGGATCAACGAAATAGCGTTCCATATCATAGGAAAGAACGAAGGAGTTTTGATCGAGGTGGCGGTGTCCCGAAGCGTTATGCACGTCGTAGCCGACCTGCGCACCGAGAACGGTTGCTGTATCCGACCAAGAATCACGGATTGTTGCAGTTCCTGTCTTATATACGTTAACAAGAGGCATTTGTGCATCGGCAGGCGAAATCGCCGCTTCGGCATCGGGAAGATAAATCAAGCTGACGTATGAAAAATGGTTGTAGAAGCCAAAGGTTGCAAGCTCGTCCGGACCTTCAGCAGGCTTCTGATATGTAGTATCAAAAAGCCAACGCGCAAGACCTGCAACGGTTTTGTCCTCCGAGAGCGCGGAAACCTGAAGAAGAACGTCTGCTGTGGGGCGGAATATTGCCGCGCTGTCACCAAAGTTTATCGAACGAGGGAACAGAACGTCACCGCGTTCACCGCCAAGAGGCTTCATATAGAGGAAGCTTGATACTGCCCAGCGAACTGTATTTGCTATGCAGTCAATTTTAAGCGTTTCTGCGAGAGAGGGGTCATACGCAACCAGAACGTCACGCATGTGAGAGAGGGAAAGCGATGCGTAGTTTCCATACTGAAGCGACTCACCGTAACCGTCCTCGTCATAGAGAGCGACACACTTCTGATAATGACCAACAGCTTCTTTGACGGCATCCTTATCACCGAGGATTACTGCCGCGGTTGCATATCCACACGAGATTACGCAGTCCCAGTTGGATTTTTTCGGGGTTGCGAGGTATTCTTTAGAAGGTTTAAGACCGCATTCTCGTACAGCGGCGAGAATTTCAGCCTTTTCTTCTTCCGAGAAAAGCTCGGGGCAAAGGCCGTAAGCCTCTGCTACAGCGTTTATTACGTGAGCCGTTTCAAGCATTGCCGGTTGAGGAGTTTGTCTTTTGCGGAAGGATGGGCCTATCCACTCGTCAGGCTTCATACGAACGATTTCCATAACTCTTTTATTAATCCATTCGCCAAGCTTATCATTGGGCTCGATAGCGTAAACCGAAGCGGCATCGCGAAGTCTTTCCCAAGCAAGGTGCCACCAAGTCTGAGTATCGGAGGATTGCACGAGCGAATCCTCTTTAGTGTTTTCGTAGGTGCGTCCCTTAAGAGCGCGCCAGAGTATTCCAAGCTGTGAATTTGCATCGCGTGCTTCGCGTATACGTGTAAGTTCCTTTTCGGTAATGAATATTGACATTTTTGTATCCTCCAATTTTTAATTACTCAATCAAGCCGCAACGGTGAGCCTCGGCAAGAGCCATAACGACAGGACCCGCGCCGTGATTTTCGTTAACTGGTGGAATAAGCGAAAGATATGCGAAAATCGAGCCGTCTCCGGGGCTTAAGCAGCTGGGGCAGCTGTTGTAAATATCATAGTTTTCACCGATAGAAACCTTCTTAAGTCCTCTTATAGCATTGTCGAATGCGGGGAAGTAGGTCTTTCTGTCAAGAACACCAGTGCGTATACCGACACCTATAGCGTAAGCGATGAGGCCGGTTCCGCTCGTTTCCTCGTAGGACTCGAGGCCGTGGTAGCTTTCGAGTGTAATTTCCTGACGCCACAGACCGTTCTCCGACTGATAGGGGAGAAGCGCGTTAACGTGATTTATGTAGTAATTTACGACCTTTTGATATTCGGGGTGGTCCTTCGGAAGATGCTCGACAAGCTCGGCAAGGGGGAAGAGGCCCCAACCGTTTCCACGGCTCCAATGGTCCTCGGAAATCTTCGCGGGCGAGTATCCGTCGCAGAAGCCCTGCGCCTGATGGAGAAGTCCGTTCTCGGAGTCCATAAACGCGTCGTACATCATAAGAGTCTGCTTAACGGCTTCGTCGTAGTATTTCTGCTCACCGAAAATTCTTCCCGCAAAAACAAGGAAGGGGGTAACGGCAGTTGCGGCATCAATCCATATTTTTTCGTGGTGTCCCTGACGGGGACGGCTTATGATTCCCATAGCGTTTCTCGGAGCTGTGAGCATCTCGTCGGCGTATTCTCTCACCGTTTCAACCTCGTCGGAGTATCCCATATAAACTGCGCGTGCCTTGGCGTTTCCGCAGACTCTGTAGCTCGGGAAGTTATAACCGGGGTGGTTAACGCGCTCGGCATAGTTTTTGAGAACGTCCTTTGCCATTTCCATTTCCTCAGAGCCCTCGCCGGCAAGCTCGGCAAGGTGAGCCAGACCGTAGCAGGCTACGACACCGTAGTAGTTTCTGAGCGTGGGGTTCTGCACCTCCATATATCGCTTTAAAACGTTAAATGCAATCTCTGTATTTTTCATATCAAAACTCCGTTTTGAAATTATTTTCTAAGTTAAATTTGCAGTATCGGTGAAAAAATTACCGATACGCGTGGTTTTGCAGTAATATTTGTTCAGCAAAGCAAGACACGAGGACCTGCTTTGCTGAACGTGGAAAACTGAAATTATTCTTCGATTCCGCAGCGATGCGCTTCTGCAAGCGCCTTAACTACGGGACCCGCACCGTGATTTTCATTAACGGGGGGAACGAGTGAAAGATATGCGAGAATCGAGCCGTCCTTCGGGCTTAAGCAGCCGGGGCAGCTGTTGTAAATATCGTAGTTTTCACCGATTGAGACCTTCTTAAGTCCCATAATAGCGTGGTTAAGAACGGGAAGATAATTCTTTCTGTCGAGAACGCCCATACGGATACCGACGCCTATAGCGTAAGCGATAAGGCCGGTGCCGCTTGTTTCCTCATAGGACTCAAGGCCGTAGTAGCTCTCAAGTGTGATTTCCTGACGCCAAAGTCCGTTCTCTGACTGATAGGGAAGTAGCGCGTTAACGTGGTTTATAAAGTAATGAACAACCTTCTGGTATTCGGGGTGATCTTTAGGAAGGAACTGAACAAGCTCAGCAAGCGGGAAAAGTCCCCAACCGTTTCCGCGGCTCCAGTGGTCCTCGGAAAGCTTCGCGGGAGAGTATCCGTCGCAGAAGCCCTGCGCCTGGTGAAGAAGACCGTTATTTGAGTCGTAGAAAAGGTCGTACATCATAATGGTCTGCTTAACCGCTTCGTCGAGGTATTTCTGCTCGCCAAGGATGTTTCCTGCAAATACGAGGAAGGGAGTAACTGCGGTTGCAACGTCAATCCAAACCTTATAGTCACCGCTTATAGGATGGCTCATGATACCCATTGCGTTACGCTTAGCCGTCATCATTTCCTCAGCGTATTCGCGGATAAGCTCTTTGTCATCCATAAAGCCTCTGTAAACCGCGCGAGCTCTTGCGTTACCGCAGATTCTGTAGCTCGGGAAGTTGTACCTGGGATGCTGAACTCCGTCGGGGAAGGTCGCAAGGACCTCCTTCATCATCTTCATCTCCTCGGAGTCCTCGCCTGCGATTTCGGCAAGGTTAACAAGACCGTAGCAGGCTACGACACCGTAGTAGTTTCTGAGCTGAGGATTCTGTACTTCCTTGTAATGCTTAAGAATATTAAATGCAAGCTCTGTATTTTTCATATCAAAATCTCCGCTTCGAATTATTACATCATAAAGAAGCTTTCGAAGTTGATTTCACTGAATGCAACGCGAGCCTCACGGGTAAGAACAAACTCCATAACCTCAGCTACGTCGGTTGCCTTCAAGAGATTTTCGCGCTTGATAGGACGGTCGCCCCAGAAGGGAGTATCAGCTCCGCCGGGATTGAGGGTGGTAACGCGGATGTTCTTTTCCTTGAACTGAATAGCCATACCTGCGGAAAGCATATTTACAGCAGCCTTTGCGGTGCAGTAAAGAGGAGCATTTCCGTTAGCGCGCTTTGCAGCCATAGAACCGATAGA
>JAZLAO010000040.1:0-26237 GCA_045613205.1 Eubacteriales bacterium | reverse complement strand
TTGATGATATCGGGAAGCGCTACAAGCTTCATAAGGGTTCTGAAAAACATATTAGGCTTTTTCGGTCTTTGGTGTTTCGGACGCGCGCCTGAAATAACTTTGCCATAGCTTTTATCTATAACTTTAATTTTCATAAGGTTTACCTCAAGAAAAAAATTAGGAGTTGGTATTGGATAAGCAACATCAACTCCTATATATTAACATATTTAATACAAAAAAGCAATATATTTTTCACAACTATGCCGGTTTTACTTAAAAAGCAGCCTTCCCTGCTTCGCCAAGGCGAGCAGAGATAGAGAAAACGCACCGCCCGTGACAAAGTTAAAAAACACGACGGTCGGTGAGTCAAGACCGAAAAACGCGAAAAGCGAGGTTTGCAGATTAAACAAAGACATAAGCGCAAGAGAGAGCCTTGCCGTGTGGGCAAGGCGCACTGCATTCCCAACGGAGCGCCTTGTGGAAATAAGTCCGTATGCTGCGCGAACAATACTGAACAGCGCATAAGCTCCGAAAATGGGGAGCGACGCCTTCGGGTAGCCGCGCGCAGAGCTGGTTAGAACGGTGTAGGCTATCATACCCGTCATTGGGACCGAGAGTATAACCATAAGCGACCCCAAGGGCTCGCCGCTTCGCTCCTCGCCACCCTGCGCGTCAATAGAAAAAAATCTCATAAGCGCAATAAGCATATAGTAAACGGCAACGGTAACAAACCAGACGTTTCTGTGCTTTATTCCCCATATGAGATTTATGATAATGTAAAACGAATTTATAAGTATTCCCAGGAGTGTTCCTACGTTGTGCCTTACATCTGAGTCGCGGATATACACCGATAGATAGCTAAAAATTTTTTTCATAAGCTTATTTTCTCGGTTTTTTGGTTTTTTATTCCTCTGTAATATTCAACGCCTCGGCGGCGGCACCCCTGAGATAATCGGCATACTCGTCCGAGCACTCGATTATAATTTCCGCCTTTTCATACCTTCCGATGACGGTGAGGCGGTAGACGGTTTCGGGAAAAAGAGTGGGCGCGTAGACGTACTTGCGAAAATCTGCGGGAGTTTTGTGGGCGCTCTGCTCTTTTTTATCTTCCCGTTCTATCTTTTTGATATTCTCGAGCTCTATGCGCGAGAGCGTCGTTTGCCGCTTTCCCGTTACCTGACGGACAACGAAAATCGGAGTCCCCTCGGAATCAAAGGTTATATCGTAGAAAAAGACGGGCGCTATATATTTCGTATAGAAAAGTATAGCCGTGACAAGTGTTAGGAGCGCGAACATTCCGACGATTCCGCGAAAACGCTCCATAAGAAAATATATCACGAATGCGACAAGGGATATTCCCATTGCGACGGATACGGCAATTTTCGCGTTTTTATTCTGCGGCTTTGGAGATACGGTGAGTTCTTTTATCATCAAGGCTTCTCCTTCGAGGAAAGCTCATATTCCTCGAAAACCGAGTTTTTCGTGTCCTCGTAAATAAGCACCATATAGGGCTTTTCCATCTCTACACCGTTTATATAGATTTCAAGACGTATCCAGACCTCGTCCTCGCCCTCGAGCTTAAAATCAACGTCGTCGAAAACGAGCTTATAGTATCTGTACATCATCATTTTGTCGGTTTTAGTAACGGTGAGGTTTCCCGTCGCGTGAGCAGTTCCGTCATCCTTTGAAAGCGGAAGCACCGAAAGCTTGAAGGTGAAAAGATTTTCCGCATCGGGAGAAAGCTCTACACCGTATTTTTCCTTAATACTCTGCATCAGGGATACGTTATATCTTACCGACACCTGAAGCTGATTTATATCGGGAATCACTATGAGATTGTCACAGAAGAAATTACCCTCGTCGGGGTCGTCGTATTCAGCGCGCAGATTTTGCGTAAGAGCGCCGATATCTCCGTTTTTCTCATTATAGTAAGCCGTAAGCTTATCGTTGAAATAGAGATTTTCCATACTGTCGGGATAGTTATTGAAAATAATAATTCTGAATGCAAGTATTCCCGCAACGGATATGCAAACTGCCGCTATAAGTATTTTTAGAATAAGACCGACCGGGCTCTTTTTTCGGGGCTCGTCATCCTCATACTCGTTGTAGTCGGCGTACCTTTCCATATCTTCCATATTATATCTCGTCCTTAAGTTTTTTATTTATTATAACCGATATTCCGATTTATGTCAATAAAAGCGTGCCAGAATTCACAGTATATTAACCCATTAATCTAAACATTAACCTAAACTTTCATCCTTTTATTGCTAAAAAGCGTACACCCAGTGAGAAATCAGCAGTAGAAGAGTTGTAAGAGTTCCTAATGGATAATGAAAGTCAATCAGTCTATTCTTTTCAGATTGACAAATCCTTTAAACCATGATATAATAAGAGTGCTACACAATTTTATATACTTTGTCTATCTAATCGGCTTTACGTTGGTAAAAACGTAGGCTTTGCTTGTCATGTCCGATTAGATGTGAAATTGTGTAGCAACAATGAGCGAAACTGCGTTTTTCGGTGCGTGGTTTCGGCTACGCACCTTTTTGATTTGGAGGAAAGACTATGAAAAAATCACTATGTATTGTGTTTATTTTGGTGATTGCTTGTATGTTCGCGCTTTCTGCGTGTGACCAAAGCAACGATTCGCAAACACAAAACAATGACCACGTTCATGCATTTGGTGAATGGATAACAGTTAAGGATGCTACTTGCACCGTCAAGGGAGAACAAGAACGCTATTGCTCTTGCGGTGAAAAGGAAACTAAAAGCATTGATGCAACCGGTCATACAGAGGTAGTAGATGCTGCTGTTGCTCCTGTTTGCAATGCAACCGGATTTACCGAAGGAAAACACTGCTCTGTATGTGATGAAACCATCGTTGCACAAGAAGTAATTGCAAAATTGGAACATACTCCTACAACCGATGCGGCTGTGGAGGCAACTTGCTCCGCTACCGGTTTGACCGAAGGTAGCCATTGCTCTGTTTGTAACGCTGTTATTACTGCACAGCAGGTTGTGGCAAAGAAGGCACACACTACTTCTGATTGGATTACTGATACCGAAGCAACCTGCTCTGTAGCAGGTGCAAAGCACAAAGAGTGCACCGTTTGCCATACCGTTCTTGAAAGCGGCTCTATTGATAAGATTGCTCACACTCCTGCAACCGATGCGGCAGTAGAAGCAACCTGCTCCGCTACCGGTTTGACCGAAGGTGGCCATTGCTCTGTTTGTAACGCTGTTATTACTGCACAGCAGGTTGTGCCGAAGACCACACACACTACTTCTGATTGGATTACTGATACCGAAGCAACCTGCTCTGTAGCAGGTGCAAAGCACAAAGAGTGCACCGTTTGCCATACCATTCTTGAAAGTGGCTCTATCGATAAAGTTGCTCATACTCCTGCCACCGATGCGGCAGTATAGGCAACTTGCTCCGCTACCGGTTTGACCGAAGCCAGCCATTGCTCCGTATGTAACGCAGTGGTTACCGCACAGCGGGTACTAGCAAAGAAGGCACATATCGTTGTTATAGATGCGGCTGTAGAAGCCACTTGTAATTCTACCGGTCTGACAGAGGGTAACCATTGTTCTGTTTGTAATGCAACCCTTGTAGCACAAAGAGTTACAATCAAGCTGACACATAATTTGAGTGTTAAGATCACCGATATTCCCGAAACGTGTACGGATGACGGTACGTACTATATTGAGTGCACGTTGTGCCATATCATTTTGGAGCGTGGAACTTTGGAAGGCGGTCATAACTACGAATCTACGGTTATTCCTCCCACGGCATCTGCACAAGGCTATACTCAGCACGTATGTGAAAGATGTAACGACACTTATACCGATACCATTGTTCCTGCTCTTGGCTTTACCGGACTGGCGTATGTGATCAACGAGGATAGAAGAACTTGCACCATCACCGGTTTGGGTAGCGTTACAGCAACCGAAATCGCTGTTCCTTTGGAGATTGATGGATATAAGGTAACCGCCATTGGTGATAAAGCATTTGCCAATTGTACAGCACTTACCAAAATCCTTTTGCAAGATAATATCTCCTCTATTGGCGCTCGTGCTTTCTATGGTTGTACTGGGTTGACAGAATTTACAATTCCTAAAAACGTACGTACTTTTGGAACACAGATTTTCTATAAGGCAAGTAATCTGAAAACGATTTACTATAACAGCAATTTTGGCGGTGGTAGTGATAATACTTTCTTGAATAATAACTCTATAGAGAAAGTTGTTTTTGGAGGGCAATCTGTGCCATCATCCATATGCGAAAATTGCTCTGCTCTTAAAGAAATTATTATTTTAGGTTCGGTCACCACGATTGGAGGAGGAGCATTCGAAAATTGTGATAACATTATTGAAATAACTATACCTTCATCGGTAACCAAAATTGGACTGTGGGCAATCTCAAAATGTGCAAATTTGGAACGCGTAGAAATTTTAACTACAGCCTTTGAGATTGGTGCTTACACTTTTAGAGAATGCCCGAAATTGAAAACTGTTTGTTTCAATGGAACGATCGAAGAATGGATAAACTTATTCTTCCCCTTAGATGCAAGTCCATGTCAAAACGGTGCTAATTTGTATATTCAAGGGGATTTATTAACCAAGGTTATCTTTAGTGATACAATAACTTCCATAACTCAACTCTCATTTGACGGATGCATTACTTTAGAAAGCGTTTTGATTCCTGACAGCGTTGTATCAATTATGAGCGATGCGTTTAACGGCTGCCGCAACTTATCAACTGTTTATTATGGTGGAACAGTGGCTGATTGGGAAAACATAACTATTGAACAGAAAAACACCTTTCTAACTTCAGCTTCTCGTTATTATTACTCCGAATCTCAACCCACCGATACCACATATCAATATTGGCACTATGTTGATGGCGTACCAACTCCGTGGTAAAAGGAGGATTTAATCATGACACTAAAAATGTTTCGACAAAAGTGGGGACTGTCAATAGAAAAAGCAAAGAAGATGCTACCCTACATTGATGGAGCAGAACAATGTCCGATTTGCAAGGGATGGGATATTCCGGAAAACGCTATCCCCATTTACATACCAGATAAGAGAAAGTATTCTCAAGCAACAAAAAAATATTGCTATGTTATGGATGCCATTGGAGCAACGATGCTTTTGAACGATAATTTATCCATGATTTCAGCTAATGAGATTCCACAATATGTTAGGGAGTTAAAACAAAACGACTTGATTATGGTTGCGGATGATCGTCCCGAGGATAGTAATGATTATCGAGACTATATACCCACATTAAAAGGTGCGGAATGGATGGATGCTGCTTCTAAACACAAAAATGAAATCATTACTGAAATGTTAAAAACCATACAAGAACTGGCAAAAGCTACGCAATGTGTAGCAAATGCCGCCGTTGCGTATGCACCATTACATGCTTAAACACATATAATCAATAACTATTATTGATGGGGCTGGCGCATTTGGGCGCAATCGAAAATGACGAAAATCAAACAAAAATTCGTTTTTTGACAAATGAGCTAAAATATATGATCTAAGGCTGAAATTCTGCGAATTTCTCCATCAAATTTTAGTCATTTTCTATCTCCGTTTTCGCCCTCTCGACGTACCTATGTACCCCTTCGGGACGAAAAACGAAGATTTTCGCTCCAAATCCCCCTACCCCCCACAACGCATTCGAGGGTAGCTCAAGTTTTTGCAACTTGAGCTACCCTCTTGTCTTTTTTTCTCTTTTTCTTTCAAATCTATTGAAAAAGAAAAGCCTTTGTGATATAATTACCATATCAAGAAAATTTGCGAGGTTCTTTATGTTTATTTCTCATCCCGATTTCCACGATTTAAAACCGATAAACATCTTCCATAAGGAATGTGACGAGAACGGAAATCTTATTTTTGACAGACACGACAAAACTCACCCGATCAACGCGTCTCATCCCGACATCCTTCGCAATAAACATATAATATACCGTAAGAAGGCAACCTTTGGGAAATTTAACAAAGCCGTTTTAAAAATCTCCGCGGACGATTACTACAAACTTTATATAAACGGAAAATTCGTTGCGGAAGGTCCCGCACCGGGTTATCCCAACGCCTATTTCTATAACGAGATAGACGTTACCGAATATCTTTGCGACGCTGAAAACACAATAGCCGTACATACCTTCTACCAAGGTCTTATAAACCGCGGTTGGGTATCGGGCGACCTTCGTCAGATGCTTTGGTGCGAGCTTTACATTGACGGTGCTTTAACCCTCGTGAGCGACGAGAGCTGGAAATGCGGATATCACACCGGATACACCCAATGCGGAACCTTCGGTTATGAAACGAACTTTGCAGAGGCATACGATGCGGGCGCACCCGAAGCAAGGTTTTACGAGGTGGATTTTGACGACTCCGATTTCGTCTATGCAAAAGAGCATACGCTCTCCGACTGGAAGCTCAAACCGCAATCAACGAAGCTTCTTGATATATACTATATGCAACCCGAAAAAATTGAGGAAATAGAGGGGGGCGTGCGAATTTATCTTCCTACAGAGGCGGCGGGTGTGCTTGCTTTCAACGCTTGCGGCAATCGCGGAGACGAAATAATTCTGCGCTACGGCGAGGAACTCAACCCCGACGGCTCGGTGCGCTTTGAGATGCGTTGCAACTGCCGTTACGAAGAAAAAATGATACTTTCGGGCGGTCTTGACCCCCTTATGCAATACGATTACAAGGCTTTCCGCTATGCAGAGCTTCTCTACCCCGAAACG
Source organism: Eubacteriales bacterium (assembly GCA_045613205.1). GTDB lineage: Bacteria > Bacillota > Clostridia > Oscillospirales > CAG-272 > UBA1740. Next base: position 19,491 of record JAZLAO010000040.1, on the reverse strand, counting down.
GTTAAGATATCCGATATTAAAATGCGCGTAAGACATTATCCTTTTACCGAGGGATATACCTACAAAACAGATAACGAGAAGCTTCGCGCAGTCCTTGACCTTTGTATAAACACCATAAAATACAGCACGCAGGAAAGATTTCTTGACTGCCCCACCCGTGAAAAGGGCGCGTACCTTGGAGACCTTATGGTTTCCGGACGTTCGCACGCTGCCTTAACGGGCGATCTCACACTTTTGAAGCACGCGCTTTCCAATTTCACCGACTCAGCCTTTATCAGCGAAGGCATTATGGCAACCTCGTGTGGCGGTATTATGCAGGAAATCGCGGATTACTCGCTTGAATTCCCCGCTATCCTTAACTGGATATACTCTATTGACAAGGATTTTGAATTCTTGAAATCCTACGCACCCTATATGTTCGGAGTTTATAACTATTACAAGCGTTACGAAAACGCTGACGGACTCCTTGACAGAGTTATCGAGTGGAATCTTGTGGATTGGCCCGACAATCTGCGCGACGGATATGATTTTCCCTTGACACGCCCCGTGGGATACGGCGTTCATAACGTAATGAACTCACTTTGGTACGGATTCAAAATTGCTATGGACGAGATGTACGGCATACTTGGTATTGACTATGATTTCGGTACGAAAAAGACGAAAGACTCCTTTATTTCAACCTTTTATAATAAAGAAACGGGACTTTTCGTTGATGCACCCGGATCAAACCATTCTTCCGTTCATTCAAGCATCTTTCCACTGCTTTTCAAAATAGGAACAGAGGACGAGGCGCTCAAAACAAGACTTGTAAAGCATATAAGAGAAAAGCGCCTTACCTCAATGGGCGTTTATATGGCATACTTCACCCTTGCGGCACTCAAAAATGCGGGTGAATATGACGCTTGTATTGAACTTGCAACCGACGAAGGCGCATGGCTCAATATGATAAGTGAGGGTGCAACTCTAACCTACGAAGCATGGGGCAAGGACCAGAAGTGCAATACCAGCCTTTGCCACCCTTGGGCAACCGCACCGCTTATTATCTTCTCGGACAAAGTAAGACCGTACTGATAAAATCCCAAAACAGTATAAAAAATGCGTACAAAGCGGATCTTCCCGCCTTGTACGCATTTTTTACTCGAACACTATTTTTTTGTTTTCGATATCCGAAATAATCTTGGCTATCGCGTGTTCGTCATTTGACACGGTTATATAGCTTGCGGCAGCCTTTGCTCCTTCCGAAGCATTAGCGACCGCCACTCCCGCGCCTGCTACCTTGAGCATTCCTATGTCGTTATCGTAATCTCCTACAGCGACCGTCTTTTTTCTGTCTATGCCGAGGATTTCAGCCATTTTCAAAAGAACGGTTCCTTTATCTATCCCTTTTGGTAATATTTCATAAAGCGTTTCTTCCGAACGCATAAAACCGTAGTTTTGGGACAACGGGTGAGATTTCAGACAAGCATCAACCTTTTCAAGATTGTTGCTGTCATAATCGGCGAAAACTATTTTCGCTATCGGCTCGGTAACGTCTCTGTAATATTTTTTAAGGTGCGGAAGCTGTGTTCTCATTCGAAATTTTTCCGTCGCCGGATTATCGCTGGAAAAATAAGTTCGCTCGTAAGCAACCACCTGTATACCTATGCCGGGAACATTTTTTTCAACGCATTCAATAAGCTCGAAAACGTCTTCTCTAAAATCCGGCGCGTGCCATACGTATTCTTTCGCTCTGTGGTCGTAAAGTCCGGCGCCGTTAATGCATCCAAAGGGCGCGTTAGGCTCTATCGTATTATATATCGCTGAAGAATAATACGGCATACGTCCCGTTATAAACGTGAAAAGACCGCCGTTTTCCTTAAAATAATTTATTGCCTCGATGTTTTCACGCGACACCTTTTTTTCGTTGTTAAGCAAGGTACCGTCAAGGTCGGTGCATATAAGTATTCCTTCAAATTTTTTCATTTCGTCCCTCTTTCTAAATGTATTTTATGATTAATTCGGTGACAAGAACGGTGAGCGCCGAGCCCGCCGCAACGGTAAGCAGTCCTCTGTCAAAGAGAGCCAGGGCTATAGCGACGGCAGCACCCGCTATCGCGGAATAAAACGAGCCCGTGGCGTAGAATATCGCAGGAACGGTCATAACGGCAAGCACGGTATAAGGAACGTAATACAAAAACGACCTGACGAACCTTGACTCTATCTTCTTCCTAAAAAACACGAGTGGCAGCATACGTACGAGATAGGTAACGCCCGCCATAGTCAAAAGATAAAGGAGAAATTTAAAAATCTCATTCATCGCAGCCATCCTCCTTAGCATCTATCGGGAACAGCGCGGCAAACAGCGCGCTTACCGACACCGCGCATATAACTATAACGAATCCGGAAGGAATTTTATTTAACACGGGGGTGTAGAAAAAGAGACAGGAGAGCGCTATTGCAAAAAAGACTGCGAGCGCGGTTTTAAAGTCTTTTTTCATTGCGGGAACGACTATAGCAATAAACATTGCGTATATAGCTATGCCGAGCGCCGAGGTTATCAAAATCGGAAGTATATTTCCCGCCAAGGCGCCAAGAAGCGTTCCGAGTGTCCAACCAACGTACGGGAATACCATAAGACCGTAAAAATACTTTCGGCCGAGTATTTCCCCCCTTCCCGAGGCTACCGCGAAAATCTCATCGGTATTCGAGAAGGATATCAGAAATCTATCGCGAAGCCTGACCGATTTGCCAAGCCTTTGCGACAGCGATACCGACATCAAGGAATATCTGAGATTTATAACGAGCTGCGTCAGGGCAAGCTCGAAAAACGAACCAAGCTCGGCAATTATAGGAACTCCCGCAAGCTGACCTGCTGAGGTGAGGTTCAGCATTGATATCAATACCGCCTCCCACACCGAGAGCCCCGACGCAACCGCAAAAATACCAAACGCAAATGATACGGAAAGATATCCCAGTCCTATAGGCATGCCGTCACGCAGACCGATTTTAAAGTTATTGTTTTCAGTACTGTGTATCATTTTAATATTGTCTGAATTGATATGAATAAAGCTTTTTGTACTCGCCGTCAGCCAAAATAAGCTCGTCGTGAGTTCCCTTTTCAATAATGCCGCTCTGGTCAATGACTACTATTTCGTCTGCATTTTTTACAGTTGAAAGTCTGTGCGCTACAACAATTACGGTTCTGCCTCGGGAAAGCTCCTCAAGGGATGCCTGAATCTGCATTTCCGTAACGTTATCAAGAGCGCTGGTCGCCTCGTCGAGTATAAGAAGCTTCGGGTTCTTAAGGAAGACCCTGGCTATGGCAACGCGCTGCTTCTGTCCGCCAGAAAGCTTTACACCGCGCTCTCCGACTTGGGTATCGTAGCCAAGCTCGAGCGTTGATACGTAATCGTGTATATTAGCTTTCTTTGCCGCCTCGATAATTTCCTCATCGGTCGCGTCAAGATTTCCGTATGCTATGTTTTCTTTGATTGTTCCGTCAAAGAGGAAAATGTTCTGCGAAACTATGCCTATATGCTTTCTGAGGCTATGAAGCGTTATATCCTTTACGTCAACACCGTCAAGGGTAATTTTTCCCGTGCTGATGTTATAGAAACGCGGAATGAGATTGCATATCGTGCTTTTTCCTCCGCCCGACGGACCTACAAGCGCAAGCGTTTGACCCGCGCGTATGTGAAGGTTGAGCCCTGACAATACGTTTTTGCCTTCTATTCCGTCGTCGGTATAGCTAAACGAAACGTTGTCAAAAACGATATCTCCTTTAACGTCGTCAATTTCTATCTTACCCTCGTCAATTTCAGCGGGCTCGTTCATTATCTCGTGGAATCTCGCATATCCCGACATTCCCTCCTGTAGCTGTTCAAAAAGGGTAACAAAACGGTTTATGGGATTTAAAAACATGCTTATGTATAGGATAAACGCTGCGAACTCGCCTGCGTCGATTTTTCCGTAATAGAGGAAAAGTCCGCCAATGAGTATTATTACAAGATAAAGAATGTCGGTTAAAAGCTGCATAACCGAATGGAAAAATCCAACGGCAAACATAGCCTTGGTTCTGCATTTTGCAAATCTCTTGTTTGATACGTTGAATTTGCAGATTTCGTGATGCTCGGCAACGTAGGATTTAGTTTCGCGGATACCGCCTATTGAATTCTCGACAGCACTGTTTATTTCAGCAACCTCTCTCCTTGATGCACGGAATGATGTCATCATGGTTTTGCGGGAGAGAACTGTCAGAAGAATTATGAAAGGAATAATAGCAAACATAATGAGCGTCAGAGTCATGTTTATACCCGAAAGGATAATGAACGAACCCAGAAGCATTAGTACCGAAAGAAATAGGTTTTCCGGACCGTGATGCGCAAGCTCCGCAACGTCGAAGAGGTCATTCGAGATTCTTGATATCAAGTCGCCTGTCTTGTGATTATCAAAATAAGAGAAAGAAAGCGTCTCGTATTTCTTAAACAAATCCGCCCTCATGTTCGCCTGCATTCTTACACCCACTACGTGACCGTAGTATCCCATAACATAGTTGAAATACGCCTTCACAATGTAAAGAATAAGAAGAACCGCCGACCATATGATAAGCCTTTTCGGCGTGTCGTCAAATATGTAAACGTTCATTATATCCTTAACTATAGAGGGATAAAAAAGGCTTGCCGCGGCAACTATAACTGCGCTTATCATATCAAAAGTGAAAAGCGCAATATGCGGCTTATAATAGCTGATAAATCTTTTTAACATACGTAATACCCGTTTTTATATAATAACTTTTTCTTTTCCGTTTCATCGGGAGAGGACCCGAGCTTCGATTCCAGAAGGCGACTCTTTGCCTCGTCAAAATCAATCTCGCCCTCGTCCTGCAGCTCTGCGATAACCCGAGAAACGTCGGATTTTGAGTATCCCTTAGCCACAAGCTTAGGAATAATCTTCATAGGTCCCGTGCAATGAAGGTTCACCTCGTTCAGAACGAGCTTCCTTATTTGCCTTTCCGAATTTATGTATCCGCGCGATATCATATCCCGAACGACCTCATCGACTACATCTGCAAGAAATCCTGCAAACAAAAGCTTTCGCTTCAAGTTTTTTTCGCTGTTGTCACCGTAGGAGAGTATATTAAGCGCTTTTACAGTTGCACGGTATCTCATATCCGCATACGAGAGTATATCAAAGCTATCCCTCGTAAGATTATCCCGCACGAGCGGTGAGCCTGCGGCACTGTATTCCGCTTCGGAAACGGTAAAATCGTGTTTTTGACCGTCCGATTCAATTCCAAGGCGCAAAAAACCCTTGCTCCTTGCCTCTTTAATGAATATGACCGTTACGTGAATCACCCGCTCTCTATGCAACCGATTGGCTCGGAAAATACCGAGCCAATCTATGTAAAATTATATATCGCTTTCGTCAAAATCCTTGATTTCAAAATCTTCGTCGCTCAGATTATCCTCGTCAAGAGGTTGATTTTTCACCTTATCGCGCACGAGTCCTTCAAGCTTGTCCATAAGCTCCTTGTCACTCTCGATAAACTTTCTTACGTTATCCTTTCCCTGACCGAGTCTGTCACCGTCATAGTAGAACCACGCACCGCTCTTTTCAAGTATACCGAGCTGAATAGCCATATCTATTATTTCGGATGATTTAGAAATTCCCGAGCCGTAAAGTATATCAAATTCTGCCGTTTTAAAGGGTGGGGCAACCTTGTTTTTTACGACCTTACATTTTGTATGCGAGCCGTAAACCTCCGAGCCGTTTTTAAGCACCTCTGCACGACGCACGTCGATACGGACCGATGCATAGAATTTAAGTGCGCGTCCGCCCGTCGTTACCTCTGGGTTTCCGTACATAACGCCAACCTTTTCACGCAGCTGGTTTGTGAATATTACTATACAGTTGGATTTAGCAATTGAGCCCGAGAGCTTTCTCATCGCCTGCGACATAAGGCGAGCCTGAATCCCTACGTGCGATGCGCCCATATCTCCCTCAATCTCCTGACGGGGTACAAGTGCCGCAACAGAGTCGATAACTATAATATCAATAGCTCCGGAATTTACAAGAGTTTCTGCAATTTCAAGTGCCTGCTCTCCGCAATCGGGCTGCGAAACAAGAAGATTGTTTATATCAACTCCCAGCTTCTTTGCATAGGTGGGGTCGAGCGCATGCTCTGCATCAATAAAAGCTGCCTCTCCGCCTTGTTTCTGAACCTCTGCTATAACGTGAAGCGCAATGGTCGTTTTACCCGAAGATTCCGGACCGTAGATTTCGGTTATTCTTCCTCTCGGAATACCGCCGATTCCAAGAGCAAAATCAAGCGAAAGCGAGCCTGTCGAAACCGCCGAAACGTTCATTGCTATATTTTCACCAAGTCTCATTATCGAGCCTTTTCCGCACTCGCGCTCTATTCTTGACATTACGGTTTCAACCGCTGCTTTTTTGTCAGCTGCAGATACCTTTTCAACAGAGCTTATTGCCTGCGTCTTTTTTGTTGCCATAAATTTCTCCATTCCGCCGCATATGCGGCACGTTTATTATCTTTTTGGTTTTGGGTGGCGTTGCCTTAGCCCACCAAAAATATTATACGACGTCAATTGTACAATAAATCGTACATCAAAACAGCTTTGTAGCTCCAACACCGCGAACGTTGAACGCCTCACACGCACCGTCGCCGAGAATAGAATTCATATAATCTATATATCCTGCAGCATCCTCGTTTTTTACAAAAACCTGTATCGTTCCGGCAAATCCGCCTCCGTGAACTCTAGCTACTGCATCCTTGCCACAAAGGTATCCCTCACTCAAAGCAAGTCCGATAGAAAGTCCCTGCTCCCTCTCGTTCGAAGGTGAGTACACGTTCTGCAAATATTCGAATGATGATCTTCCGGACTCAGAGACCGTTTCCAGAAATGTCTTTACATCCTTAGCCTTCAATGCTTCTTTAATCTTATTTACTCTTTCGTTCTCACGCAAAAAATGGAAGGCGCGCAGCACAGCTCTGTCACCTACTACACGGCGTATATTTGAAAAATTCTTTATTATATCCTCTTCGGTGAGACCGCGAAGCGCATCGCGTCCGAGAAGCTTTGCAACAGCCTTCATTTCGCGGGGTACTGCTGCGTAATCCTCGTTAAGATCAGCATGGTTACCGCGGGTGTTTACAATGCACAAGGTATACCCCGCCTCGTAAAGTGAAAAGCTTATAGGCTCTATATACGGCTTCTCCGCATTTTCAAAATCTATATACACAAATCCGCCAACGGCACAGGCAACCTGGTCCATGAGACCGCATGGCTTTCCGAAATATACATTCTCCGCGTATTGCGCAAAGCAGGCTATATCGGTATTATCAATCTCACCGCCATTGTAAAAATAATTGAGAATATTTCCTATCATTACCTCGTAAGCGGCAGAGGATGAAAGTCCGCTTCCTTTAAGAACATCGGAGGTGGAATAGGCATCGTATCCGCCTACCGCTTTACCGGAATTCATGAACGCCCGAACCATACCTCCGATAAGTGCCGACGAGGTGTAGTTTTTAAAATTGTCGGGGTTGTCGGTATCGGATATTTTTATGCAGTCCTCGGGATACCCCTCTGAATGAAACCTAATAACACCATCGTCATTCTTAGCCGCCACCGCAATAATATCCTTATCAATTGAGCCGGCAAGAACGCACCCGCGGTTATGGTCGGTGTGGTTGCCCGAAATCTCGCTTCTGCCGGGAACGGAAAAAACAGCTATATCTCTGTCCGTGCCGTAGAGCTTAGTGAATGAATCTATTGCACGTATAAACCTCTCGGTTTGTTTTTCGGTATTCGCGTAGAGATTTTTGTACTTTGAAAGAGCGCCCTCTTCCAAAAGCTTTTTAAGTTCAGTTGCTTTCATTTCGGAATCCTTCCAGGAACTTATATGCCGCTTCAGCGGCTTCAGTTATTATTTCGTTTTTATCGCGCAGCTCACCGTCCTCGCGGTCTACGTATAGACGGTATGCGTCCTTTTCATGTCTAAACCAGGTGAGCTGGCGTTTTGCATATCTTCTGGTTGAGAGCTTTATTTGCTCCACGGCTTCGGCAAGAGTCGTTTCACCGCTGAGATAAGAAATCATTTCTTTGTATCCTATTGCCTGTGCCGCGGTTGTGTTTCTTTCAAGAATCCCATTTTCATAAAGAGTCTTTACTTCCGATACGAGTCCTTCCTTTATCATTTCGTCAACCCTCATGTCGACTCGCCTATAAAGATTTTCTCTGTTATGAAAATCAAGAGTAATCATTCCGACCTTTATATCGGAATTTCCCATTCTGGAAAGCCTGTCAAAATAGCTTTTAGGCTTTCCTGTAACGTCGTAAATTTCAAGCGCTCGGATTACTCTTCTGACGTTGTTTTTATGTATTGCCTCGGCTGATTCGGGGTCTACCGAAAAAAGCCTTTCCCAAAGAGCAAGTATATCCTCTTCGGTCCTGACGGTTTCTATAATCTTATCGCGGTATTCGCGTGAGCTCTCCGGCACCTCGGTCTGCGCAGCTCTCATCAGAGTGTCAACGTAAAGTCCGGTTCCTCCGACGAACATTGGAACATGCTCCCGCCTCATTACATCTTCGGCCACCGAAAGAGCCATTTTCCTATACTCCTCGGCACTGAAATCATCCTTTGGAGAAAGAAAGTCGAGAAGGTGGTGCGGAACAGCAGCCCTCTCGCTGACGGTTGCTTTAGCCGTTCCTATGTCCATTCCCTTGTATATCTGCATAGAGTCACAACATATTATTTCCGCAGAAAAAAGCTTTGCAAGCTCTATTGAAATTGATGTTTTCCCGGATGCTGTCGGTCCGGTTATTGCAAGCGAGTATATCATTTTATCTTTTCAAGCCAAGCAGTAAGGTCCGCGAACACTTCATCTCTGTTAATTTCGTTAAACAGCTCGTGACGCGCTCCTGCGTAAATTTTCATTTCAACGCTTTTGCACCCTGATATCATAAGGTGCTTATAAACAAAATCGGGGCCTTTTCCGTAATTTCCTACAGGGTCCATATCACCGCTCATTATTAAGGTCGGAAGCTCCTTCGGATACTCCAAAAACCAAGCGTTGCGGTTACACCTTTGTATCATTGAAAAAAGGTCTTGATATGCCGACGCTGTAAAGGTGAACTTTGCATATTTATCATCCGCTCTGACATCGAGCTCTTTTATATCTCTTGTCAGCCATGCGTCAGGTCCCTCGGATTTCGGGAACTTCTTGTTATATGAACCGAACGCAAGATTTTTTATAAAACGGCTTCTGTGACGCGGTCCTCGTATCACCCGAGCTAAAGTCGCCAAAGCACGACCCATAGGGAGAAGGGGATTCGGTCCGCTTGTGCCGTGTATAATAGCTCCCCTTATAGTATGCGGATATTTTTCGACGTATAATCTTGCAAGGAAGGAGCCCATGCTGTGACCCATTATGACAATAGGAAGCGCAGGAAAGGTGTCGCGCAGATACCTGTTCATAGTATGCATATCACGCAAAACCAAATCTACTCCGCCCTCGTCCGCGAAATGTCCAAAATCCTCAGGCTTGCCCGCGCTTTTTCCATGTCCCAGGTGGTTATTGCCCGCAAGTATGTATCCCTCTTTCGCGAGATATTCGGCAAGGTTCTTATATCTGCCAACATGGTCAATCATTCCGTGCGCAAGTTGTACGACTCCCTTTGCTGAACGAGTTCTTGGGGTGTATAATTCTGCGTGTATAGTATGAACTCCGTCTTTTGACGGAAATGTTATTTCAGAAAAATTATAATTCATAATATTTCCCCGGATTGTTTCAAATTATTGTTCGGGTCTTCTTCTGATAAGGTCGACCACCTCTTCAGGCGTGGGAACAGAGGAAAGTGCGCCCACTCTTGAAACCGATACCGCAGCCGCTGCCGCTCCGTATTTTACGGCATTTATTATATCTCCGTCCGACCTCAAATATTCAAGAGTCATAGCAGACGTGAATATATCCCCGGCTGCAGTAGTGTCAACTACCTTGTCAGCTCTGTAAGCAGGAATCATACTGTAGTGCTTGCCGTCGTATATAAATACTCCTCTTGCGCCCTGCTTTATGACAAGATATTTACACTTTACCCTCTTCCAGAGTGCAAGCGCGGCTCTCAATGCGGAATCCGCACCTGCAGGAGTTATACCGGTGAAGCTTTGAGTCTCGGTTTCGTTCGGACTGAAAATCTCTACACGAGGCAGAGATTCAAGTGAATACTCCCGTCCTGCCGGTGCTGCATCTATGAAAATCGGAATTCCTCTTTCCGCTGCCATCTTAGATGCTGCGAGAGCAACGTCGAAGGAAACCTCAAAGTTCAGATAAACAGCATCGGGTGATGATGAAAATGCCTCTACGAGATTTTCTCTGGTAAGGTGCACGTTAGCACCCGGATAGTATACTATTCTGTTCTGACCGCCTGATTCCTTGATAACCGCGGCAAATCCCGTGGGATTATCCCGGTCAACCTTTATGTAAGCTGTATTAAGTCCTGTTTCCTTGAAAAAGCCGTATAGCTTCTGCCCATGCAGGTCTGCTCCAAGCCTAGTACAAAACACAGTATCCGCACCAAGCTTTTTCAAAGTCATGGCAGCGTTTGCACCCTTGCCTCCCGGTGTATAGGCAACCCCTCCGTCATCTGTCAAGGTTTCTCCCGGGTTCGGTAATTTATACATATTCATCGAAAGGTCCATGTTAGAGCTTCCGATAACCAATATTCTTTTATTCTGTGACATCTGTCCTTCCTTTCTATGCGCAGCGCGCAAGCAATCTACTTATTTTAACACACCGCGCAGAGAGAAATCAATCGATTGCTCCCGTAGTGCCGGCAAGCTTGAAGACAATATTTTTCTTTGAAAGCTCGGTTGCCAGAACGCCCTCTCTTGCGCGGCAGGTGAATATAAAGCTCTGATGGCCCTGCTCCGAAAGAGAGTGTATTGCATTCATCATCGCCTGTGCTCTTACATTATCCTGATGCGCGAAGCTCTCGTCAAAGCATATCGGCGGTTTTTCCGTATAGAGCATATCAATAAGAGCCATACGTACAGCTATGTAGGTAAGGTCGCGGGTTCCGCCAGAAAGAAAATCAACCGATTTATTTCCGCCGAGCGCATCTTTAAAGGTGACCTTGAGTCCGTCGGTTACGTCAAATGACGTGTATTTTTTGTTGGTCATTATCTCCATGAGCTTGGTAGAATACTCGCCAAGGCGCGGAGAAATCTCAAGACGCAGATTATCGCTTGCATTTTCTATAGCCTTAAGCGCTACGTAGTAGGCCTTGTGCTGATTTTTTAGTTCCTCTATCCGCTCGTCGTTAGCCTGAATCTTCGAATACAGCTCACCGGGGTCTATAGCGTTTGTTTTTAGCGCAAACAATTCCTTTTCAACCTCTTCGGCAAGGATATCCTGCGCGGCTATTTTCAGCTTGGAATCTTCAATGCCCTCGAGAATTTCGTCATGGTCGATTTCGTTAAGAACCTTTCTCTTAAGAGGCGGCACCATCGCACGAATGTCTATCTCACTCTTTCCCGCAAGTGAGTTTCTAAGCTCACGCACTTTTATTTCAAGCTCAACTTTAGCATCAAGAATGTCCTTCTCAGCTTCAAGATACTCTCTTACCTTAGCTTCGAGCCCGTCAAGAAAATCGTTTAATCCAGAAGCAGGTGGCTCTTCTCCCCAACGGAGAATTACCTCAAGTAGAACGTTTTTCGATTCGTCATAGCGTTCCTTTGCAAGCTCAACCGCAATTCTGGCGTTTTCGGTGGAGCGTATAATTCCGTCACGCTTCGCTCTTGCTTCAGCTATAACGCCAATCTTGTTGATAAGCTCTGCAAGAGTTGAGGTTGAAAACCTCTTCTGTATAAATTCAAGACTCGCCTTGTTTCTGAGGAAGAAAACTGCCATAACAGCTGCCCCGGCAAGACCGAGAGTGCCGAGAACGCCAAACACTATTCTCGGGAACACCCCCGCAAGCGCGCCTTTTGCTGCTATCTCAACTACTATACACGCTATGAGTGCAAGAATTCCGCCTACAGCGCCGACAATATTCTTAATCTGCGATTTTCTTATTTCCTTCGCCGTCTCTATAATCTTTTTTTCTCCGCCCGATTCATCGGCAAGCTCTATCGCTCCCTCAATCTCGCGGGTTATTCCTACAGCGTTTTTCTCGTCTGTGTAATGTTGATTTGCCTCTATAAGATTTCTGTATGAATCGTCAACACCGCGGCGCGCAACAGCAATATCCGTGAGATACTGCGCGGTTGGAACAAAATCAGCTCTGGTGTTCTGAGCTACAAAAGCACTGTATTCCTCGTTCTTTGCATCAAGCTCTGCTTCGAGCGCGTGAAGCTTGTCAAAATCTCGTATAATCAGCACGTTTCTGTAGCAAACGTCAAGGTCGCAGAGTTTATCCTGCCTTTCTTTTTCCGCCTGTCTTGATTCCTTTATCTCGTGGAGCTTCGCTTCCTTTGCGAGAATCTTTTTGTTATCCTCGTCTGCCATACGGAATTTTTCTTCAAAATCGTCGGAACGTCGCATAAGGTCGTAAATGACACCGCCCATTCCGTTTTTATGAAGCAGGGTTTCCATCTTCTCACCAACCTTGGCGGCAGCGCGCTGATTGTTTATTCTCTCCGCACCGGAAAAAAGAATGTTTTCGATAGACTCTTTTACAGAGCCCTCGTTGATTCTGGAGTCACCTATCTGACCGACAAACGCGGTATTGTCAAAAAGCTCTGCATTAACTCCGAAGAAAACTTCTCCTGCAGGAACCTTTCCAAAGACCGGCGAGCCTGTCTCGAGGTCGATTATAGAGCATTCCTCTTTATAGGTGGGCCTTGCCGAATTCTCGGTTTCGACAGTGGAACGGGTTATGAGGTACTGCTTGCCCTTTACAAGCACCGTCATTGAGCCCTCCGTCTTTCCGGTCGTCCAGCTTATACGCTTTTTTCGCTCGGATAGCGAATCGGTGGCGTCACTGTTATCAAAGCCGTAAAGCATATACTTTATAAATGCGGCAATAGTGCTTTTTCCCGCCTCATTCTGCCCTTCGATAACGTTTATGGAATCCGAAAACTCCAACGTCATATCGCTAAGCATACCGAAGCTTTTAATATTAATTTTCTGAATTATCATAACGCCTCTCCTTAATCGTCAAAGCCGAGCTCGCCCGACAGAAATTTTATAGAACGCTGAACAGAATCCTTCGAGTTATACCAAGGCTCCTCGTCATATCTGTAATCGAATTTTTTACAAAACCACGAAACGTCGCCCTCAAGTGCTTTTATGTACTCCTTTTGTATGCCGTGCGCCGTATCGTAAAAATCTCGGAACAGCTTTTTCGGCATCTTCTTTGATGCATACTCAATCATTGTCGTGTAATGCGGCAAACAAAAATACGGAACTTTTTTGAACTTCGAAAGAAAATTCGAATCACTTTCGAAAAGGTAAACAGCAGTCGAAATCATAGCGGTGAGATTTTTGTTTATACGGGAACAAACGTAGCAGTCAGAGTTAAGCTTATCAAGCGACGAGATGCTTGCCTGTGCTTTTCCGGAAAGAAGTGAGCGCCCGTCAATTTTCTTCTCAACCTCCGCAAGATGACTCTCAAGAATGAGCCCCATGCCGAGCATTCTTCTTCTGCGAAGCATCATATTGTAATGAGAAAGACAGAATCCCTGCTCATTGGTCTTGATTCGTATATCCGGCTCCATCATTGAAGCACCGAGAATAATATCAATTTCATCATTTTGAAGCTTGCGCCAGAGAACGCAAAACGGACAGCCGCATTCCGCATTTTGTCCTACCTCGTCAAACGCTTCGTTAACGGGTATAGTATAAATTTGTTCCATAATAACTCCGAGCCACTTGATTTAAGCTTTAATTTATGTTAAAATATAATAAAATATTATACACATCCATTATACACCATAAATATCTATTTTTCAAGAGGAACAGACAAAATGTTTTACAAAATAAAGGAAGACGAAAGCGGTAAACAAAATATACTGGTATACGAGCTCGGTTTTTATAATCTGCGTGACACCTTTGAATGCGGACAATGCTTCAGGCACGAAATAATACAAGACGAAACAGACTACGTAGAATATATGACTGTTGTCGGTGAGAAGATAATAAGAGTCGGACAAAAAACAAAAGGAGAGCTCATTTTTTACGACCTCACCGAAGATGATTTTTTAACCGTCGCAGTCCCGTATTTTTCACTTGAAACAGACTACGAATTCATTTACTCAGACATTGTAAAAAATACAGACTCGGAATGGTTAAAGAAAGCCGCAGAATCAGCGCGCGGAATTGCCATACTGAAGCAGGACCCCTGGGAGACGGTTTTCTCATTTATCATTTCGCAAAACAACAATATCCCGAGAATCAAAAAAATAATAAAACGCCTATCCGCTGAATACGGAGTAAATATTTGTTTGCAAAACGGCATTAAAAAATGCCCCCTAGGCAAAATCAGCACGACCCCGTGTCACAATTTTTGCAAAAATTGCGGCTCGTGCTATACTTTTCCTACAGCTTCAGAGGTAAACAAAAATCCGGAGAAGCTCTTACTCTCAAACCCCGGATTCAGATATAAATATTTGTGCGATGCGGCAGAAAAAGTTGACACGGGTAAAGTGAATCTCGACATGATACTTGCCGCGCGTTCATACGAACACACAAAAACTTGTCTTATGGAAATAAAGGGAGTTGGAGAAAAGGTGGCTGCGTGTGCCGCGCTCTTCGGCTTCGGCAATTTTGAAGCTTTTCCCATTGACGTTTGGATGAAACGAGCAATAGACGAGTATTTTGACGGGCACCTTGACCCAATCTCTCTTGGAAGATATGCGGGAGTTGCCCAACAGTATATTTTTCATTACATAAGAAATCTTCAAAACAATAATACCTAGTATTAAAGCGCGATTGAAAAACCAATCGCGCTTTTTGATTGTATTATTCGTCGTATTCTTTAACAAAAACAAGGGAATCCGAAATGCCGTTCTTGTTCTCCGTTCCTACGAAGAACTCACCGTCACCGTAGTGGAATTCTGTGCCGCCGAAGAAGCCGCCCATAGTATCGGGGGTGTCAGCATCTCTATACCAACCACCGTCGGAAACTCCCGAGGTATCCTTTATAAAGTATTTGCAAACCACCTCACCGTTTTCGTCCTTATTATTAAGAACCTTGAAATACTTAGGAGGTCTTATCTTGTTAAGGTTTGCGGTACAGGTGGGATGCTCTGCTCCCTTGTAATAGGTAGAACGCGCCAAGCCGCCGGAATAAAATACTGAGCCGTTTACGTAATCGTCATACTTAAGAGAGGTGTTTCCAACTCTTCCGTCACCGTCAAGGTCGCGCTCGGGATAGAGTGTTCCGTCGGTATCCGAAATGAATCTCGGCTCGTCGATATATCCGTCACCGTCATAATCGTTCACGGGGAATATAGACGGCACCTTCGCATCGTCAAGATGCATACACTCCGACGTTTTGCCGAATTTGAAAAGATAACCTTCGAGTCCGCGCTTCAATGGCTCTTCTGTTTTTTGATCGAAGAATCTGAGATTATCAATGGCAATACTCGGGAAAGCGCATGTATATCCGAAATACCAGTTTGCAAAATTATGCTTTGCAATGTAAACCTTATCCGAGCTAAGCACGTAAGCCTTTACGTTTTTTAAGATAATATCACCGGACCAGTGGTGGCCGTAATCACCTCGCAAGCTAAGTATACTACTGTTTGCAGCGGGCTCATAGTAGTTCGAATCCTCAACTATCATATCGCCGTATCCGGTAAGTGCCAAAGCGGTTACGTTACTGTTTATAACCTTGCCGTTGTAAAGTCCCTGGTGAGCATCAAAGCGAGTAAGAGTTGAATTGATATATTCCATATTCTTGCAAAAGTTGGTTCCGCCGACACCCCAGCAAAGCCTTCTCACAACGCCGTTTATATTGACTACTCCCATACCGCTGCAAGCATCATCACTTGTCTTTCTTGCATGACCTACAGCATTCTCATCGTACTCGGTTGCGCTTTTGATTTCAAAGGTAACCGGGTCGATTGTTACCCAGAAGTTAGACTGAACACATCCGTCAAGGACCACCTTGTTTACAAATCCGGCAGCAAAGTCGTAAGAACTATGGCCGTTACCGGGGCCGGGTGACGTTCTTCCCTGAAGTCTGCAATCTTTAAAGGTTATGCGGTCGGCATATGACGTACTGAAGAATGCCGAGTACATTGCGCCCTCAAGATTTCTCTCAGCTCTGTCAAGAAGCGAGTAGCCGCCTTTTGCAATGTGTTGAACGTTCTTCACCGTTGTGTAAGAACGGGTTATGCTTAAGCCTCTGACTATATAACCGTGATAAATGTATTCGAAGGTTCCGTCTTCCTTAGGAATGTGGTGATTAACTCTTGATTCCAGTGTGGTAAACACACCGTTTTCAATAGTAATGGCAGTCCTTGGGTCGAGCTTATAAACGTCTATGGAATCAATATTCGCATAGCTGAACATTATGGGTGTTTCGGGACTTACGTTTCCGTCCTTATCAACTATTATAAGCTCGCGCATAGGTGCACCGTTATACTGGCTTGTACCGCGGCGTCTGAAAACACCGTGAGCCGAGTTTGAGGGAATTATCATAACGGGGCCGTCCCATTCTATACCGAGGTCAATCTTCTTTGTTTTTTGATTAAGACCCTGGGCGGCAATTCTCGCTAGGTGCTCCTTGTCCTCTATTTTAAAAACCTTGTGCTCATCTTCGGGAACAATTTTGAATATGGGTTTTGTCGCGATTTCTCTTTCTTCGGGATAATTTTTCATTACCGTGAGATTTGTATCGTCGATAATGAAATTCGCGCCACGCCAGTCAACGTTGGTTTTTATAACTGCTACGTGCACCTCCTCAGTTCCGAGCTTCGTGTCCTTTATGTAATAGGTTTTGCCGGGAGTACCTTTTACTGTTAATCTGTGCTCGTTTGCATACTCGTGAGCCTTGCAAATCGCGCCAAAATCCTCGGTCTTGCCGTCACCGACAGCTCCGAAGTCTTCGTAGGTAACGTAGTCGCGAGCAATCTTGATATTCTTTTCCATAACCTTCTCCTCGCTTGTATGAATGTTTTTGTTATTCGTCGTATTCTTTTACAAAAACAAGAGAATCCGAGATTCCGTTCTTGTTATCCGTTCCTACGAAGAACTCACCCTCACCGTAGTGGAATTCGGTGCCGCCAAAGAAGCCGCCCATGGTGTCGGGGGTATCTTCATCTCTGTACCAGCCACCGTCGGAAACTCCCGAGGTATCTTTGATAAGGTACTTGCAAACGACCTCACCGTTTTCGTTTTTGTCGTTGAAAATTTTGAAGTACTTGGGAGGTCTTATCTTGTTAAGGTTTGCGGTACAGGTGGGATGCTCAGCACCCCTGAAATAGCTGGAACGCGCCAAGCCTCCGGTATAGAATACCGAGCCGTTTACGTAATCATCATACTTAAGAGAGGTGTTTCCAACTCTTCCGTCACCGTCAAGGTCACGCTCGGGATAGAGTGTTCCGTCGGTATCCGAAATGAATCTCGGCTCGTCGATATATCCGTCTCCGTCGTAGTCGTTTACGGGGAAGATAGAGGTAACCTTTGCATCGTCAAGATGCATACATTCCGACTTCTCGCGGAACTTGAAAAGATGACCTTCAAGTCCGGGCTTCATAGGCTCACCCGTTTTCTGATCGAAAAATCTGAGATTATCGATAGCAATATTCGGGAAGGTGCAGGTATAGCCAAAATACCAGTTTCCAAAATTATGGGTAGCTACGTAAAACTTCTCAAGATTTATCAGATACGCGTTTGAGTTCTTTACCGATATATCGCCCGACCAATGGTGACCGTAGTCACCGCGGAGCATCAAAAGCTCGCACTGAGTGTCCATGCCGTACTGATACCAGTTCGTATCTTCAACTATAAAATCACCGTAGCCCGTGAGAGCCATGCAACTTATATTACAGTTTGAAACCTTACCCGTGTAAAGTCCTTGGTGAGCATCAAGACGGGTAATCGTGGAGTTGAGATACTCGAGATTTTTGCAGAAATTGGTTCCTGCAAGTCCCCAGCAAAGTCTTCGCTTCTCGCCTTTTACGTCAGCCCAGCTCATACCTATTATGGCATTGTCGTCTGCTTTTCTTGCGTAGCCGACGGCATTTTTGTCATACTCGGTGGCATTTTTGATCTCATATGTTTCGGGATCGACCGTTACCCAGAAGTTAGATTGAACGCATCCGTCAAAGACAAGCTTATTAACCTGATTTGCCTTTATGTCGTAAGACGAGTGACCGTTTCCGGGGCCGGGTGAGGTTCTGCCCTGCATTCTGCAATCCTTAAATGTTACGCGGTTTGCATTGTTTGAAACGAAGAAGCCGTGATACATCGCTCCCTCAAGATTTCTCTCGACTCTGTCAAGGAGCGAAAATCCGCCGGTTGCGATATGCGCTACGTTTTTAACGGTTGTGTAAGAACGGAGAACGTCAATTCCCCTGAAAATATATCCGTGGTAGATATATTCGAGGGTTCCGTCTTCCTTGGGAATATAGTGGTTAACTCTTGATTCAAGGGTAGTAAACACACCGTTTTCAATAGTTATGGCAGTCTTCGGGTCAAGCTTATAAACGTCTATGTAATCTATATGCGCGTAGCTGAACATTATGGGAGTTTCTTCGCTGATGCTGCCATCGGCTTCGATAACTATAATCTCGTGCATCGGCGCGCCGTTATACTGATTGGTTCCGCGGCGTCTGAAAACACCGTGAGCCGAGTTCGAAGGAATTATCATAACGGGGCCGTCCCATTCTATACCGAGGTCAATTTTCTTGGTCTTCTGATTGAGTCCCTGCGCGGCTATTTTCGCAAGGTGCTCCCTGTCCTCTATTCTAAAAACCTTGTGCTCATCTTCGGGAACAATTTTGAATATGGGTTTTGTCGCGATTTCTCTTTCTTCGGGATAATTTTTCATTACCGTGAGATTTGTGTCGTCGATGATGAAATTCGCGCCGCACCAGTCAACGTTGGTTTTTATAACTGCTACGTGAACCTCATCGGTACCGAGCTTCGTGTCCTTTATATAATAGGTTTTTCCGGGAGTACCTTTTATTGTTAGTCTGTGCTCGTTGGCATACTCGTGCGCCTTGCAAATCGCGGCAAAATCCTCGGTTTTACCGTCACCTACAGCGCCGAAGTCTTCGTAGGTAACGTAGTCGCGATCAATCTTGATATTCTTTTCCATAACCTTCTCCTCGCTTGTATGAATGTTTTTGTTATTCGTCGTATTCTTTTACAAAAACAAGAGAGTCCGAGATGCCGTTCTTGTTCTCGGTTCCTACGAAGAACTCACCGTCACCGTAGTGGAATTCGGTGCCGCCGAAGAAGCCGCCCATGGTGTCGGGGGTATCTGCATCTCTGTACCAGCCACCGTCGGAAACGCCCGAGGTATCCTTGATGAGGTAGTT
>JAZLAO010000039.1:0-16647 GCA_045613205.1 Eubacteriales bacterium | reverse complement strand
TTTAGTCATTTTCTATCTCCGTTTTCGCCCTCTCGACGTACCTATGTACGCCTTCGGGACGAAAAACGAAGATTTTCGCTCCAAATCCCCCTATCCCCCTTAACGCATTCGAGGGTAGCTCAAGTTTTTGCAACTTGAGCTACCCTCTTTAATACCGAAATTAAAGCTTCTTCAAGGTTTCCATTACATAGTTGCCGAACTCCTCGCAGGTAGCACCGCCGGGTCTTCCGGTTATTGTGAGCTTCTTTTCCTCAAAGGAGCAGATATCGAGCGCGCGCTCGAGCTTATCAGCTCTGTCCTGATAGCCTATATGAGAGAGAAGCATTACTGCCGCGCGGAGCATCGAGCATGGGTCGGCGTACTGTGCTCTGCCCTCTCTTACCATTCTCGGAGCTGAGCCGTGGATAGCCTCGAACATCGCGTATTTTTTGCCGATGTTAGCGCAGCCCGCAGTACCGACGCCGCCCTGGAACTCTGCCGCCTCGTCGGAGATGATATCACCGTAGAGGTTGGGAAGGAGAAGTACCTGGAAATCGCATCTGCGCTTTTTGTCAACAAGCTTTGCCGTCATAATATCGGCATACCACTCGTCAGTCGTTATCTCGGGATAGAGCTCGGCTACCTTGTGGCAATCCTCAAGGAAGTTGCCGTCGGTGGTCTTGATAACGTTCGCCTTTGTTACAAGGGAAACGCGGGTTCTTCCGTTCTTCCTTGCATAGTCGTATGCAAGTCTTGCTATTCTGTCGGAGCCCTGCTTGGTCGTTACCGTAAAGTCAACGGCAAGGTCGTCGGTCACGTTGAAGCCCGAAGAGCCAACAGCGTATCCGCCCTCGGTATTTTCGCGGAAGATAGTCCAGTTAATTCCCTCCTCGGGAACTTTTACGGGACGAATGTTCGCGAAAAGGTCGAGCGCCTTACGCATTGCGACGTTTCCCGACTCGATATTTGGCATTCCGTCACCCTTCTGCGGAGTTGTGGTCGGGCCTTTAAGGATAATGTCGCACGCCTTAAGCTCTGCCATAACGTCGTCGGGAATTGCCTTGCCTACGGCAATTCTGTTCTCTATCGTAAGACCGTCTATCGTTGTAAACTTAACTTTACCCGATTTCACGAGGTCGTCAAGGATAAATTCGAGAACGCGTCTTGCTTCTTTTGTGATAGTAGGGCCTATGCCGTCACCGCCGCATACACCGATTTTAATGGTTTCGAGAGCGGAATAGTCGGTAAAATCGCCCTGCGCCTTCATATTTTCGACACGGGTAAGCTGCTCTTCAAGAATTTTTCTGAATTTTTCGCATGCCGCGTCAAGATTTTTTTCATAACAGTTCATAGTCTTTTCCTTTTCTCTTTCCTTATTGATTGTTTTTGGTGTAATTGAGTGTTCCGCCCGCAAGAAGAATCTCGCGCTGACGTGCTGTAAAATTAAGCGAAAGCTCTACCCGTGCGCCATTATCGCGGTTTACAAGGACTGCCTTATCGCTACTTTTGATAGCCTCGCGGAAGTTTTCGATATAGATATCCGCGCCCTCCGAAAGCTTATCGTAATCATCTTCATTTAAAAGAGTCATCGGAACTATGCCGAAGTTTATGAGGTTTGCTATGTGAATTCTCGCAAAGCTCTTTGCCACAACCGCCTTTATTCCGAGGTAAAGCGGAACGAGTGCCGCGTGCTCACGTGACGAGCCCTGACCGTAGTTCTGACCGCCGAGAATGATTCCGCCGCCCTCTCTCTTTGCTCTTTCGGGAAAGTCCTTATCGCATACCGTGAAGCAGAATTCCGAGAGCTTCGGAACGTTTGAACGGTAAGGAAGCACCTTCGTGCCTGCCGGCATTATATGGTCGGTGGTGATGTTGTCTCCAACCTTTAGTATAAGCTTTGTTTCAAGGTTTTCGTCGGGCGCTTTGCCCTGCGGTATCGGCTTAATGTTGGGTCCGCGCTCAACCTCGACGGTGTGAGCCTCCGCTTCTGTTGCAGGCATTTCGATAAGATTATCGTTCACCGTGAACACCTCGGGTACGTTCACAATAGGAGCTTCACCAAGAGTCGTCGGGTCGCAGAACACGCCTGCTATCGCGGATGCAGCGGCAGTTTCGGGGGAGACGAGGTAAACCTCAGCATCCGCAGTACCGCTTCTCGCAAGAAAATTACGGTTAAAGGTACGTAGGCTGACGCCTGCCGATTTCGGTGAAAATCCCATTCCGATACAGGGACCGCAGGCACATTCGAGTATTCTCGCGCCCGCTGCAATAAGGTCGGCAAGGGCTCCGCACTCGGCAAGCATGGTATATACCTGCTTTGAGCCGGGGGAAATCGAAAGGCTTACGTCGGGGTGAACGGTCTTGCCTTTAAGCATTGCCGCAACGGTAAGCATATCAAGCATAGAGGAATTCGTGCAAGAGCCTATGCATACCTGGTTTATTTTCATTCCCGCAAGATTTGACACGGGCTTGACGTTATCGGGGCTGTGGGGACAAGCCGCAAGGGGCGCAAGCTTATCAAGGTCTATAGTATATTCGGAGTCGTATACCGCATCCGCGTCGGACTCAAGCGGTGTATAATCCGCCTCCCTGCCCTCTGCTTTAAGGAATGCGCGGGTTATCTCATCCGAGGGAAATATCGAGCTTGTAGCTCCGAGCTCAGCTCCCATATTCGTTATAGTCGCACGCTGGGGAACGGTGAGAGTCTTGATTCCCTCTCCTCCGTACTCGACTATAGCTCCGACACCGCCCTTTACACCGAGGATACGGAGCACCTCAAGGATTATATCCTTTGCTCCGACATAGGCGGGAAGCTTGCCCGTGAGATTAACCTTAATCATTTTAGGCATCGTTATATAATAAGTGCCGCCGCCCATCGCAACAGCGACGTCAAGACCTCCGGCACCCATACCGAGCATGCCTATACCGCCTGCTGTGGGGGTGTGGCTATCAGAGCCGATAAGGGTTTTACCGGGTATTCCGAATCGCTCGAGATGCACCTGGTGGCATATTCCGTTGCCGGGTCGCGAGAAGCGAATACCGTGTTTTTTCGTCACCGTCTGTATGTATCTGTGGTCGTCGGCATTTTCAAATCCCGCCTGAAGCGTGTTGTGGTCGATATATGCAACCGAAAGCTCTGTTTTTACTCTCTCGCAGCCCATTGCTTCAAACTGAAGATACGCCATAGTTCCCGTGGCATCCTGAGTCAAGGTCTGGTCAATTCTGAGTCCTATTTCACTGCCCTGTATCAGCTCGCCCGAGACGAGATGGTTCTTTATAATTTTTTGTGCTATTGTATATCCCATTTTAATCTCCGTTATTATTATTTACTGCAGTAAGCATATTTTCAAGCGCCCTGCGCACGTGAAGCGAAGTGAGTCTGTCTGCCATTTCAGCATCGCCTTTTTTTATTGCTTCTAAAATCTCTCTGTGCTCACCCTCGGTTTTTTCAGGTCTTCCCGGCACTGAAAGCGAGAGCTTTCTGTAGGATTTTATTTTTCTGTGAAGCTCCGAGAGCGTCCGCTCAAGGAAGCGCGAGCCCGATGCTTTATATATGATGCTATGGAATACCGTGTCGAGCTCCTTTGTATGCTCGGTATCCTTTTTCGTCATATAAAACTCCGCAAGGTCAACCGCCTCAGTCAGCTTTTCAATTTCTTCCTCAGTTATTCTCTGCGCTGCAAGAGAAGAGGCGAGTCCCTCAAGCCGCTCTCTCAGTCTGTATATATCAATGAGGTCGTCCACGTTTATGCCGAGAACTACCGCGCCTCTGTTAGGTGATATCTCAACGAGTCCCTCCTCCGAGAGTCTGTGCAGCGCGCCTCTGATAGGCGTTCTGCTGACGTCAAGTCTTTTAGCAAGCGAGAGCTCCACAAGCGGCTCTCCTCGCTTAAGCTCGCCCGATAGAATTTCCTCTTCGAGCCTTGAATAGACCATCTCTTCAAGTGATTGTGATTTACTGTCAACTATCATAACATTATCCTCGCGCAAAACCCGGTGACAAGGAAAGTAATATTTCCGAAAGCTCGTCGTCACCCATAAGAGTTGTTCTTCCGTCTGCGTATTCCTTATCTATTGCCGCTTTCATTTTTATTACTATGTCGTCCTGCTTAGTTACGGCACGCTCACCGCAAAGCGAGTAATGCTTGTTCACCCAATACGCAATTCCCGCAAGTCCCGAGGTGTTCGATATTGCAACCTCAGCGGGTCTGTTGAGTATTTTTTCCGTATCGAATATATTGTAAATTTCAGCATCCTTCATAAGACCGTCAGCGTGAATTCCCGCGCGTGTCACGTTGAAATTATCACCGACGAACGGTGTCATCGGAGGAATTGCATATCCGAGCTCGCGCTTGAAATAGTCGGCTATTTCGGTAATTACCGTCGGGTCCATTCCGTCAAGTGTGCCGCGCAGAGATGCATACTCCATAACCATAGCTTCAAGAGGTACGTTGCCCGTTCTCTCACCTATTCCGAGAAGCGAGCAGTTGACGCCCGATGCTCCGTAAAGCCATGCCGAAACCGCATTGTTGACACCCTTATAAAAGTCGTTATGTCCGTGCCATTCAAGCATATCAGACGGAACGTCAGCGTAGTGGTGAAGACCGTAGACTATACCCGGAACGCTTCGCGGAAGCGCAACACCGGGGTAGGAAACTCCGTATCCCATAGTATCGCACATACGAATCTTGACAGGAATACGCGCTTCCCTTGAAAGCTCGTTGAGCGCGTGAACAAAAGGAACAACGAAGCCGTAGAAATCAGCTCGTGTTATATCCTCAAGATGACAGCGAGGACGGATTCCCGCGCTGAATGCATTTTTAACTACTCCGAGGTAATGGTCAAGAGCCTCTTTTCTCGAAAGCCCGAGCTTTTTGAATATGTGGTAATCAGAGCAGGAAACGAGAATACCCGTCTCCTTGATTCCGAGGTCGGAGACAAGATTAAAGTCCTCCTTCTTCGCTCTTATCCAAGTAGTTATCTCGGGGAATTCATATCCGAGGTCCATGCATTTAAGAAGCGCTTCCTTATCCTTTTTGGTATACACGAAAAATTCGGACTGACGGATAATTCCGTTTTCACCGCCAAGTCGGTGAAGCATTTTGTATAATGTTACTATCTGTTCAACTGTGTAAGGAGCTCTTGACTGCTGACCGTCGCGGAATGTGGTGTCGGTTATCCATATTTCGCTGGGCATATCAAGGGGAACGTGGCGGTGGTTAAAGGCAACCTTTGGAATTTCATCGTAAGGATAAATCTCGCGGTAGAGGTTCGGCTCCTCTACGTCCTGAAGCGAATATCTGTACTGCGATTGCTCCATAAGGTTGCTATGGGGGTTCTTATAAATCATTTTAATCACCTTTCTCTCAAAAATGTATTTATGTATTCTTGTATACAATTTGATGCAACCATTATACTACATTTTTTATTATATGTCAATAGCAGATTTTTATTTTTTTATTTACATGCAAAAAAGAGGCGTCGGAATGAACCTCGCCCCTGTTTTCTGTTGCTTTAATTTATTTCATTAACTTTATATCCCGCGTTCTCAACGGCTGCGCGAAGAATACCGTTGGTTACCGACGTGTCACACGACAGCACTGCAGTTCCTTTTTCGTGACTGACCGAAACAGAAGTGACACCCTTTATCTGCGAGAGCACTTCGCGAACTCTCGCTTCGCAATGAGGGCACATCATTCCATCAATTTTCATAATTTTTTCCATTTTTGCAATATCCCTTCCTATATCATTCTTTGTTTTATTATATTTTTCGAAGATTTTTTTAGTGTTAAGCCTCAATGCATTCATAACCACAGAGAAGCTTGAAAGACTCATAGCAAGCGCGCCAAACATTGGATTAAGCTCCCAGCCAAAAAGCTTAATAAACGCGCCCGCTGCAAGAGGTATACCTATTACGTTATATATGAACGCCCAGAAAAGATTTTCGTGTATCGTCTTTAACGTCGCGCGGCTGAGCTTTATTGCCGAAACAACGTCGAAGAGAGAGGAGCGCACCAGGACGACGTCTGCCGACTCTATTGCAATATCAACTCCCCTGCCTATCGCCATTCCAACGTCAGCGCGTACGAGAGCGGGAGCATCGTTTATTCCGTCACCGACCATTATGACTCTGCCGTCATTGCAAAGTCTGTCAACCATAGCCGCCTTTTCGTCGGGCATAACGCCTGCAATCACCCCGTCGATTCCGCATTCGTCGCCTATTGCGCGGGCGCACAGCTCGTTGTCTCCCGTAATCATTACAGTGCGCACGTCCATTTTTTTGAGCTCGCTTATAGCAGCTGCGCTGTCCTCGCGTACAGTGTCGGCAACCGAAATTATACCGATGGGTATACCGCCCTTCAAAAAGAAGATGGGTGTTTGTCCGAGTGCGGAAATTCTCGCGTACTCTTCTTTGGCATAATCGGGAAGAGTTACAATTCCGTTTATAAAATCAAAGCTTCCGCCATAACAAATCTCACCGTCAACGACAGCCGAGACGCCTTTGCCGAAAATTGCCGAAAAGGAGGAAAAATGCGGAACAGCAAGCTTTCTATCCTGCGCGCATTTCACTATCGCAGCACCGAGCGGATGCTCGCTTCCCGATTCAATAGCGGCAGCAAATCTTATAAGCTCCTCCTCGCTCACCTCAAATGGAATGACAGTCCTCACCGATGGCTCACCGACGGTTATCGTTCCCGTTTTGTCAAGAGCTACGGTTTTCGCTCTGCCGGTAATCTCAAGCGCCGTTGCGTTTTTAAAGAGAACACCGCCCCTTGCGCCTATACCGCTGGCAACCATGATTGCAACAGGGGTTGCAAGTCCGAGCGCGCACGGACAGCTTATGACAAGAACCGAAATAGCCCTCTCGAGCGCATAACCCAAACTATTGTTTACAAATAACCATATAACAAATGTTACGAGTGAAATCAAAAGCACTGTCGGAACAAAAATTCCTGCGACACGGTCCGCCACCTTTGCTATCGGAGCTTTACTTGCCGAGGTGTCCGAGACCATTTTAACGACTTTTGATATAGCGGTGTCCTCGCCAACACTCACGGCTCGGCACTTCATATATCCGAAAGTGTTATTAGTTGCCGCGTATACCCTAGACCCGTGCGACTTTTCAGAGGGAATACTCTCTCCCGTAAGAGCCGACTCATCAACGGCACTCTCTCCGTCAATAACCACACCGTCAACGGCTATGCTTTCACCCGGTCTGATTATAAATATGTCGTCTATACGAACGTCCTTAGTCGGAATTTTTATTTCTTTTCCGTCACGTTCGACTGTTGCTACCGACGGGGTCAGCTTCATAAGGGAGCTTATAGCATCGGTTGTTTTTCCCTTTGCATATGCTTCAAGCAGCTTTCCCACCGTTATCAGTGCAAGTATCATGGCAGCAGATTCGAAATACAGTCCGTGAAGATAACGGTGAGCGTTCTCCCCTGCTGCAAACGTCATTTTAAAGACGAGATAAAGACTCCAAATAAACGACACTCCCGAGCCTAGTGCGACGAGCGTATCCATATTCGGCGCACGGTGTATCACGCCCTTTGTGCCATTTATAAAGAACTTCTGATTTATGACCATTACCAGTGCGCAGAGCACAAGCTGAATTAATCCGAGAGCCAGAGGATTATCAGCAAGCCCTCTCGGCAGAGGAAAATTCCACATCACGTGCCCCATAGATACGTACATCAGCGGAAGTAAAATTACAAGCGAAGCAATCATTCTCAAAACAAGTCTTTTTATCTCGCCGCCAGTGCCATCACTTTTGCTTTCAACACGGCCGTTACCGCCTTTGAGCGAAGCTCCGTATCCCGCAGCTTCGACCGCTGCGATTACCGAAGAATCATCAGCGCCCTCGACGCTCATTGAATTTGTCAGAAGATTCACCGAGCAATAGGTTACACCGTCAAGCGAGCGCACCGCCTTTTCAACTCTTGCCGAGCAGGCGGCACAGCTCATTCCCGTAACGTTATATTCTCTCATACCTCTTTATTTCAGAAAACGGCCGAGCGTTTTGATAAGCTCGTCCACAACCTCCTCATTTCCTTTCTTGATATCCGACACGACACAGCTCTTTATATGGCTTTCGAGAAGCTCTGCCGAAAACGAGCGCAAAGCCGAGCTTATAGCGGCAACTTGAACCAAAACGTCAACGCAATAGGTGTCATTTTCAATCATTCCGCGCACACCTCTGACCTGCCCCTCAATTCTGCTCAGTCGGTTTATAAGGCTTTTATATTCAGCTTCACTCCGAAGCTTCTTTTTTTCGGTTTTACATTCACAAGACATAACATTCTCCTCTCCTGTTCTGCAACTATTATATACCCATATGGGGTATTTTGTCAAGACCCAAATAATACCGCTATTTTGATTATATCTTTACAAGAGTCAGCGCGACAAATACACTAAAATTTATCGTGCCAAAACTTATTAGCGACTCTCTTTAGCTATAACACCTAAAAACTAAATATTTCCTTTTTTATTGACAATTTATTAACTTTATGTTAAAATGAATTAACGTTGTTTTAAACTATAAAATTCAAAGGAGATTTTACAATGGTAGGATCAATTTGGGCATTTTTGCCCGCAATTATCGCTATCGTGCTCGCGCTTGCGACAAAGCAGGTTTACGTTTCGCTCTTTGCCGGCATTTTCGTTGGCGCAATGATGTACGTTGGCGGAAATCCCGTTTCGGCTATGCAAACAGTATACGAATTAATGAGTGAAAAGGTTGGTGCTAACGTTCCGATTATCGTTTTCCTCGTCGTTCTCGGAATACTCGTAATACTAATGCAGAAATCCGGTGGAGCTATGGCTTACGGAAACTGGGCTCAAAGCAAAATCAAATCCAAGAGCGGAGCTCTTGCTGCGACAGCAGGTCTTGGATGCCTTATTTTCGTTGACGATTACTTCAACTGCCTTACTGTCGGCTCGGTTATGAGTCCCGTCACCGACAAATTCAAGGTTTCCCGCGCAAAGCTCGCTTACATAATCGATTCAACGGCAGCACCTGTTTGCATTATCGCTCCCATATCAAGTTGGGCAGCAGCTGTAGCAGGCGAGCTTGAAGGTGACGGATTGATGGTCTTTATAAAGACTATTCCATTCAACCTCTACGCGCTCCTTACTATCGCTATGGTGTTCATGCTTTGCTTCTTAAACATCGATTTCGGAAAAATGCGTAAGAACGAACTAATCGCAGAAACCACAGGCGACCTCACCGCAGGATTATCCGACGGCTCGGAGAGTGAAGATACAAGCATTAAAGTCAACCCAAACGGCAAGGTTCGCCATCTTGCAATCCCGGTTGCAATACTTATCATTTGCTGCATAGCAGGTATGCTGTTCACCGGATTTTTCTACAATTGGGGTTCGGAATTCGAAGCGGAATTCAGCAAAGATGATATCGTTTCGATAAATGCAACAGACTCCAACTGTGACGTTATACTTAACGCAAGCGATGCGGTTCTTGCAACGCTTACCGACCTAGAAGTTCCTAACGGTGCGGAAAACGGAGAGCCCTATTATTACGAAGCAAGTGCAGACGGCTTTATTAAGCTCGTTATAAACAAGCCAACAACCGTAACCCCCGGTGAGAACATCCTAATTTATGCAGAAATAGAACCTGCCGGATACACCCCCGTTCCTCAGTCAGCGAATGCTATCGAAGCTTTCTCAAACTGTGATGCAGGTCTTTCTCTTTCAATCGGTTCAACCTTTGCCCTTATCATAATCGCCATTTACTACATGATTTCCAAGGTTGTTTCCTTCACAGAAATCACAGACAGCTTTACTCAAGGCTTCAAAGCAATGGTTCCCGCAATTCTCATTCTTACGTTCGCTTGGTGCATTTCCGGAATTATGGGTGCAAAAGGCGGTTATCTTGATGCTCGTTCATTCGTCGAAACGAACCTTGCAAACGGCGGATTTGCCGAGTCGCTTATGCCCGCAATCTTCTTTGTTCTTGCCGCTGCAATTGCGTTTTCAACCGGTACGTCCTGGGGCACTTTCGGAGTTCTCGTGCCTATCGCGGTTACCATTCTTGGCGGAAGCGGAACTCTTGCAATAATGACCGTTTCAGCAACTCTTGGCGGAGCAGTTCTCGGTGACCATATCTCTCCAATATCCGACACCACAATTCTCGCATCTGCAGGCGCAAAATGCAATCACGTTGACCATGTAAACACTCAATTGCCTTATGCACTAGTTATTGCTGCAGTTTCGTGTGTAACCTATATTGTAGCCGGATTCTGCGCCTCTCTCGGAAGCGTTGCTGCCTGCCTCATCATGTGGGCTGTTGCAATAGTCCTTTTTGGCGGTGTCATCTTCTTTCTCAAATATCTTCAGAAGAAAAACGCTGAAAAAGCTTAATTAAACACAAGTTAATAAAAGATGGCAGAGGCGCAAAACAAGGCGCCTCTGCCTAAAAATTATCTCAAATGAGAAAACCGAGTTCAAAGCCTCCGGTTTTCTCTTTTTTTATTACGGTTCGGATATCCGTCAGGTCATCTTTTCCTGCTTTACCTTATGGTCGATTACGTGACGCGAGGCAAGCTCGCGGTGTACGTCCTCAACCGTAATTCCCATTTCGGTCATAAGCACCATTACGTGATATGCGAGGTCGGCAATTTCGTATACCGTTTCCTTTTTATCGTCAGCCTTACCCGCTATTATAACCTCGGTGCATTCCTCACCGACCTTTTTGAGAATCTTGTCGATTCCCTTTTCGAAAAGATATGTAGTATAAGAGCCCTCGGGCATTTTTTCTTTTCTTTCAAGTAATAGTCCGTAAAGTCCCTCAAGTGAAAACTCGGAGAGCTCCTCACTCTGATATACAGGTTTTGTGAAGCAGGAATCGCTTCCCGTGTGACATGCGGGCCCATCCTTTTCAACAACTACAACAAGCGCGTCGTTATCGCAATCGGCTGTTATAGAAACTATATGCTGATAGTTTCCGCTGGTTTCGCCCTTGAGCCAAAGCTCCCCTCTTGAACGGCTGAAAAAGCAGGTAAGCCCCTTTTCCATAGAAATCTTAAGACTCTCCTTATTCATATAAGCAACAGTGAGGACCTTTTTTGTTATAGAGTCAACAACCACCGCGGGAATAAGTCCGTCTTTATCAAATTTAAGCTCGTCAATATTCAACATATATATGCATCTCCCATCATAATCTAACAAGTATTCCCTCAGCCGCCATCTGACGCTTAAGGTCAACAATTTCAACTTCACCGAAATGGAATATCGAAGCGGCAAGACCCGCGTCCATATCCGGTATCTCGCGGAACAGCTTTACGAAATCATCGGCGCATCCCGCACCGCCCGAAGCTATAACCGGCACGTTCACGGCATCACGTACAGCGCGAAGCATTTCAATATCGAATCCGCCCTTCACGCCGTCGGTGTCTATGGAGTTTAAAACCACTTCGCCCGCGCCCATACCGACGCATCTTTTTATCCAAGATATAGCCTCCATACCCGTGTCAACCCTGCCGCCCTTTGAAAAAACGCGGAACTCTCCGTCTACTCTCTTGACGTCGGCAGAAATAACTACGCACTGGTTGCCGTACTTTCTGGCTGCCTCTGCTATAAGGCTCGGATTCCTTATAGCACCCGAATTTACGCTTACCTTATCTGCACCGCACTTCAAAACTCTGTCGAAGTCGTCAACAGTGTTGATTCCGCCACCGACCGTGAGCGGAATAAAGATGGTACTGGCGACCTCTAGGAGAATGTCGGTAAAGAGCGCGCGCCCCTCGCTCGAGGCAGTTATATCATAGAAAACAAGCTCGTCCGCGCCCGAGTCCGAGTAATATTTTGCAAGCTTTACAGGGGAGGAAACGTCGGCAAGTCCGAGAAAATTCACTCCCTTAACCACTCTGCCGTCACGAACGTCGAGGCAGGGTATAATTCTTTTAGTTATCATATTCTTCTGCTACCTTTACAGCGTCGGATATATTTACCCCGCCCGTGTAATACGCCTTTCCTATTATCGCGCCGTACATATTCATTTTTGCAAGCTCACGGACGTCGTCAAGAGTCGACACGCCCCCCGAAGCAACTATATCAAGCGAATACTTTTTCGAAAGCTCGCGGTACATTTCAAGGTTTGTACCTCGCATTGCTCCGTCCTTTGATATATCCGTGCATATTATTGTCTTAACACCGAGGCTGTCCATTTTCGAAAAAAACTCATCTAGGGTGTATTGGGATTTTTCTATCCAGCCCTTTATGGCTATATATCCGTCCTTCACGTCTGCACCGACGGCTATTTTATCACCGTATTTTGACACGGCTGCCCTGAGAAAAGCCTCGTCGGTAACAGCCGCTGTTCCAAGTATTGCGCGGGATACGCCCGAGGAAAAATAGCTGTCGAGCACCTCCATTGTGCGAATACCCCCGCCAATCTCGACGAAAAGACCGCTTTCATTTGCTATCTCTTTAACTATCTCTATGTTAGGCGTCGTTCCGTCCTTTGCGCCCTCAAGGTCCACTACGTGAATATACTCTGCTCCGCATTTTTTGAAATCGAGTGCTATCTCTATCGGGTTTTCGCTGTAAACCGTCATTTCGGCATAATTGCCTTTATAAAGCCTGACTGCTTTTTTGTCGTATAAATCTATCGCGGGAAAAATTTTCATACCGTCTTCTTTCCTCTTTTACCATTCTGCGAAGGCTCTCAAAATAGAGAGTCCGACTTCACCGCTTTTTTCGGGGTGAAACTGAGTGCCGCTGATGTTTCCAAGCGCTACCGCGGCAGTGAGCTCCTCTCCGTATTCACTCGTCGCAAGAAGACTCTCCTCGCACCCCGTAGCATAGTAGGAATGCACAAAATAGACGTAGTCCCCATCCTTAACGTACTTGAATATGGGATGCGCCTTCTTCACACGGAGAGAATTCCAGCCTATATGAGGTATCTTCAATTCGGACGGGATTTTTCCCTGCATCGCGACGACACTTCCGGTGAGAAGTCCAAGCCCCTCATGCTCTCCGTATTCAAAGCTTCTCTCGAAGAGCATCTGCATACCGAGGCAAATGCCGAAAATCTTCTTTCCGCCGCGCACCTCGTCTATAATTACCTTATCAAGCCCCGACTCGCGAAGCTTCTCTTTGGCATCTCTGAAAGCACCGACTCCCGGCAGAATAATTTTATCCGCCCGCCGTATTACGTCGGGGTCGCCCGTAACAACAGAGTCCGCACCTATTTTCGAGAGCGAAGATGTAAGCGAGAAAAGGTTTCCTACGCCGTAATCAATTACAGCTATCATTAAATAACTCCTTTTGTAGATGGAACTTCGTCACTGAATTTCGAGTCGATTTCGGTTGCCTCGGCAAGCGAGCGCGCAACCGACTTGAACGCGCCCTCTATTATGTGGTGCGAATTTGTTCCCGCAAGTCCTCTTATATGTAGATTAATTCTTGCCTCACGAACGAAGGAGCGCCAGAATTCCTCGCAAAGCTCGGTGTCGAAATCGCCAACCTTAAACGAAGGAATGTCAAGAGCGTAGCCAAGATAATCTCTTCCCGATATATCAACGGCAGAAAGGATAAGCGCCTCGTCCATAGGAAGAATCCTGTCACCGTATCTCTTTATTCCCTTTTTATCACCGAGAGCCTCAAGAAACGCCTTGCCAAGACATATTCCGACGTCCTCGACCGTGTGGTGATAATCAACCTCAACGTCACCGATGCACTTTACCTCAAGGTCATAGTGCGCGTGCTTTGCAAAAAGAGTCAGCATATGGTCGAGATACCCGCACCCCGTGTCAATATTCGACACACCGCTGCCGTCAAGCGCGAGCTTAAGCTCTATCTCGGTTTCTGCGGTTTTTCTCTTTATTTCAGATGCTCTCATTTTTCTTCTCCTTTAAAATGAAGTCGATTTTTTCGAGAAGCGCGTCCATTTCCTCACGCGTTCCCACCGTTATGCGATTGAAATTTTTAATCTTCTCTTTAGTAAAATGGCGTACGAGGACACCGAGGCTCTTAAGCTTCAAATAGAGCTCCTCTCCGGGAATATCCCTGTGCGATGCAAAAAGGAAATTTGCCTTTGAAGGAAGCACTGAAAAACCGTATGAAATAAGCTTTTCTCTCGTGTATTCACGGTTTTCTTCGATAATTTTACAGTTATTCATATAATAACCGTTGTCCTCCAGCGCGGCAATGCCGGCAGCAGCAGTCATTCTGTTAACGTTATAAGGGTTGGTTGAGTATTTTATGGTATTCATATCGGCAATCAAGCCCGGATTTGCAATGCCGAAGCCAAGACGCGCGCCCGCCATAGAGCGCGATTTTGAAAAGGTCATAGTTACGATAAGATTATCGTACTTATACACAAGCGGCACGGCACTCGCAGCGCCGAAATCAACGTACGCCTCGTCAATTATTACTATATTATCAGGGTTTGACTTTACTATCTCTTCAATTTCGGAAAGCCCGAGTGCAATACCCGTCGGTGCGTTTGGGTTAGCTATAACTATATTTTTCCCGATGCCGACGTAATCGCGGTAGTCAATCTCAAAATTATCGGTAAGGGGTATTGTTTCGTATGGAATATGGTTAAGCTCGGCAAAAACAGGATAAAAGCCGTAGGTTATCTCGGGAAATACAATCGGGTGCTTTTCATCGCAAAAAGCCATAAAAGCAAAATTGAGTATTTCGTCCGAGCCGTTAGTCATGAGCACCATATCGCGCGAAACTCCGTACACCTCGGCGCACTTTTCTGAAAGATAGTAGCACTCGGGGTCGGAATATAGTCTTAAGTCACACGCCTCACGGGTTACGGCATCTATCACCGACTGCGATGGCGGAAAAGGCGACTCGTTTGTATTAAGCTTTATGTATTTTTTGTCCTTTGGCTGCTCGCCCGGGACGTATGCGTCAAGAGATGCATATTTTTCGCTGAAAAATCTAGTCATAATCAGTCCTCAAAACGAATAGTCGCGCTTTTTGCATGCGCGTCAAGTCCTTCCTGGCTTGCGAAATAAGCCACTTTATCTGCGACACGGGATAGGGCTTCTTTTGTATAGTAAGTAAACTGCGAGGTCTTCACGAAGTCCTCAACTCCGAGAGGCGAGGAAAATCTCGCGGTTCCGCTTGTAGGAAGTGTGTGGTTCGGACCCGCGAAATAGTCACCGAGAGCTTCGGGACAATTTTTGCCCATGAATATTGAGCCCGCGTGCTTTATTTTGTCAAGGTAATCAAAGGGATTATCGACGCAAAGCTCAAGATGCTCCGGAGCAATTTCGTTTGCGATATCAATAGCGAGCAAAAGATTACCCTCGGCAACGATTATTTTTCCGTTATTGTCAATAGATGTTCGCGCAATCTCGCATCTCGGAAGCTCGGGAATCTGACGCTCAAGCTCCTCGGAAACGAGCTTTGCAAACTCGAAGCTATCGGTAACCAGAACGGCGCTTGCCATTTTGTCGTGCTCTGCCTGTGAAAGCATATCAGCTGCAACAAACTTTGGGTTACACGTCGAATCGGCAACCACGAGTATCTCCGACGGTCCCGCAATCATATCTATCGAAACCCTGCCGAATACCTGCTTTTTCGCTTCGGCAACGTATGCGTTACCCGGACCTACAATCTTGTCGACCTTTGGAATACTCTCCGTTCCGTATGCGAGTGCCGCAACAGCCTGCGCACCGCCAACCTTAAATATTCTGTCAACTCCTGCAATTTTTGCCGCGGCAAGTATTACCGGATTAACCGTTCCGTCCTTAGTAGGCGGTGTTACCATAACTATCTCGCGGCAGCCAGCAATCTTCGCGGGGACGGAATCCATGAGAACGGTAGAGGGATACGCTGCAGTTCCGCCGGGGACGTATATACCTACCTTTTCTATAGGCATAACCTTCTGCCCCGTGACTATGCCGTCGCACTCGTTGATAACGAAGCTGTTTCTTACCTGCCTTTTATGGAAAGCCCGTATGTTTTCGCAGGCTTCCTTTATTATACCTATAAACTCAGCGTCTACCGATGAAAAAGCCTCTTCAATCTCCGCTTCGGTGACCTCAAGAGAAGTAAGATTTGCCTTATCAAATTTCCGAGCGTATTCGTAAAGAGCCGAGTCTCCCGATTTTATGACGTTTGCTATTATCTCACAAACCGTGCCCTCGACGTTTGCTGCAATGTTATCGCGGGCAAAAATCTCACTGTTTTCGACCTCTCCGTATTTGTATATCTTAATCATTCTCTATTTCCCTTTTCATGCATTCAAGAATTTTTTCAATTTCCTGCGTCTTGAATTTAAAGCTGGATTTGTTTGAAATAAGCCGCGCGCTTATCGGTGCTACAGTCTCGAACACCTCAAGGCTGTTTTCCTTCAAAGTAGTTCCAGTTTCAACGATATCCACGATAACATCGGAAAGACCGAGAATCGGAGCAATTTCGATAGAGCCGTTGAGCTTGATAATATCAATATCGCGGCCCTTTTTGCTGTAGTAATCCTTTGCGATGTTCGGGAATTTTGTAGCAACGCGGAGTGTGTTTTCCGTATTGTCACGGAATTCCTTTTTTGCGGCAACCGCCATACGGCACTTACCCATATTCATATCAAGAAGCTCATAAACGTCGGGGGAGTATTCGAGAAGAATATCCTTACCTGCAACGCCGATATCTGCGGCACCTCTCTCAACGTAAATTGCAACGTCGGAG
>JAZLAO010000038.1:0-4567 GCA_045613205.1 Eubacteriales bacterium | reverse complement strand
CTTGACGGATACGTAAAAATCAAGGATATCGTGTCGAAAAACGGAGATGCGGACGAAATTTACGCTGCAGAATTTCTTAAAGAAAGACTTACCGAAACCTTTGGTGAATGGCAGTCGAAGAGAGGCGCTGTAATCGTATTTGATAAAAACAGCTTTAAATCCTACGACGGCGAGCGCTACACCGTAAAAACCACCAAGAAAAAGATTACCGTAAGCGCAAAATCCCGCCTTACACTTCTTTACGGCGCGGATACAATTCTTCAGCTCTCCGAAATTAAAAAAGGCGTTCGCCGCTTCAATTGTGACGACCGTCCCTCAAAGGAAATCCGCGGATTCCACGCAGGTATTCCCGAGCTTTCGCAGTTTGAGTTTATGAGAAGACTTTTCCGTTACGTTCTTCTTCCCTTAAGATTCAATATCTTCTTCATTGAGCTTGCAGGCTGTATGAGATACGATAGCCACCCCGAAATAGCAGAGGCTTGGGAAAAGGTAACGGCAGAATACAGAAACAATCCCGAAAACGTTCCGATTCCTCCCCACTACCCCATGCTTGCAAATGGCGCGATTATTGAAAAAGAGGACGTGCGCCGCTATATCAATTTCGCGCGCGAGCTCGGCATGGAAATTATCCCCGAGGTAGAGAGCCTCGGTCACGTTCAGTACATAACAATCGCTCACCCCGAGCTTGCCGAAATTGACGACGAGGTCGTTATAGTTAAGGATACACGTAACGAGGACGAACGCCCCGCGGCAAGATATCACCACTGCTACTGCCCCTCTCTTAAAGAATCCTACGATATTATCTTCGATATAATCGACGAGGTCGTTGACTTCGTCAAGCCCGAGAGATTCGTTCATATCGGCCACGACGAGATATACAAGATAGGCGTTTGCAAGAGATGCCGCGAAAGAGGACCTGCCGCAATGCTCGCGGAGCACGTAACCAAGCTTCACGACTACCTTGCAAAGAAGGGCCTTGGAACTATGATGTGGTCGGATATGCTTCAGCCCCCGCCATACAGACCCTATCACACATACACCGCAATCGACAGTATCCCGAAGGACGTCGTTATGCTTGACTTCGTATGGTACTTCAATATTCCCCACAACATCGAAGATAACCTTCTTAAGAAGGGATTCCGTGTTGCTGTCGGAAACCTTTATTCCTCACACTACCCGAGATACGAAGAGCGTATCAAGAAAAAGGGAATGCTTGGCGGCCAGATTTCAACCTGGCTTGAAAACAGCGAGGAAATTTACGGATATAACGGCAAGATGTGGGATATGATGTATCTTTCCGAGATGCTTTGGAACACCGAGAACTACGACTCAAGAAACAGAAAAACCTACACGGAGATTCTCGCGAAAAACCTTCTTCCCGCAATGAGAGATAACGTTCACGGAAAGTATAACCCCAAGGGCTACAAGGCTACCGCTGTTAAGCTCCCCGTTGGAGTAGCTGCTCCCTCTGCGGTTAAGGCGCTCGCACCGAAGGCAATAGTCCTCGACGGTGAGAAGATTACGGTTGGCCAAAGCTTTGAGCGTGTCGTATTCGAGCATGCAACGGTTAATCAAGCTCCCAAGGTTGAGTGGAAAGCGCCTAACACTATAGGCAACTACGTTGTGACCTACGAGGACGGAAGCACCGTACTTGTTCCCATAAAATACGGCGTTAACATCATGGCATACGAAAGCACCTACGGTGAGCCGAAGCCCCAGGAATATTACCGTCACAACGGATACGTCGGAACCTGGTTCTGTGACCCGACCTATCAGGGCAAGACCGAGAGCGGTAAGGACGTCACAATAGGCGGCTACGTATGGGAAAACCCGAACCCCGAAAAGAAGATTGCAACTATCGAATATACACCCGTCGAGGACGACTTTTGCGGACTTATCCTTGCCGGAATTAAGGGGCTTTGCAGAAAATGACAACTAAAGTTATAGAAAATTTGATTGAGCGCCGCAGTGTGCGTAAGTACAAGTCCACACCCGTGCCGCAAAATCTTATCGACGAGGTGCTTCGCGCGGGCACTTACGCCCCAACCGGCAGAAACTATCAGTCCCCTATAATAGTTGCCGTAACCAATAAATCCCTGCGCGACAGGATTTCAAAAATCAATGCCGAAACCGTGGGAATGGAGGGCGACCCCTTCTACGGCGCACCCGTAGTGCTTATAGTGCTTGCCGACAGAAAAATTCCCACCTATATTTACGACGGAAGTCTTGTAATGGGAAATATGCTTAACGCAGCGCACTCACTCGGACTCGGCTCCTGCTGGATAAATCGGGCAAAGGAGACCTTTGAGACCGACGAGGGCAAGGCTATTCTCCGCGAGCTTGGAATCTTTGGCGACTACGAGGGTATCGGCAACTGTATTCTCGGATATTCGGACGGCCCAGCCCCCGAGGCGAGACCCAGAAAAGACAACTATATAATCAAAGCCGAATAACGTTTAAGGGTAGCAAGGAGAAAATCCAAGCTACCCTTTTTAATATAAATACTAATACCAACGCAAAATGCAGAATGCAAAATTAAAATACCAATACGAATAATAATACAAATACGAAATGCAAATGCAGAATACAAATACAAATAAATAAGAATAAATATCAATAATAATAAAAATAAAAAAACAAATAAAAAATATTAATGTGTAATGCTAATGGGCTTCGCCCGAGAGAGCGCAGAAGGATTTTTTGTTTTTTTGCAAGAAAAAGTGGCGTTATGAGCACTCAAAAACTTCTGTTTTTGTCAATTTTCACCTCTTTGCTTAGACTTTGGATACCAAATTCGCGCTCTGTTCACCGTGAGTTAACAAATTTCCATATTTTCGGAAGTTATTTCAGGGCTAAATGCTCATTTCACATAAAATTCATAATATCGTTTGGCTAATTTGCACAATTTTATGTCTTTTTCGAACGATTTTTTTGTAACCGCACTATACTTACTTGCAGCTCTCTTTATGTTAAAATAGCTACAGCAGAACGGACGGCAAAAGCCGTCCGCAGAAAATATTGAGGCTCTTCGGATTAGATAACCGACTTTGCCACCGATAGAGAATACGTAAATCAGGCG
Organism: Eubacteriales bacterium; assembly: GCA_045613205.1. Classification (GTDB taxonomy): domain Bacteria; phylum Bacillota; class Clostridia; order Oscillospirales; family CAG-272; genus UBA1740. The sequence continues at coordinate 1,488 of JAZLAO010000038.1, read as the reverse complement.
TGGAAATCGTGCTTACCTATGCTGAAAAGATACTGCCTGTTATTCGGTATCCAGGATGAAGTCGAGGCTCTTGGATAAAGGAAAAACAGCGCATTTCTGTTTACGTTAAAGCCCTCAAGGCATATCTTTGCCGCGACGGTTGCGCTTGCAACGGGGGCTTTATATATGCTGCCGTCGATTATCGGGCTGAACTGCACTCCGTATTTTTTGTCGAATATTACGCCCCATATGGTGTTTGGGTAGGATGATGAGCGCACGCGGTTCATAACAACGCTTCCGACAGCTATCTGACCGAGCAGTGACTCTCCGCGGCTCTCCGCGCTTATTATACGCGAAAGCCAATACACCTCGTCCTCTCTGTAGTAGGTGCTTGCGTGCTGAATGGGTCTCACTCTTCCCGAAAGATAAACCGATGCTGCCTCGGAATTATATGTATACGACAAGCCAAGCGCCTTTGCTATATTCTGAAGCGGAGCGTACATGCTGCCGTTTGACATAAGGGTTGACGGGCTCATAGAGAACAGCGTTCTGCCGTTTGCGTATATGACGTTTCCGCCGTCTATAACGTCCATCTCAAACCCCGAGCCGCGAACGTTAAGAGTTCTCTCAGCACTTCTGTATGTAACAGTCATATTCGTGATTTCACCGATGAAGCTTCTCACCGAAACGTACGGAGAGCCGTTTATCATTCGTACGTCGGAGGAAAGTCTGCTTCCGTTATGCGACAGCGAAACAGGTGAATACGCGCCCACATTCCTGTTATATACCTTTGATACAGATACCTCATACCGTTTAAATGCTCGCGAGGCAGCTCCCGATTCGTATACAGGCTGAATTCCGTCTATCCCCGCAGCCGATATAGGTTGAATTTCCTCCGTCCGCGCCCCTGCGCTAAACGAGCATAGAGAGAATGCCGACGCACACAGAAGCGATGCTGCAATTAGTTTTGTTTTCCTGTTCATTAAATACCTTCCTTTCTTGTTTTTCGGATACAACCGACTCATAAATTATACCAAAAAAGGAAGGGTGATTCAATGCAAAATATATGGGATATATGGTAGGTTTTTCCGCAAGAAAATCCTTGCAGCCAATCACACAAGGCGGCGTTTGCGCCACTCGGTAGGTGTTGTTCCGTAATGAAGTTTGAACCGGCGCGTGAAATGCTCGGCTGTTTTATATCCGCAGCACATAGCTATTTCATATATGCTGAAATCCGTCAATGCCAGCAACTCGGCAGCATGCGCCTGACGCACCTCTTCTATATATTCCCTAGGTGTTTTTCCGAGATGCTCGCGAAAGAGTGAGCCGAGATAATACGGGTGATATTTAAGAGTATTGGCAATACTGCCGTTGGTGAGGGGTTCTTTGAAATTTGCTCTTATATAGGCTGTGGCTTCCAGAATTATTTTGTTATTCGGCAAAGAGCGATTTTTACCGTGCAGTATTTCAAGTATCAGCGAGCGAAGCAACGATGAGGTAAGTTGCTCG
>JAZLAO010000037.1:0-80341 GCA_045613205.1 Eubacteriales bacterium | reverse complement strand
GACTGAGGTCCGCATAGTAAATATCACCGCGTCGTATGTTCATTTTTTATTCCCGCAGAAATTTCTTTCTTCTCCTTTGCTGTTGCTATTCTTATTTTTGCCTAAATTACCTTTATCTTAAACAGGAATTTTAAGGAATTTTCGTAATCTTTTTCATTATCAGTTTATGCTGCAGCGTCCGTATTGCTATAGTACGGGCGCATTTTTTGAATAAAATGTCAAATTTGCTAATAATTTGTCCATTTTTTTGTAACAATTGCGAATTGCAATGAGAGCGATTTTTATTTAAAATAAAAGGTGTTTAGGTTTATCAAAATCTGAATATAAAAATTAATTAAAGGAGAAAAACAATGCAGTCATTTCTTGCAAAACTTGACAAGTTTTTCAAAATCAGCGAGCGCAAATCTTCTGTAAAAACAGAGATTGTCGCAGGTCTTACGACCTTCTTTGCAATGGCTTACATCGTTGTAACTAACCCTAATCAGGTAGTGGGCTTTATGAATTTTGAAGCTCCTGTTGCTGCAAACTTTGCGCCTATCTGGAATGCGGTTTACGTTGCTTCGATACTCGTTGCAGTCATTGGTACTTTGCTTTATGCATTTTATGCAAAAATGCCTTTTGCACAGGCTTGTGGAATGGGACTTAACTCGTTCTTCTTTGTTTCGTTTATCATACCCAGCCTTGTGTTTGATCCTATTACAGGAGCACCGATTGCAACTAACGGAACTGAAATTAGTCAGTATCAGCAGGGATTATTTATAATTCTTCTTTCAGGAGTTTTGTTCCTCATTCTTTCGATAACCGGAGCAAGACAGTATATCGCAAAGGCTTTGCCTGATTGTCTAAAAAAGGCAATCCCCGCAGGTATCGGTCTTTTCATTGCTTTTATTGGTTTTAAGAATGTAGGCATTATCCAGGCTAACCAGTATACATTCGTTCAGCTTTTTGATTTTCACGGTGCAATAGAAGGTAAGTCTTTCTTCGATGCTTGGTGTGCAATAGCTCCCGTAGTTATAGCGCTTCTTGGCCTTTTCGCTGTTGCAGTTCTTGAGAAAAAGAATGTTAAGGGCTCTGTAATCATAACCATCGCAGGCGCTACAGTTTTGTATTATCTTTCTACATGGCAGCTTCCCAGCTTTGACTTCGGTCAGATAGGTCAGTCCTTCAAGGATTTCGGTGAGATTGGATTCATCGGTGCATTCAAGGGATATACCATTTTTGCAGGCGGATTTGCGGCTGTGCTTGAAGCAATAGTTCTAGTGATCACGTTCACTCTCGTTGATATGTTCGACACTATAGGAACTCTTTACGGAACCGCTTCTCAGGCTGATATGCTTGACGAAAACGGTGATCCCATAAACATTAACGAGTCTATGGCTTCCGACTCTATCGCTACCTTGTCCGGTGCGCTTCTCGGAACCTCCACCTGCACGACATTCGTTGAGTCTGCGTCGGGCGTTGCAGCAGGCGGAAGAACCGGTCTTACATCTGTTGTAACCGCGGCTTGCTTCTTCCTTTGCCTCTTCCTTACCCCTGTAGCGGCAATCGTTCCTTCATGCGCAACAGCTCCCGCACTTATCTACGTTGGCGTTCTTATGCTTAAGAACTTTGCTAAGGTTGATATGAGCGATATAACAGCAGCTGTTCCCGCATTCCTTGCTCTTGTAATGATGCCTCTTACTTATTCTATATCTAACGGTATCGCGGTAGGCGCTATAGCTTACACCATCATTACTGCGGCGACAGGTAAATATACGAAGAAGGATATAGTGGTAACATGTATCGCAATCCTCTTCACACTTCGTTTCTTCCTTGTAACTATGTAATAATACATATAACAACAGGCGCTCCGAATTCGGAGCGCTTTTTTATCGATTTCGAAAAAGTTTCGATAGACACTGTATTGACTTTAGTCGGTTAATATTATAAAATGGAGTTACAAATGTTTTTGGAGGACTGATAATGCTTAAAATTTCAAAGATTTCTTCGTTCAGCGCAGTGGATTACGCTGCCGAGGAGCTTCGCAAATATCTCAGAATGATGATGCCCGAATGCGGCAATATCGAGGTTTCCTATAACCCCGAAGCGAAGGATGGCTTCCGTCTTGGACTTATGCAGGATTTCGGGCTTGATATCTCCGATGCCGAAGAGCCGGAGCTTGACGATATCCTTTATATAAATACCGATACAGAGGGCGGAATAATCGCTGGAGATAACCCGCGAAGCGTTCTTCTTGCGGTTTACGAGTACCTTCGTCAGAACGGTTGCCGCTGGCTTATGCCCGGCGTTGACGGAGAGTTTATACCGATGCAGGATATCCTGCCTGTAAATTACCGTCACAAGCCCTCCTGCCGTTACAGAGGTTGGTGTAACGAGGGCGCGGAGTATCAGTCGGATATGCTTGACGTAATAGAGTTCGTTCCAAAGGTAGGAATGAACGTGTTTATGATGGAGTTCTTCGTTCCCGGTTACTACAGACATTATTACAATCACACGAGCAACCTTGAAAACCGTACCCCCGAGCCCATAAGCCCGAGTCAGATTCTTCAGTGGAAGCGTCAGTGTGAGGCGGAGCTTTCAAAAAGAGGCCTTATGTTCCACGATATCGGTCACGGCTGGACCTGCATGCCTTTCGGTATAAACATGGCTATGAGAACCGGAGACCAGGCACAGCAGGATTTGAATAATGCCTCTCTTACCGAAAAGCAGAAAAGCTATCTCGCGCTCGTAGGCGGCGAGCGTAAGCTCCACCGCGGATATCCCAACTGGACTCAGTTTTGTATGTCTAACGACGAGGGAAGACGCATAGTCGCAGAGGGCGTTGCCGAATATGCTGAAAATCACCCATCCGATTATCTTCACGTATGGCTAGGCGACCTTCACAACAACCATTGCGAGTGCGAGGACTGTCAGAAGAAAACACCGTCGGATTGGTACGTTATACTTCTTAACGAAATAGACGAAGCGCTTACGAAGAGAAAGCTTAGCACCAGAATAGTTTACATAGCCTATACCGAAACGATGTGGGCGCCCGAGGTTGAAAAGCTCAAAAATCCCGAAAGATTCGCGCTTCTCTTTGCTCCTATCTCACGGTTTTATTCAAAGTCCCTGACGGTAACCGATGAAAACGTGAAGATAACTCCTTACGTAAGAAATAAGAATACTCTTCCTACTAATTTTGACGAGTTGTTTGCGCATTTTAAAAATTGGACTAAGGATTGGCATGGCGCGAACCTTGCCTACGAGTACCATTTCTGGATAAGGCAGATGAACGACGTCGGCGGAATATCTCACTCGAGAGTTATTAACGAGGATATTAAATTCTATAAGAGCCATAACATAAACGGTGTTATCGAGGATGGCTCTCAGCGATGCTTCTTCCCGACGGGACTCGCATTCTATACCTATGCGCGTACCCTCTACGACGTAAATCTTTCGCTTGAGGAGATAGCAGAAGAGTACTTCTCCTGCGCATTCGGTGAGGATTGGCGTGAGTTCTATAATTACCTCGATAAGCTTGGCAAAGCTTTCGGTCACGACTACTTCTCGGGCGACAGAAACAGGGGAACGGGTAAGAGTGACCTCTATTCGCCTGAGCAGGTTCCGTCCTTGAAGACTGTACGTGAAATCACGAAAGAGGGAAGAAAACTTATAGCAGAACACTATAATTCCGATTACCGCGTAAGGACGGTTTCGGTAAGGCTTCTCGAGTTCCACGCCTTGTATGCCGAGATGCTTTCAGATGCTCTTATAGAAAAAGCGCAAGGAAACGATGAGTCGGCCGCGGCTCTTGTAAGAAAGATGCGCGCCGAGGTTGGAAAGTACGAGCTTCAGTTTGAGCGCTGGTATGACCAGTATATGCATTTCTACCGCATCAACAGAATAGAGACGATTCCGACTAAAACCGGAGAAGAGGACGAGATAGTTATAGTTTAATATAGTATTAAAATTACAAGAGAGGTACTGTGTTTCACAATACCTCTCGCTTTTTTGCTTAAAAAGCAATTTCTCTTATGCGTGTGTTCTTGCTACCTCTTCGTTGTCGCGGAAAAGAAGGGAAATGCACCAGATACCTGCAAGAGCAACAGCAATGTAAATTATTCTTGCAAGTAATGTGGTGACACCGCCGCTTATCCAGGCAACAGCATCAAAGGAGAACAGTCCGACAGCACCCCAGTTAAGTGCGCCAACGATAACCAGTATCAGCGCGATTTTGTCTATTATCATTTGAAAAAACCTCGGCTTTATAATTGTGGACTTAGTCCGTTTTTATTTTTTCTCAGCCTTTTAAATTTATACTGTGGAAAATTATGTATTAAAATCAGGAGAAAAAGCTCCGAATTTTTCACGCAACGTTAAAAGTGCCTTTTTTTCAATCCGCGAAACGTATGAGCGCGAAATTTTTAAATGCTTTGCGACCTCGCGTTGAGTTTTGGGCTCATATCCCATAAGTCCGTAGCGCAAAATTATAATTTCTTTTTCCCGTCCGACGAGTACCTTGTCAACGAGCTCGCGAAGCTTTTTTATATGCATTTCAAGCTCAATATCCTCGCAGGTTGTGTCTTCTACACTTATTATATCGAGGTATGTGAGAGGATTTCCGTCCTTATCAATATCGATAGTTTCGTTAATTGAAATTTCAGCGGAAGTTTTTTTGCTTTGACGGAAATACATAAGAATTTCATTCTGAATACATTTTGCGCCGTAGGTCGCAAATCTTGTGCCCTTTTCGCTTTTAAAGGAATCTATTGCCTTTATGAGCCCGAGGCTTCCTATTGATAATAATTCGTCCTGTGCGCCGTGCGAGGCGTAATACTTTCTTATGATGTGAGAGACCAGGCGAAGATTGTGCTCTATAAGCTTTGCTCTTGCAGCCTCATCACCCTTCCTCATTTTTTCAAACAGTCCGGATTCCTCAGCGTGTGAAAGTGCGGGAGGAAAGTTTTGATTTGTCGAAAGCCCCAGTATCAGAGAGATGAATCGTAAAAATACGGTTTTTAATTCAAACATAAAGCCCCCTTTGCATAGTCAGTTTGGCTAAACTAACCTTTTAAAATTATATGCAAAGGGGGCTTGTCATCTTTCTTATTTAATTTAATTGGCTGCAGCTTCGATAAGCTCGGGTGTCAGAATTCGGTATCCTTCGCTCGGAGAGGCGACTGTGAGACTTCTGCCGGTTATTTCACGGAATTTTTTGTTCATTATTGAAATATGCGTTCTTACGTTCGATTCTTCCGGCAGTCTTGTCTGGCGGAATGCATATCTTAAAATTGTCTTTGCGTTAAGCGGTACGGGATATGCGCACGTGAGCACCCGAAGTATCATAGCTTCGGTTTTTGTCAGAGGAATCACCTTGTCAAAATAGAGCGGTGCGCTTAGATATACCGAGGCATTGATTCCCGCAAGCTTATATGCGCCCGGCGCTTTGAGCTCGTTTTGTTCGGCATATTTTATGATATTGCTAATAATTTTCGGTGCGTAAGTGTTGCTTTCGAATACTCCGTCAAAGATGAGTTTGTCGAGCTCGTCCACCGTGTTATTTACAGCAAAAATAGGAAGAGGGTAGTAAGAGCGGATTCTTGCTGCGTAATCCGATTTGTCGGCAAGCGAGTCCGAGTTGACAATTAAAACACAGCTGAAAATAGGAGATATTTTTGAAAGTGCTTCTGTAGGCGTGGCAGCGTAAGATGGGATGCCCATGAAATGAAGCATTTCCGAAAGCGGAGCCGATAGCTTTTTTGTTTTGCTTATAATAAGTATCATAGAATGTGACCTCGTAGTATTTCGTAATACAATTATAATATTAAACTTCTGAAAGGTCAAGAAAATTCCTTGACATAGCAGAAAAATATGATATAATTAAAGTGTTAAATAGGGTTTTGGAGTGTGCGTTATGAAGACAGTTTTGATAACCGGAGGCTCAAGAGGAATAGGACGTGCAATGGTGCGTCTTTTTTCAGAGAGCGGATATTCGGTTGCCTTTACTTATAAAAGCAGTGAGCGAGAGGCAGAGGAGCTTTCCTTGGCTACCGGTGCTTATGCGATAAAGGCGGACTCTACGTGCGAGGGCGAGGTTGTCTCTGCTGTAAAGTCAGCAGCAGAGAAGCTTGGGGACGTAGAAATACTCATAAATAACGCGGCTGTTTCTTCATTTTCTCTCTTTACTGATATTTCAATTGAGGAGTGGAGAAAAACATTTGACACTGCGGTGACGGGAGCTTTCCTTTATTCAAGAGAGGTTTTGCCGTCTATGATACGAAACAAGCGCGGAAGAATTATAAATATATCTTCTATGTGGGGAATAACCGGCTCTTCCTGCGAGGTTCATTATTCAGCGGCAAAAGCAGCTGTTATAGGCATGACTAAGGCTCTTGCCAAGGAGGTCGGACCTTCGCAAATTACCGTAAATTGCATCGCTCCGGGTGTGATAGACACAGATATGAATAAGGCTCTTTCGGAGGAGGATATGAACATCCTGAAGGATGAGACCCCTCTTATGCGCATCGGCACACCCGAGGAGGTTGCGGAAAGCGCGTTGTTTCTGGCAAGCGACAGGGCGGCGTTTATAACAGGCGCAGTTCTTAACGTAAACGGCGGTTATCTCATTTGATTTTAAATAAAAAATTAATTATTCTGAAATCTATTGCATTTTTTTAAAATCTTTGGTATAATATTTAGTGTTCAATCAGAAATTCAATGTGTCGGATGGAGTCATACCGGCCGGGGAGGTAGCGGCGCCTTGTACCTGAAATCCGCTATAGCAGGGGTTATTTCCTCTCCCGAGGGCTATTCTTGTGTAGACTGCACCGTCATTGTTTGTGTTGAAGAATTGGTCTTGCGCAATTCGAGGCTGTGAACCATGTCAGGTGGGGAACCAAGCAGCATTAAGCGGTTTATCGGATGTGCCGCAAGGTTGCCTGTTCGGAGCAAACGTGGCGGTTACCGTATGTAAGGGTATTTCGACGGAGGGGAGTATGGCTCTTTCCGACACATTGAATGAAGCGCGTATGCGATTTTCGCTTACGCTTTTTTACTAATAAAGGAAAAGGAGGGCAGCTATATGTCCGATTACAAGGCGCTTTACAGAAAATGGCGGCCCTTTGATTTTGATGACGTTTGCGGTCAGAGAGCTATAACCGATATCCTGAAATACGAGGTTTCGAACGACAAAATCTCTCACGCTTATCTCTTCTGCGGCTCGCGCGGAACGGGAAAAACGAGCTGTGCGAAGATTCTTGCAAAGGCAGTAAACTGCCTTGACTCGAGGAACGGAAACCCCTGTAATCAGTGCGAAGCCTGCCGCTCGATAGATGCGGGAATTGCAACAGACGTCATAGAGATGGATGCTGCAAGCAATAACGGTGTAGGTGACGTTCGCAGCTTGAAGGACGAAATAACCTTTACCCCCGCAGTGCTCAAATACAGAGTTTATATAATCGACGAGGTTCATATGATGTCGGGCGCAGCGTTTAACGCGCTTCTGAAAACGCTCGAAGAGCCTCCGTCGTACGTTATATTCATTCTTGCAACCACAGAGTATAACAAGCTTCCCACAACCATAGTTTCAAGGTGTCAGCGCTTTGATTTCAGACGAATGAGCTCTGAGATTATAATCGATAGGCTCAAAAAGATATCCAATGCCGAAGGCATAGACCTCGGTGACGACGGTGCCCGTCTTATTGCCAGAGCATCAAGGGGCGGTATGCGTGATGCTGTGAGTCTTCTTGAACTTTGTGCCGGCTCAAGAGCTCATATTGATGCAGCTCTCGTGGCATCAACTATAGGAATAGGTGACAGAGGCTCGGTTTATAAGCTTATAGAGGCTGTAAGCCGTGCCGATTACAGCACTGTATATGACGTCGTGCGCGATGTTGTTATGAGTAGCGGAGATATATCTGTTTTCTGGCAGGAAATAATTGATTCTTACCGAGATATAATGGTGGTAAAGAATACAGATAAAGCAAAGCATTATCTTGATCTCACCGACCTCGAGCACGAAACACTTTTGAAAATCGCGGAAAGCTTTTCTATGGCAAAGCTTTCTTACCATACCTCACTTCTTGAAAGTGCTATGGCGGATATGCAGCGCGCGGTGAATTCCAAGCGAAGCATAGCGGAAATCGCACTCACGAGAATGTGCGACCCCAAGCTCGTTGTATCGGCAGAGGCGCTTGCACTCAGAGTAGAGGAGCTTGAAAAGCAAATTTCGATGATGCGACTCGGTATACCCGCCCCTCAGCCGACTGCCGCTAAAAGCGAAGTGAAATCGGCATCGGCAGAACTTAAAGACGAGAAAAAAACGAATGAAGCAGCGTCCGCCGGTACGGCTGAGCTTTTGCCTTATACCAAATGGCAGGCGGTGGTTGAGCGTATCGGAGAGCTCAAACGCTCGCTCTCAAGTCAGTTCGGGTCCTCGCTTGCATATACGCGGGGAGACGGAACCTTCCTCGTTAAAATGAGTGATTTCTTTGCTACGAGGATAACCTCTAATGCGTCGGATTTTGCAATTCTCCGCGGCGTGATTGCCGAGGCAGAGGGTAGGGATGTAAACGACGTTACAGTTCTCGTTCAGGGAATGGGTAAAGCCGACTCGGGCAGTCTCTCAAATGAATTTGAAGGAATATTCAGTTAATCAAGTATAGGAGTATATCATTATGAAAGTAAGGTTACCACAGGGAATGGGCGGCGGCCCTAACAATATGCAGTCAATGCTTAAGCAGGCGCAGAAAATGCAGGAGGATATGGCTGCAATGCAGGCTGAGCTTGAAGCTCGCGAATACGACGTTTCTGCCGGCGGTGGAGTTGTAAAGGTTAAAATAAACGGAAAAAAAGAGGTTCTCTCTGTCAATATTTCGCCCGAGGTGGTTGACCCCGACGATATAGAAACTCTCGAGGATCTCATTGTTGCCGCTGTGAACGAGGGAATAAAAAAGGTCGAGGCAGTTTCTTCTGAAGAAATGCAGAAGATAACCGGCTCTATCGGACTTCCCGGAATGTTTTAAGCCATGGCAGATTATATTCCGCCTATTCAAAGGCTCATTGAGGAATTCAGACGGCTTCCGGGTGTCGGAGCAAAAACTGCTGCCCGATATGCCTTTGCCGCTTTGGATTTTACCGACGAGGACGCGGCTCGGTTTGCCGATGCGCTTATCGGTTTAAAAAGAGACGTTCATAAATGTCCGCAGTGCTTTGGACTTTCTACCTCTCCCGACAAGTGCGAAATCTGCGCAAACGAGGACAGAGATTCTTCGGTAATCTGTGTCGTTGAAGACGCGAAGGACGTTATGGTTATGGAAAAGGTCAGAGGGTACAGAGGAGTTTACCACGTTCTTGGAGGAGCTCTTTCCCCGCTTGATAACGTAACCGCAGGCGACCTTACCTTTGCCGAGCTTGTCGAAAGAGTAAAGGCAGGCGGTGTTAAGGAAATAATCGTAGCAACAAATCCGACACCGGGCGGTGATACTACAGCTGCCTATCTTGCTCGAATACTCGAGCCGTACGAGGTTGAGGTTTCGAGACTTGCATACGGTATTCCCGTTGGCGGTGATATAGAGTATGCTGATGAGGTTACTCTTTTTCGCGCAATGGAAGGCAGACGCTATTTTTAATTCAGTAATATTTTTAAAGGATAAAAGCGAAAGTTGGCTTTTATCCTTTTTCTTTTTTTATGCCATTGCATATTTATACTTTAGACGGAGATTATCTGCTATCATTGCTATAAATTCAGAGTTGGTAGGCTTTCCGCGGGTGTTTTGGATAGTATAGCCAAAATAGGAATTGAGGGTATCAACGTCACCTCTGTCCCATGCGACTTCAATTGCATGTCTTATTGCGCGCTCGACTCTTGAGGTTGTCGTCTGATACTTTTTAGCAACTGAGGGGTAGAGAATTTTTGTTACCGAATTGATGATATCGGTATCGTCGATAGTCATAAGTATAGCCGTGCGCAGATATTGATATCCCTTTATATGCGCGGGAATGCCTATCTGATGAATGATTTTTGTTACTTGTGCTTCCATATCAGCAATACCGCTTGATTCTTTTTCAGTGCTTGTCCTGTTTTTCGCCTTTAAAATGGCTTCGATGTGGTAAACGAGACTTGAAAAATCAAAAGGCTTCGGTATGCATAGGTCGGCACCTGATTCAGTTGCCTCAAGAAGTATAGACTGCTTGTTAATAGGGGACATAAGTATCATAGAGGGCTTTTCGGGTTTATCGAGCTTCGAGGCAGCTCTGATTATTCCGATTCCGTCTATTTTCGAAAGCCAGAGGTCGACAATAACCGCATCATAAGTGTTTTTGCTTATCATCTCAAGTGCTGTGCTTCCGTCACGCGCTTCGTCGCATCTTGCGTATCCGGCACGCTTTAGACTGTCAATAAGCTGCGCTCTTTCATCATCGCTTTCGTCACAAATTAAAATTTTCACTTTGTTTTCCATTTTATCTCTCCTTTTTTTCTTTTACTGGAAAATTTTGGTAATTTTTTCAAGCAAATACATTTTACCACAAAAGACGATGTAAAATCAAGTGTAAAAATAGCGAAAAAATTGACAAAGATGAAACCTGTAAAATGGTAAAATTTACCAAATCACAACGCAATTTTTCAAGCTTCGTCAAAAAGGAACAAAAAGCTGTTTTTTAGTATAAAGTCTGAGTCGACAGAGAAAACAACGAAAAAATAGCAAAAATTATCAAATATCTATAAATTCTTATTGCAAAAAACAAAGTTATATGTTATAATGTATTCGTGAGAAGTTGGCTTCTTCACAAATAGCATAATTCGATAAATTTATTTAAGGAGATATACTCAAATGAACGCAAATGTTACCAACAACAAGTTCGTTAATGAATGGATTAGTGAAATGGCTGCTATGGTTAAGCCCTCTGAAATCATTCTCATTGACGGAACAGAAAAGCAGGCTGAGGCTCTCAGAGCTGAAGCGATAGCTAACGGCGAGCTTCTTAAGCTTAATGAAGAAAAGCTTCCCAACTGCTATCTCCACAGAACTGCTATCAACGACGTCGCACGCGTTGAGAACAGAACCTTCATCTGCACAAGCAAAAAAGAGGATGCAGGAAACATCAATAACTGGATGGACCCCAAGGAGTGCTATGCAAAGCTTTCTAAGCTTTACGAGGGCTCGTACAAGAATAAGCCCATGTACGTAATTCCTTATTCCATGTCGGTTGTAGGCTCCGACTTTGCAAAGTACGGAATTGAGCTTACCGATTCTATCTACGTAGTTCTTAACATGCTTATCATGACTAGAGTGGGACTTAACGTTCTTGATGCTCTCGGTGACAGCGCTGATTTCATTAAGGGTCTTCACGCAAGAGCCGATATCGATGAGGAGAACAGATACATATGCCATTTCCCCGAGGGTAACACAATCTGGTCTGTTAACTCCGGTTACGGCGGAAACGTTCTTCTCGGCAAGAAGTGCTTCGCTCTCCGTATTGCTTCCTACCTCGGTCGCAAAGAGGGCTGGATGGCAGAGCACATGCTCATTCTTGGTATCGAGAATCCCGAAGGAGAGGTTAAGTATGTTTCTGCGGCATTCCCCTCCGCATGCGGTAAGACAAACCTTGCAATGCTTATTCCCCCTGAAGTTTATAAGAAGAAGGGCTATAAGACCTGGTGCGTAGGCGACGATATTGCTTGGCTCAGAGTCGGTCAGGACGGAAGACTTTGGGCAGTTAACCCCGAGAACGGCTTCTTCGGCGTTGCTCCCGGAACTAACGAAAACTCCAACCCCAACGCTCTTCACACTGCAATGAAGGATACCATTTTCACTAACGTTTGTCACAATCTTGATGACAACACTGTTTGGTGGGAAGGTCTTGATAACAATCCTCCCAAGAACGCTCTTAACTGGAAGGGTGAAAAGTGGGATTACACCAAGTACGACAAGGCGGATAAGGTTAACACCTCCGGTGCTCACCCCAACTCCAGATTTACAGCAATGGCTGCAAACTGCCCCTGTCTCTCCGACAAATTCAACGATCCCGCAGGTGTGCCGATTTCTGCAATCATCTTCGGCGGACGCCGTGCAAAGACTGCGCCCCTCGTATATCAGTCGACCGGCTGGCAGCATGGTGCGTTTATCGGCTCTATCATGGCTTCCGAGACTACTGCAGCAGCAGCAGGTGCGGTTGGCGTAGTTCGCCGCGACCCCATGGCTATGCGTCCCTTCGTAGGATACGATATGGGTGACTACTGGGCACACTGGATTAACATGGGCAAGATAGTTAAAAATCCTCCCAAGATTTTCCACGTTAACTGGTTCAGAACCGATGATGAAGGACACTTCATCTGGCCCGGATTCGGTGATAATATGCGTGTTCTTATGTGGATACTTGCTCGTTGCGACGGCAAGGTAGGAGCTGTTGAAACTCCTATCGGTTACGTTCCAAACCCCGACGATATCAATCTTGAAGGACTCGATATCAGCCGCGAAACTCTTGCTGACCTTCTTTCCGTTGATAAGGCTCTCTGGCTTGAGGACTGTAAGGGAATCAAGGAATTCTATGCTCAGGTAGGAGACAGAGTTCCTGCTGAATTCTATGAGGAGCTTGCGGCTCTTGAAGCGAGACTTTCAAAATAATTTCAGAAAGGAAAAGGGAAATGAAAGGATTTTCCAAAGCAATCATTATCTTGCTTATGATGCTTTCTCTTGTGTTGCTGGCTTCTTGCGGTAAAGAAGATGAAGGTGATAACAAGGATAACGGTAATAACGGTGGCTCGTCAGGAGTAGTTATAGACCCGGACAAAGGGGTGTCAGGTCCTATTATTCCTTGGCCTTTCAGTTAAAATTTTTGAGGTGCACTATGAAACAGTTAAAAGTTGATAAATTAAACGTAAAAATATTTGAAACCCGTACCGAAATGGGTGCGGTTGCAGCTACTGACATTAAGAATAAGTTTTGTGAGCTTCTTGCACAGAAGGATGAAATTAACGTAATCTTCGCGGCAGCTCCTTCGCAGAATGACGTTCTTAAATCCTTGGCGGAGGATAAGGATATCGAGTGGGGAAGAATTAACGCTTACCACATGGACGAATATATCGGACTTGATAAGGATGCTCCTCAGGGCTTTGGAAACTTTCTTCGTGACCACATCTTCGGTCTCGCTCCGTTCAAGAGTGTAAACTACATTGATTGCACCGCAAAGGACCCCGAAGCAGAAGCTGCACGTTACGCAAAGATTCTTGCTGAGAATCCCACCGACGTAGTCATTATGGGTATCGGTGAAAACGGACATATAGCATTCAATGATCCGCCTGTTGCAGACTTCAATGACAAGGTTCTTGTAAAGCCGGTTAAGCTCGACGAGATATGCCGTAACCAGCAGGTTAACGACGGATGCTTCGCGAAGATTGATGACGTTCCTACTCACGCGCTTACTCTTACAGTGCCTGCGCTTGTTAAGGCTCCTAATCTCTTCTGCATAGTTCCCGCACCTACTAAGGCGTGGGCGGTTAAGGAAACCTTGACCGGTGCCATTGACGAGCACTGTCCGGCAAGTATACTCAGAACTCAGGATAACGCAATTCTTTATCTTGATAAGGATAGCTCATCTCTTCTTTAATGAATAATAAAGCAGTAAAAAATCCGCAACCTTTGTGTTGCGGATTTTTTACGTAATAAAAATAATTATAGCCATAATTAATGCTGATATAGAACCCGATAAAAGCTTTGTTTTCAGGTATGGCTTCATTGAAATTTCACCTCTCTGAAAAAAGCTTTTTGTTTGCATATAAATAGATAATCCCGAAAAAGAGGTTGAAAATGATATAAGAATGAATTTTACGTCTTGCGGAATAAAATTCGAGGCAGAAATACTTTTTGTGGCGTTGCTTATTTCAAACAACGGAAGAATAAGTGTATATATAAAATCGTCTTTTATAAGTATTGAAAGCACCCCGCAAACGACCGAAAAGAAGATAATGAATCCGCAGATGCTCAAGGTGTTTTTCGTTGCGCTCTTTATAGAATCGGTGAGTGAGAAAACAGCATTTACCTTACTGTATGGAGTGTCGCTTGGTGTCTTTTGAAATCCTGAAATCATTCCGGATATTGCACCGGAAACAACTGTTACGGCATAAAAAACCAGTCCTATTCCAATACTGCCGCACAGTGCTGCTCCGACTCCCGAAATTATAAATGCCGGCCCCATATTTCCACAAATGCCAATAAGTCTTTCACACTCGTCTTTTGTTATAACTCCTCTTCTGTACATATCAGCGGCAAGCTTTATTCCTACAGGGAAACCACAGATAGCGCCAAGTATAAATGCTGAAACCGCCCGGCCGTTTATTTTAAAAAGGCGTTCGAAAAGTCCCTTTAATCTGTGTGAGTCTTCAAAATTTAATATTTCCAAAACTGCATCCGTAATAATCATAAAAGGAAAAACCGACCCAATTATTGCTTCGAAGCATAGGGTAAGACCTTCTTTTACGTATATGCTGATTTTAGGTGACAGTGTCACGGAAAAAAGAATTGTCAGAGAAAGCAAAATCAGATTTAAGGACGCATTTAAGTATTTTTTGTTTTTTGTACCGATATTGGCTTTTGTCATTTTAAAAATCCTCTCGCATACATTTATACTGTATTACAGATTTATGAGAGGAATCACTTTATAATGCGCGGTCAGCAGAAAAATACGAACGAAAAAACAGCAGAGAGGCGCGAGAGCCTGCCTCTATATTTTCATATAGAAGCCGATAGACTTCCAAGCGGGGTGTCGGTCAGCATAATGGGGGTTTTGTCAATAGTTGATTTTAACGAAACTGCTGCTATAATGAAAATGAGGCGCGGAAAAATCAGAATAACGGGTGTGGGACTTTCGGTAGCAGTTTATGAAAACCGAACTGTTGAAATCTACGGAAAGGTTGGAGCGGTTGAGTTTTTATGATGCGTATAGATTATCTGATATTCGGCTATAGGTTTTTCAGCTTTGCTGCTGAGGATGTTGGCAAAGCAGCGGATATATTTTTGAAAAACGGGATAAGCGTGCGCTTTAAGGGAAACCGCTTTGCTGTGCCGGAACGAAAAGTGCGTAGGATAGAAAGAGTATTGTCTTCTCGGGTCAATTATTCCAAAACTGATATGCTCGGTTTGTTGGGGTTTCTTCACGGAAACAGAAAAAGGTACGGTATTTTTTTTGCAACACTTCTGACCTTCGCCATTCTTCTTTTTTCCTCAGACAGAGTGTGGGATGTCAGAATTGAAGGATGTGAAAGTGAGCTTGCCGCGAAAATAGAAGACGAGCTTCTCGACTGTGGATTTTCTGTAGGGTCCAAGTGGTCAGAGGCAGACCTTTCACGAATTGAGGTAGATATGCTTTCAAGCTCGGAGCATGTGTCATGGATTAACATTAACAGGCGCGGCACGGTTGCATACGTTTCCTTCATCGAGAGAGTGTCGCACGAAGAGCCACCCAAAAAAGAGGGTTTTTCAAACGTTGTAGCTTCTTCAGATGCGGTAATTGAGGAAATAACCGTTATGAGAGGCACAGCCATGGTGAAGCCGGGCGACAGTGTTAAAAAGGGAGACCTTTTAATATCGGGGATAATACCGAGTGAGCTCGGCGGAGGATTTTGCTATGCCGAGGGGGTTGTTATAGGTAGAATTTCGGATTCGGTTGATGTTACCGTTTCCGATACGAGAGAGATTAAAGAGGAGAAGAAAGCTGAAATTTCCTCATTTTCTGTAAAAATATTTGGTTTTTCTATAAAAATTTTTGAAATAAACAAGAAAATCAACTCAGAATGTGATATAATAGATAAAAAAGATAAACTTACGCTGTTTAAAAAGGATTTTCCTATAACCCTATACAAAAGCTACGCTGTTCCGTATGAGGTCAAAGATATAAAGCTCACCGCTGAGGAAATGACGGCAGAGGCAATGCAAAAAATGAGTGATGCGCTTAACGAAAGGCTTTTGGGTGCAACACTTGTCAGAATAAGCACCGACGGCAGTTTTTCAGAATCAGCGTACAATATGATATCGAATTTCGTCTGCCTTGAAGAGATAGGCGCCGATTTGCCCTTTAAGGTTAGCGAATAATGCTCAAGAAAAGGAAAAAATATGACCGAAAAAATTGTAATGACGAAATCAAATGAATCCACATCGGCTTTGTTTGGAACGTTTGATATGAATGCCAGAATGATAGAAAATGCATTTAACGTAAGAATCTCAAACAGGAACAAGGAATCGGGTGACGGTGACGCAATAGTTGTGAGCGGAAACGCGGAGTCGGTTGATTTGGCATCTCGTGCGCTTGAATATTTAAAGCATATGGTTGGAGAAGGCGAAACCATAAGCGAGCAGAGTGTAGAATACGTCATAGGACTCGTCAGAGATAATCTCGACGAGGTTAACGAAAGCTTCGGTGACGTTATATGTATCACAAACCGCGGAAAGCCGATAAAGGCGAAAACCGTCGGACAGAAAAAATACGTAAAAACTATAAAAGACAATACTATTGTTCTGGGTCTCGGTCCTGCAGGTACGGGAAAAACCTTCCTTGCGGTTGCGATGGCAACCGAAGCCTTGCGCAACAAAGAGGTGTCCCGCATTATACTTACGCGCCCTGCGGTTGAAGCAGGTGAGCGTCTTGGATTTTTGCCGGGGGATTTGCAAAGTAAAATCGACCCATATCTCCGTCCCTTGTACGATGCGCTTTTTGAAATGCTGGGCCCTGAAAACTATCAGCGGCATATGGAGAGGGGAACTATTGAAATTGCTCCGCTTGCTTATATGCGCGGAAGAACGCTTGACGATTCGTTTATTATACTTGACGAAGCGCAGAATACCACACCGGAGCAGATGAAAATGTTTTTGACCCGTCTCGGTTACAATTCAAAGGCGGTTGTCACGGGCGACCTTTCGCAAACCGACCTTCCGTTCGGAAAGAAAAGCGGACTTTCAATAGCTTCACGTATTCTTCGAGGAATAGAGGGAATCGGAATATTTGAATTCTCCGAGAGGGACGTCGTGCGTCACAGTCTGGTTCGTAAAATAATATCGGCTTACGATAAATATGAGCGCGATGCGGCAGTAAAGAAATACCATGCAGAAGAAAAGAAGGATTTCAAGAAATGACTAAGAGAAAAGTAATGATACGCTTTGCAGCAACAGAGAAATTCGAAAAGGTTGATTACTATCTTAAAACGGTTATAAGACGGGCGGTTACGGAAACTCTCGAATATGAGAAATTTCCGTACGATGCCGAGGTGTCGGTAACTCTATGCGATAATGCCTATATACGAAAGCTTAATAAGCAATACAGAAACAAGGACAAGCATACAGATGTGCTCTCTTTTCCCATATATGACGGGGGAGAATTTGATATGGGCGAATGCATATCAGGTGCGATTCTCGGTGATATAGTTATATCGCTTGAGAGGGCAGCGGAGCAGGCTAAGGAAATAGGGAATTCCTTTCTCCGCGAGGTCGCCTTTCTTACGGTACATTCAACCCTCCATCTTCTCGGATATGACCATGAAAGAAGTGCCGAGGACGATGAGCTTCAGTGCAAAAAGCAGAATGAAATAATCAACAGCGTAGAAATTTAATTTACATTCGACCAAGTCGGAGAAACGGAGAATATTTTGAAGAAAACCGGATTTATAGCAATAGTAGGAAGACCTAACGTAGGTAAATCAACTCTTCTTAATTCAATTCTTGGGGAGAAGGTTGCGATAGTATCAAAGAAACCGCAAACTATGAGAAACAGAATAACGGGCATTCACACTGTGGGTGAAGAACAGTTTGTATTTCTCGACACTCCCGGAATACATAAGCCGAGAACAAAGCTTGGAGATTTTATGGTAAAAACCACCTCTGAAACTCTTGGCGGTGTTGACGGGGTAATTCTCGTGGTTGAGGCGCGCGAAGCGGTCGGAGATATTGAGGCAAAGGTGCTTGAGCGCATAAAAAGCGACGGAATTCCGGCTATACTCGTTATCAACAAGGTGGATTCGGTACAGCCCGCAAATATTGCAAAAACCATTGCTGCGTATGCAGATTCGTTCGATTTCTCTGCAGTAGTGCCTATTTCGGCAAAGAATGGCAAGGGCGTTGATATAGTCGTTGATGAATGCAGAAAATTTCTTTACGAGGGCGAATGGATGTTCTCGGAGGATATGGTAACCGACCAGCCTGAGCGTCAGATTGCCGCGGAAATCATACGTGAAAAGCTGCTTCGCACGCTTGATGAGGAAATACCTCACGGAACTGCCGTTGCTATTGAGGAATGGAAAGAGAAGCGTGACGTTGTTTCCATAAGAGCTGAAATTTATTGCGAAAAAGCATCTCACAAGGGAATTATCATAGGCAAGCATGCCGCAACTATTAAAAAAATCGGAACGTACGCCAGAGAAGATATAGAAAAAATGCTCGATACACGTGTTTTTCTCGACCTTTACGTAAGAGTCAAGGAGAACTGGCGCGATAGCGATTTTAATATATCTAATCTCGGATACAGACAAGAAGATATATGATAACCACAGAAGTAAAGGGACTTGTAATAAGGACTACAGATATAAGAGAAGCGGACAGGCTTGTGACCATATTCACCGAAGAGATTGGCGTTATCACTGCGCTTGCAAGAGGGGCAAGGTCACTCAAAAGCCGGCAGATGTCGGCAACGCTTCAGTTCTGCTATTCTTCATTTGTTCTTTATAAGCGGGGGGAGTATTATCAGGTGAAGGAGTGCTCTCTCATAGAGAGCTTTTTCGGAGTAAGATATACAATCGAGGGGTTGGCGCTCTCCACTTATATTGCCGAGGTTCTTGACGAGGTTGCCGTAAGCGAGCCCGAACGCGATTTGTTAAGACTTGCGCTTAATTCTCTTTACGCAATTTCGGAGAACAAATATTCACTCGAAAAGATAAAGGCGGCATTCGAGATAAGGGCAATGTCTATAATAGGATTTATGCCCGATGCACTCGCGTGTGCCGAGTGCGGCGAAAAGCTCGGTAATTTCTTTTTCGAGATAATGGCCGGTGCGCTTAAGTGCTACAGCTGTCACGAAAGGGCAGCGGCAGAGCACAGAGCGCCTGAAAATCCTCACGAAAGCCAGACTGTGTGCATTCTGAGCGAGGGAGCAAAAATAGCACTCGGTTACTCTATTTATTCACCGCTTGAAAAAATATTTTCCTTTAAAATATCCGATGAGGATATGGCACTTTTCGCAAAGGCTACCGAGGAATATCTTTTGAACCAGCTCGGACGCAGCTTTAAATCACTTGAATTTTATAAAGAGGTAAAACGGTAAAAATGCTTTTTACAAATAAGGTGCTTACAACACTTGAATTTGATAAAATTATAAATATGCTTGCTGACTGTGCCATGACCGACGGGGCAAAAGCGCGCGCTCGCGCCCTCGTTCCTACCGATGACTACGACGTTATTGTTCGCCGTCAGACAAAAACCGAGGACGCAAAGCGGCTTATAAATGCGAAGGGATATCCTGCTTTCGCGGCAGAGGAGGGCGTAGTTGCTTCCGCAGAGCGAGCGTATAAAGGCGCGGTTCTTTCTCCGCGAGAGCTTCTCGATATTGCAGCGCTTTTGAAGTCTGCCAGAATGATTCTCGATTATATAAATACCGACAAGCTTTTTGACACCTCGCTTGACGAGATTTTCAGAAGGCTGCTCCCTAACCGCGAGCTTGAAACAAAGATTACGAGAGCAATTATATCCGAGGATTTAATTGCAGATGAAGCAAGTCCCGAGCTTGCCGACATAAGAAGAAAAATCAAAGCGGCTAATAATAGAATCAAGGATACGCTTCAAAGCTATATCGGCGGAACGAGAGTGAAGTATCTTCAGGAAAACCTAGTAACTATGAGAAACGGAAGATACGTTGTTCCTGTAAAGGCTGAATATAAAAACGAAATGAAGGGTCTCGTTCACGATACCTCATCTTCGGGTGCAACCCTTTTCATTGAGCCAATGGCGGTCGTTGATGCGAATAACGAGTTGAAGAGCCTTTCAAGCGCAGAGGAGCATGAAATAGAGAGAATACTTGCAGCTCTTTCGGCAGAATGCGCAGAGGCTTCGAGCATCATATCTCTTAATTACCATAACATAACCGAGCTTGCCTTTGCTTTTGCCTCGGCTACTCTTGCAATTCAGATGAAGGCGGAGTCGCCTACGGTGGTTAAAAAAAGACAGCTCGACCTAAAGCGCGCAAGGCATCCCTTGATAGCTCGGGATAAGGTCGTTCCAATCGACGTATCTATAGGCGGAGACTTTGACACCCTCGTTATAACCGGACCTAATACAGGCGGTAAAACCGTAACGCTTAAAACTATGGGTCTTCTTGCTCTTATGACACAGGCAGGGCTTCAAATTCCGGCATCGGAAAGCTCTGTCGTCGGAGTTTTTGAGGACGTCCTCGTGGATATAGGTGATGAGCAGAGCATTGAGGCATCTCTTTCCACCTTCTCGTCGCATATGGTAAACGTAGTTGATATACTCAATAAGGTTGGGCCGAATTCACTGGTTCTGTTTGACGAGCTTGGCTCGGGAACAGACCCTATAGAAGGCGCGGCGCTGGCAATATCCATACTTGAAAAAACACAGCGGGCAGGAGCGCTCTCTGCTTCCACCACGCATTACGCAGAGCTTAAAGCCTATGCTCTTGAAACTCCGAGAGTGCAGAATGCTTCCTGTGAATTCGATATAGAAACACTCCGCCCCACATACCGTTTGATAGTGGGTACTCCGGGCAAATCCAACGCCTTTGCGATATCCGAAAAGCTCGGTATTTCTCCGGATGTAATAGAGCGCGCAAATCAACTTATAACCCGCGAAAATAAGAATTTCGAGGACGTAATAGAAAGACTTGACACTAATAGAATCGAGCTTGAAAAAGAACGCGATATAGCTCAAAGACTTCGTGTCGAGCTTGAAAATTTTAAAAGAAAATCCGAAGCGGAAATTGAAGCTAAGCTTCGCAGAAGCGAAGATGAAATAATAAAATCTACAGAAAAAGCAAGGCAGATTCTTGATAGCGCGAGAATGTCCAGTGAGTTTATATTCCGTCAGCTAGAGGATATACGAAAGCAAGAGGACAAGGAAAAGCGCTACGAGATGATGAATGCCGCACGCGACGAGGTTCGCCGCAGGCTTCGTGAAAGCGAGGGACTTTTCACCGAAATTGATTTAGATAAAATCAGCATTGAGGACGATTATAAGCTTCCTCGTCCGCTTGTTGTCGGTGATAAGGTTTACGTAGTCACTGTCGGTCAGGAGGGGGTCGTTACCGCACTCAAAAACAAAGACGGACTCGTCTCCGTTACTGCAGGAATCCTTAAAACCAAAGTTTCTGAGGATAAGCTTCGTCTTATTGACGGAAAAACAAAATTCAAGATAAAGAGCCAGCCGCCAAAGGTTTCCGAGGGCAAGGTGAAAAAAAGTATTGTTTCTACGTTCCGCTCCGAAGTTGACGTTCGCGGTATGATAGGAGACGATGCATGGTTTGTCGTTGACAAATATCTTGACGATGCGGTTCTTGCAGGTGTTCCGTCCGTACGTATAATTCACGGAAAGGGAACGGGTGCGCTCCGCGCTGCATTATGGAAATATTTTAAGAACGACAAGCGTATAAAAAGCTACCGTCACGGTGCTTACGGTGAGGGTGACGCAGGCGTAACTGTCGTTGAGTTTAAGCAATAATCTGATATACAAGAGTGAGTAGAATGAAATTTATAAACGTTGATTTTCAAGCCTCGCGCGACGAGGTTCTCGCAATGCTCCGAAATAACGAACGTGTTAATCATAAGGTGCGTATTGATACCGCAAGGGGCAAGCCTACCGTAACCGTCCTAGAAAAGAATAATAACAAAATAAAGCTGTCCTGTAAGTACGTCGGTGGACCTACGAGGGACAATGGCTTTGTGCAGGGAACTACACTTAGGGGCAAGCTCTCCGAAAAGGACGGTGTTACAAAGCTTTGCGGTGTAATTACTACCGAGCCTGTTTATCATTTCTTTTTCTTTGTCATGGTTGCGCTGTTTATCGTTCAGTGCATTCGTATGCGCGGAATCTCTCTTATTCCGCCGATACTTATCGTTTTCAATTTCTTTATGTTTAAAAACGAGTTTAAGAAGCAGGGATATATTAAACGTTATGTTTGCAGAGCGCAGAGGAGGCTTGCCGAATCCGAAGGCAAAGATTTAAAGCATGAAACGAACTTTAATTGATAAAAGAGCGCTCAAGCTTCCCGGCGTATTTGATTCATTTCTAAACGGAGCGGAAGTCTACGACAGCAGCTGTTCAAAGGAGGCAACTGTTCTTTTTATAGACAAGAATTCGGGATATTATCTTAAGTCCGCTGATAAGGGCGAGCTTTCAAACGAGGCGGTAATGACCGAATATTTCCATAAAAAAGGCTTGTCAGCCTCGGTTATCGAATATGCTTCTCTTGAGCGTGATTATCTTCTTACCGAGCGAGTAGCAGGTGAGGATTGCACGTATGAAGCCTATCTTGAAAACCCGAAGCGCCTTGCTGCGCTTATGGGTGAATCTCTGGCAATGCTGCACAGCCTTGATTTTTCCGATTGTCCCATAAAAAACCGCATCTCTGCCTATTTTAAAACTGCAGAGAAAAACTATGAAAATGGGATTTTTGACCTATCATTTTTCAAAAGCCGGTCCTGTATGCTAAATGCGGATGAGGTATTTCGGATAGCTTCCGACTTGAAGGACTCGTTAAAATCAAGCACCTTAATTCACGGTGATTTTTGTATGCCGAACATAATGCTCGACGATTGGAAGCTCTCGGGATTTATTGACCTTGGAAATGCCGGTATAGGTGATAAGCATATAGATTTATTCTGGGGTGCTTGGACCCTAAATTTCAACCTCGGAACCGAAAAATACCGCGATGTCTTTTTCGATTCTTACGGTAGGTCTGGTATTGATTTTGATATTCTCAACTCCATCGGGGCTATCGAGTGCTTTGGGTAAAATTTGTTTACTGCCAGTTCACAAAATGTTAATAAAATAGTGATATAATGGAAATGTTCCGTGAGGGAGTAGTAAGCGCATTTTATATGCGGAATAAGTCAACATCATGGCATTTTATTTTGCCTGGCTTATTTGAAAATACCAGACTCATGTATAGTATAGCTGTACGTGGGCGATTTTTTTGTTAATTATCCAAGTACCAGCTACTTGGATTTTTTATTTTAACTAAAGGAGAAGGTATGGAAGCTTATAACAAAAGCAGAGAATCGGTTGTAGAAGAGTTAAAGACCGATTCCGCAAAAGGTCTTTCCGAAGCCGAGGTTTTGGAGAGAAGAGAAAAGTACGGAAAAAACGAACTTAAAGAAAAGAAAAAGAAATCTATGCTCAGACGCTTCTTTGAGCAGTTTAAGGATGTAATGATTATTATCCTTATAATTGCCGCAGTGATTTCTTTCGTAATCGCTTGTGTAGAGCGTGAGCCCAAGGAATTTTTTGAGCCCGCATTGATACTTCTCATTGTAGTCCTTAACGCGCTTATGGGCGTTATCCAGGAGAGCAAAGCAGAGAAGGCACTTGATGCACTTAAAAACATGTCGGCTCCGCATGCGCGTGTTTTGCGTGACGGTGCGGAAAAGATAATTAATGCATCGGATCTTGTTCCGGGTGATATAATACTCCTTGAAGCAGGAGATTTTGTTCCCGCTGATGCAAGGCTTATAAAAAGTGTTAGCCTTAAGAGTGAGGAATCTGCGCTTACCGGTGAATCTGTTCCTGCCGAAAAGGATGCTGATGCAGACGTAAAGGACGGCGCGCCTCTCGGTGACAGAAGCAATATGATATTCTCAGGCTGCAGCATTACTTACGGTACTGCTGTTGCAGTTGTAACCGCTATAGGTATGGATACCGAAATGGGTAAGATAGCAAATCTTCTTTCGGGCGAGACCGAGTCGGAAACACCCCTGCAGAAAAAGCTCTCTACCCTTGGTAAGTATCTCGGCTTCGTAGCTCTTGCCGCTTGCGCGGTAATCTTTGTTGTCGGACTTATCAGTGATATGGAACCGCTTGATATCTTCATGACTTCTGTTTCGCTTGCCGTATCTGCAATTCCCGAGGGACTTCCCGCAATAGTAACTATAGTTCTTTCTATCGGTGTGCAGAGAATGGTAAAGAAAAATGCGATAATCCGCCGTCTTCCCGCAGTTGAAACACTTGGAAGCGCGTCTATTATCTGCTCGGATAAAACCGGAACTCTCACAATGAACCGTATGACGCTTGTAAAGGCGTATGTAGACGGAGCTAATGAATGCGAAAGCATATCGGAGAACAACACCGACGATATAAAGCGTCTTCTTGCATACGCAACTCTTTGTTGCGACGGCTCGGTATCCTTTGTTGACGGAAAAGAGGTTCATATCGGAGACCCCACTGAAACCGCTATTGTTTTTGCGGCTCATAGAAACGGTCT
The DNA here is from genome assembly GCA_045613205.1 of Eubacteriales bacterium. Lineage (GTDB taxonomy): Bacteria > Bacillota > Clostridia > Oscillospirales > CAG-272 > UBA1740. The sequence continues at coordinate 55,897 of JAZLAO010000037.1, read as the reverse complement.
TGAAAAGGATACTCTCAATACCGAGTGCCCCCGTCTTGCAGAGCTGCCGTTTGATTCCGACAGAAAGCTTATGAGTACCGTCAACGAGATAAACGGCAAAAAGGTAGTTATCGTAAAGGGCGCTGTTGATATGATGGAGAGCCGTTGTATTTCGGGCGACTTCGATGCTGCAAAAAAGATGAACGAAGAGATGAGCTCATCCGCGCTCCGTGTTCTTGCAGTTGCATGTAAGGAAATTTCAGAAATTCCTGAAAATATAACCTCCGAATCGCTTGAGTCGGGTCTTACGTTTATGGGACTCGTCGGAATGATTGACCCCCCGAGACCCGAGGCAAAGGTTGCGGTTGCTACCTGTCGTGAAGCGGGAATCAAGGCAATTATGATAACCGGTGACCACGTAGCTACGGCTACTGCCATTGCGAAAGAGCTTGGAATTTTCCTTCCCGGTGATAAATCTGTTACAGGTGTTGAGCTTGACGCTATGACCGACGAGGAGCTTGACTCTGTTCTTGAAACAATATCGGTATATGCGAGAGTTTCTCCTGAAAACAAGATAAGAATAGTTAAGGCTTGGCAGCGTAAGGGCAAGGTAGTATCTATGACCGGTGACGGAGTTAACGATGCTCCCGCACTTAAAGCGGCTGACATAGGCTGTGCAATGGGTATTACCGGTACCGACGTTGCAAAGGGCGCGGCTGATATGACTCTTACCGACGATAATTTTGCAACTATCGTTGATGCCGTAAGAGAGGGCCGCGGAATATACGCTAACATACGTAAGGTTGTAGGCTTCCTTCTCGGAACTAACATCGGTGAGGTTATCACTGTATTTATGGCGATGATTTTGTGGCGTGTAACACCTCTTCTTTCGATGCAGCTTCTTATGATTAACCTCGTAACCGATAGCTTGCCCGCGATTGCTCTTGGTATGGAGGCTGTTGAATCTGACGTAATGAAGCATAAGCCGAAGCCTAAGGACGAGGGTATATTTGCCCACGGTCTCGGCATAAGAGTGGTGCTTCAGGGCTTTATGTTTGCACTTCTTACACTTGTAGGCTTTGTCGTCGGAACGGGTCTTTCTGTAAGCGAGATTTTCAAAGGCGCACTTGCAACTGACGAAGCAGCTCTCGCCGGTGGTCAGACACTCGCGTTTATGATTTTGGCGCTTTGCCAGATTGTTCAGGCATTCAATATGCGTTCAGAACACTCGCTCTTCAAAATCGGACCGTTTACCAACCGCACTCTTAATCTTGCGGCTCTGGCATCCACCGCGCTTGTTGCTCTCGTGCTCTTTACTCCTGTAAAAATAGCGTTCGAGCTTGTATCTCTCGAGTGGTATTATTACCTTATCGGACTTGGACTTTCTGTAGTTCCGTTCTTCGTTATGGAGTTCTGCAAGCTTTGCGGTTTTATAAAGCATAAAAATCATTAAATATGACTTGAGGGTCGGGATATGTTTTGTATCCCGACCTTTTTCTGTAAACGCCCGGTCACATTATAAATACTTTGTAAATATTTAGGTTGACAAACCAGAAAATGTATGTTATAATCAAAATGTTGTAAAAACAACAGTTTGAGAGGAGAACAATGGAACGGTATAAAGTTTTTACATTAGCTATAGCAAATCTCACCAGAAGTATTCGAAAGATAAAGACGGCTGAAATGTCAAAATGGAATCTCAAAAGCCAACACCTTTCATGTATCTATTATCTTTATGAGAAAAATATTTTGACTGCAACCGAGCTTTGTGAAATATGCGGTGAAGATAAAGCAAATATATCCCGCTCTATTGAATATCTTGAGGAGCATGGGTATATTGAGCGCAAGGAGCATACCGCTCACCGTTATAAGACGCATTATACGCTCACCGATACCGGATTAACGGTTGGCAGAAGCATTTTTGAGCGAGCTGATAGCATAATAAAAAGTGCAAGCGACGGACTTACCGTTGAAGACAGAGATGCAATGTATTTAAGCCTGAACACTATAAACGAAAACCTTAAGAAAATAGCAGATGAATACTAAATATAATTTATGGAGAATATATTTATGAGAGATTATGTAATTTTTACCGACTCTGCGTGTGATATAAAGCCGGAAATTCTTTCGGATTGGGGTGTAAAATCCCTTCCGCTTACGTTCAGATTTGATTCGGATAACGTAGAGTATTCAAATTATGATATGGATACTAAAACCTTTTACGACAGAATGCGTGAAGGGCAGGTAGCAAAAACAGCAGCGGTTAATTCCCAGATGTTTCTTTCTGCGTTCGAGGAAATTCTAAAAGAGGGAAAGGACGTTCTTTATATCGGCTTTTCTTCGGGTCTCAGTACTACGTATAATTCCGCGCGTATTGCTGCAGAAGAGCTCAATAAAATTTATAAGGATGCAAAGGTCGTTGCTGTAGATACTCTTGCGGCTTCCGCGGGAGAGGGACTTCTCGTTCGTCTTGTTGTTGACAAAAAGAATGAGGGCGCAACAATAGATGAGGCGGAGGAATTTGTACGCAATATACATCTTAACCTTTGTCACTGGTTCACCGTGGATGACCTCGTTTATCTTAAAAGGGGCGGACGTATAAGCGCGGCTGCAGCATTCTTTGGAAACGTAATAGGCATAAAGCCCGTGCTTCATGTTGATAATGAGGGTCACCTTGTTAACGTAATGAAGGTGCGCGGCAGAAGAAGCGCAGTGGCTACAATGGCTGAAAAATATGCGGAGTTTGCACTTGATAAGGAAAACGGTAAGGTGTATATTTCCCATGCGGACTGTCAGAAAGATGTTGATGAACTCGCATCGCTTCTTCGTGATAAGTGCGGAGCGGCTGTTGAGCTTGTAACCGATGTCGGTCCCGTCATAGGAGCACATTCCGGACCCGGAACTCTCGCATTGTTCTTTGTGGGCAAAGAAAGATAATACATTTTCAGAGGTTGATATGACTGATAATAAAGAGATAAATACTGCAAAAATTGCAGAAGATTCAAAGAGCTCAAAGGCTGAAAAGTCAAAGAAAGCCAAAGCTGAAAAAGAAGTAAAATCAGAGAAGCCAAAAAAGACAAAGACCGAAAAAACAAAAAAAGAAAAAGCTTCCCAAAAGGCAAGTCAAAAGACGGAAGTTAAAGCTTCTGAAAGCACCGAAAAGAAAGCCGAAAAGAAAAAGGCCGCCCCTAAAAAGAAGAAAAAGAAGGGAATCGGCAATATAAAGTATCTTGGCGGTTTGCTCTTCAAAAAGATGGCATTCGGCGGTGCGGAGGAGCTCAGCTCCAATGCCGACGAAGTAAACAGATTAAACGTATTTCCCGTTCCCGACGGAGATACCGGTGACAATATGCACATGACTATTGAAAGCGGAATTTCCGAAATGGAGGGCGTGAAATCTGACAATATCGGTAAGGTAATCCAGTCGCTTTCCCACGGAATGCTTCTTGGTGCAAGAGGTAATTCCGGTGTAATACTTTCCCAGTTTTTTGCAGGAACGGCAAAGGGACTTGAATCTGTCTCTAAAGCAGACCCCGAAACACTTGGACGCGCGCTTGAGCTGGGAGTACAGCAGGCATATTCATCGGTAATGACTCCCACAGAGGGAACCATACTTACAGTTGCGAGAGAGGCTGTAGAATATGCGGTTTCAAGAATTACCCCGAGGAGTACTATCCGTTCCTTGTTTGCTGATTTGTCCGCAGAAATGAACCGTTCTGTTGAAAGAACACCCGAAATCCTTACAGTTCTCAAAGAGGCCGGTGTGGTTGACAGCGGTGCTGCAGGACTTTTCCACATTATCGACGGATTCAACCGTGTTTTAAACGGAAAAGAGCATACTAAGGACACTCATCACACGGAGTTAAAAGGAAAGGAATCTGAAGTCCCTGCAAAGCATAGCTTCGGACCCGACAGTGTCATGACCTTCGGTTATTGCACTGAATTCTTGCTTCAGCTTCAGACCTCCAAGTGTAATATAGACGAGTTTGACGTTGATGCACTCAAGGAGTTCTTAGTAAGCATAGGAGATTCGATAGTAGCCTTCAAAACCGATAGCATCGTAAAGGTACACGTACATACGCTCGTACCCGAGAAGGCTCTTGAATATGCGAGACGTTACGGTGAGTTTATAAGCGTTAAAATTGAAAATATGTCGCTTCAGCATTCCGATACTCTTGATGCCGAAGAGAAGAAAAATGAAACGGAAGAAATTAAGACTGTCACCGAAAAGAAAAAATACGGTGTGGTCACCGTATGTAACGGAGAGGGAATAGAAAATCTCTTCCGCGACCTCGGTGCAGATGTTACCGTTACAGGTGGGCAGACTCATAACCCTTCAACTCAGGATTTTCTTGAGGCATTTGAGAAAATCAATGCCGAAAGTATTTTCGTCTTCCCGAATAACGGAAATATCTTCATGGCAGCACAGCAAGCATCGGAGCTTTATGAGAAAGCGAAGATTTATGTAATTCCAAGCAAGAATCTCGGTACGGGATACGTTGCGCTATCATCTCTTGATTTTGAAAATCCAAGCGTTGATGCCGTTGTTGCCGATATGGAGGCTGCAATGTCGAGAGTCACCTGTGCAAGCATCTCGCCCTCTATTCGCGATGCGGATATGAACGGTGTTCATATTAATAACGGTGACACAATTGCAATTATGGATAAAGAGATAGTTCTTGCCGACCCCGACAGAAAGGCGGCGGCTTGTAAGCTTGCAACCATGCTTCTTGATATGCCTGATAAATTCATGATTACGGCATTCTGCGGTATAGATTCAAGCGAGGAAGAACGCCGAGAAATTGAGCGCTATATTACGGAAAATCATCCGTCAGCAGAGGTTTACTTTATAGATGGAGGACAGGAGATATATCCCTATATCTTCACCGCAGAATAAAATTATGAAAATTAAAGCTGTGGTTTTCGATCTTGACGGAACACTTTTGCCGATGGATCAGAATCTGTTTATGAAAGCTTATTTTGGTGGGCTTGCAAAAAGGCTTGCCCCGCACGGATATGATTCGGAAAAGCTGATAGGCGCAATCTGGCTCGGCTCGCAGGCCATGGTAAAAAACGACGGCAGTAAGACTAACGAAGAGGTGTTCTGGGATAAGTTTTCCGAGATATTCGGGGAAGACGTAAGGAAAGACGAGCCTTTTTTCGAAGAGTACTATTGCGAGGATTTTGACAAAGTAAGCGCGTCGTGCGGATACAACCCTGAAGCTGCAAAAGCAGTTGCCGAAATAAAGAAAATGGGTTTTCGGGTAGCTCTTGGAACGAATCCGCTGTTCCCGAGTATTGCAACCGAGAAGCGTGTTCGTTGGGCGGGGCTCGACGTTTCTGATTTCGAGTTTTACACGACTTATGAAAACTCTAACTTCTGCAAACCGAATCTTCATTATTACGAGCATATTTTAAAAAAACTTCAACTAAGTGCCGAGGAGGTTCTTATGGTTGGAAATGACGTAGGTGAAGATATGATTGCAGAAAAGCTCGGAATGAAGGTTTTTCTTATCACCGATTGCCTCATAAATAAAGACAATCAAGATATATCCGTATATCCGTCCGGAAGCTTTCTTGAACTGTTGGAGTTTGCAAAAAAAGTAAAATTGCAGTAAAAATACAGAGCAGAATACATTTTTAAAAGAAAAAAAGAGAGCAAGCGAAAACTTGCTCTCTTTTTCTGGTGCCGGTAGTCGGGGTCGAACCGACACGGTATTGCTACCTTCGGATTTTGAGTCCGACGCGTCTGCCAATTCCACCATACCGGCATACAGTTGTGTCAACCACGAGTGATATTATAGCATATAATTTGCAAAAAATCAATACGTAATTAAAAAAATGATAAGATTTTCATTTGCTGTATTGTATTCTTTTTAAATATATAGTATAATATATTGTAATATGATTTCGCCTTAGGGTGTAGGGAGGTAGTTATGAATAACGACGGTCTTTTTACTTTTAACGCTATAACTGCCGAAAATATTGAAAAGATTTCTCTCGGACAATCGTCAGCAGCAGAGCAAAGAATATGCGAATTCGCCTATCCCGCTCGAGAAGCTGCATCTATGGCTGCTGCGATGCTTCGTGAGGGATACGGTATTTACGAGGTTCTTTCTGTTATTTCGGAAGCATTTTTTACACCTGATGTAAAGGTTCATAAAAATTCTTTGAAGGAGAATTACGAGCGACTCTCCGAATACCTAAAATCAAACTGCAGATACGATAAAATTGTTTTCACTGAGCTATTCAGGGATATGATTGGCGAAAAGGGAATACTAATAACAGAGAAGGATTTTTTGCCTACGGCATCGGGTGCCGAAACCTTCACTTACGTGAGGAATTCACTGGCAGATGAAGCTTACGAGGTTTTTTCAGAGGAATTTAAAGACCCGAGGGTTAAGTATTCACTCAGTCTTTCTGAAGCAGCAAGGGCTGTCTCTAAGGGCGAATCCGAATATGCGCTTCTTCCTCTTGAGGAAAAGGGGGGCGCACGGCTTGCGTCTGTTGCCGAGCTTCTTTTCAAGGAGGATTTGAAAATCAATTCGGTAACTCCGGTTTTTGGATTTGAAGGTCTTGCGGATATGAAATATGCTCTGGTGTCAAAGCATTTTTTCGTGCCGGACGTAAAAGAGGACGATGACAGGTATCTTGAAATAAGACTTCGTGTTGACTCTTCAATTTCTTTATCTGAATTGCTCTGTGCGGCAGAAGCATTCGGCATTTCGCTTTACAGAATAAACACCATTTCTTTTGAAACAGAGGACGGCAGCGCACAGTATTATTCTATAGTTTTTCGTGATGAGGGCAAGGATTTTACTCTGTTATTAATCTATCTTACTCTGTTTTCCGGAGCATATGCTCCTATAGGACTTTATAAAAATCTTGAATAAAAAGGACGAAAATCTTTATGACTAAGCATATTGAATATTCAACAAAGGGCACCTGCTCAAGAAAGATTATAATTGACGTCGAGGATGATGTTATAGTTGATTGTAAGTTCGTTTCGGGCTGCTCCGGTAATACTATGGGCGTATCGGCTCTGGTTAAGGGAATGACGGTGGAAGAGGTAATTTCGAGGCTGAAAGGCATAAAGTGCGGATTCAAAAGCACTTCTTGTCCCGACCAGCTTGCAAGAGCGCTCGAGGAGGCTCTCGTAACAAAGTAAAATAAGAGAGGTTTATTGAATGAATTATAGCCAAGAATTTGAAAGATGGTTAAATTTTGATGGGCTTGAAAAAAGCGAGAAAGAAGAGCTTATATCTATTCGCGATAACGAGGATTTAAAAGAATTGAGATTTTCCGAAGCGATGACATTCGGTACTGCCGGATTGCGCTCGGGTATGTATATGGGAATCGGTTGCATGAACCGTTTCACCGTAGCTCAGGCAACCCGCGGAATAGCTCATTTGATAAAAAAATACAGCGGTGAGAGCCGCGGAGCCGTTATTGCATATGATTCCCGCAATAATTCCGAGCGATTTGCGCGCATCTCTGCACGCGTGCTTGCAGGCGCGGGAATACACGTATATATATTTGACGGAATAAGACCTACTCCTGAGCTTTCATACGCAGTGCGCGAGCTTTCCTGTATGGCAGGAATAAATATTACCGCCTCGCATAATCCAAAGGAATATAACGGCTATAAAGCTTATTGGGAGGACGGTGCTCAAATAAGCCCCGCACAAGCTGCAATTGTTTCCGATGCTATGTCAAAATTCGACGTTTTTGATACTGACGGAATTTTAGATTTTGATGACGGCATCAAATCAGGAATGATAACCGTTCTTGACGAAAGCTTCGATGAAAAGTATATAGAAGCCGTGCTTTCGACCTCTATACACCCTGATACAGTAAAAGAGGTTTCGGATGACTTGAATGTTGTGTATACCCCTATACACGGAGCAGGATATAAGCTTGTTCCTGAGGTTTTTAGGCGGGTTGGTCTTAAGCATTTTTATGCGGTAGAGGAACAAATGATACCGGACGGAAATTTCCCGACGGTTGAAAAACCGAATCCCGAATATCCCGAGGTTTTCAAGAAGGGTATAGAGCTTGCGAACAAGGTTGGCTCTGACATCGTAATAGCAACCGACCCCGATTCCGACAGAGTCGGAGTTATGACCCGCACCAAAGACGGCAGCTTCGTTACTGTTACGGGAAATCAGATGGGAGCATTGCTTCTTGACTATGTAATCCGCCAGAGAAGAGCTGTAGGAAAGCTTCCCGAGGATGCTTACTCTGTAAAAAGCATCGTTTCTACAGATATGGCTTACAAAATAGCGAAGGATAATAATGTCAAGCTTCACGACGTTCTCACCGGCTTCAAATATATAGGAGAGGTCATTAAAAATTACGAGGGCGTGTCGACGGGAAATGCATTTCTTATCGGCTTTGAAGAGAGCTACGGATACCTTTTCGGAACTTACGCAAGGGACAAGGATGCCGTTGGCGCTTCGATGATGATACTCGAGATGACAGCATTCTACAAAAAGCTCGGAATGACACTTTCCGATGCTCTTGAAAAGCTGTACGAAACCTACGGATTTTACGGAGAACGCACACTTGATTTTTATATGGAAGGCCTTGACGGAATTGCAAAAAGGCGCAATATAATGTCAAATCTCAGAAACAATCCGCCTGATTCAATCGGTGGATATAAGGTAGCAAAGATAGGCGACTATAAAACGGGCACGGTTCTTGACGTTGCGACGGGCGATACCGAGCCGACAGGTCAGCCGACCTCTGACGTTCTTTACTACACTCTCGACAGTGACGATAAGATAATAATTCGTCCCTCCGGCACCGAACCTAAAATCAAAATCTATATTCTGCTTCACGGAAAGGACAGAGAAGACATAAAGAGAAAGACCGTTCTTTATGAGCAGGATGCAAAACGTATAATGGAAAGCTGAATTTAAAAGGCAAGGAATAAAAAAAGTGAACGACAAACAAAAACACATCAGAAATTTTTCCATAATTGCTCATATCGACCACGGAAAATCAACTCTTGCTGATAGACTTCTTGAGAAAACGAGTACTGTTGCAACAAGGGATATGGAGGAGCAAATCCTCGACAACATGGATCTTGAGCGTGAGCGCGGAATAACGATAAAGGCAAGAGCCGTAAAGCTGCATTACAGAGCGCAAAACGGTGAGGACTACGATTTTAATCTTATAGATACTCCCGGTCACGTTGACTTCGGATATGAGGTTTCGCGTTCTCTAAAGGCTTGCGAGGGTGCGCTTCTCGTTGTTGATTCGACACAGGGTGTTGAGGCGCAGACTCTTGCTAACGCATATCTTGCAATAGATAACGACCTTGAGATTTTGCCGGTTATAAACAAAATTGATTTGGCAAGCTCTGACGTTGAGGGGACAAAGCGTGAAATAGAGGATATAATAGGAATTCCAGCTGACGATTCTCCTGCTATATCGGCTAAAAACGGAATAAACATTGAGGACGTTCTTGAGAAGATAGTATCTCATATACCTGCTCCGAGCGGAGATGCAGGCAAGCCTCTTAAGGCTCTTATATTTGATTCTCATTACGATTCATATCTTGGAGTAGTAGTTTATATAAGAGTCTTTGACGGAACGGTAAGAGCGGGCGACAAAATCAAGCTTATGGCGGCAGGCACTGTGTTTGAGGTCGTTGAGGTTGGCACTATGCAGCCCTTCGGACTTCAAAAGTGCGACTCATTATCAGCGGGTGAGGTTGGATATATAACCGCATCTATAAAGACAGTGGGTGATACCCGTGTCGGTGACACCGTAACTCTTGCAGAGGGCGGTGCCGACGAGCCGCTTCCGGGATTCCGTGACGTTCACCCGATGGTTTATTCGGGTATATATCCCGCAGATGGAGCAAGATACGGTGATTTGCGCGATGCTCTCGAAAAGCTTCGTCTTAACGACGCATCTCTCGTTTTTGAGCCCGAAACATCTATTGCTCTCGGATTTGGATTCCGCTGCGGATTCCTCGGATTGCTTCATATGGAGATTATTGAGGAGCGTCTTGAGCGCGAATTCAATCTTGACCTCATAACCACAGCACCGTCGGTTATATATAAGGTCGATTTGCGAGGCGGCGAAACAATACTTATAGATAACCCCTCAAAATTTCCTACGGCAGACGAAATAGATTGCTCGTATGAGCCGATAATGAACGCAACTATTATTACTCCGACAGATTATATCGGCGGAATAATGGATTTGTGTCAGGACAGGCGCGGTGTATTTATTGATATGAAATATCTTGATACCGAGCGCGCGGAGCTTCATTACGAGCTTCCGCTTAACGAGATTATATACGATTTCTTCGATGCCTTGAAAAGCAGAACAAAAGGGTATGCTTCACTTGATTACGACCTTAAGGGGTATAAGGAATCCAAGCTTGTAAAACTTGATTTTATGCTTAACGGTGAAGTCGTAGACGCGCTTTCATTTATTGTCTTTGAGGACAGAGCGTATACGAGGGCAAGAAAGATTGCCGAAAAGCTCAAGGAAAACATTCCGCGTCAGCTCTTCGAAATACCTATCCAGGCAACTATAGGCTCAAAAATAATCGCTCGTGAAACGGTTAAGGCAATGCGTAAGGACGTGCTCGCAAAGTGCTACGGCGGTGATATCACGAGAAAGAAGAAGCTTCTTGAAAAGCAGAAGGAAGGTAAAAAGAAGATGCGCAAGCTCGGAAGCGTCGAGGTGACCCCCGAGGCGTTTATGGCGGTATTGAGGCTTGATGATGAAAGCTAAGCCGATAGGCCTGTACGTGCATATTCCTTTTTGCAAAAAAAAATGCAACTACTGTGATTTTTGCTCTTATCCGAATCTTGAAAATAAAATAAGAGATGCCTACATATCCCGATTAACAAAAGAAATTTTGGGATATAAAAGAGAAGAGAAAATACCCGTTGATACGGTGTTCTTCGGGGGTGGCACACCTTCGCTTCTCACACCCTTTGAGTTCTTCAAAATATGTGATGCCATAGGCGAGGTGTTTGAAATTTCAGAAAACGCAGAGTTTACCGTAGAGGTAAATCCGAAAACGGTAAGTGCTGAGAAGCTCTCCGCGTACGTCTCTCGCGGTGTTAATCGAGTAAGTATCGGAATTCAGTCAATTCACGAAAACGAGCTGAAAATGCTTGGCAGAATTCATGATTTTGATGAGTTTGTTGAGGCATACGACACTGTCCTCTCATCCGGTATAAATAATGTTTCCGTAGATATTATGTACGGCATTCCAGAGCAGACGAAGGAAAGCTTCAAGGAAACTATTAATAAAATTCTGTCTCTTAATCCCAATCACGTATCGGTCTACGGTCTGATACTTGAAGAGAATACTCAGTTCTGGAAGAATAAAGATAACCTTAGCTTTCCAAGCGAGGACGACGAGTGCGATATGTATTATCTTGCCGCTGACCTTTTTAGGAAAGCCGGATATTCTCACTATGAAATTTCAAATTACGCAAAGCCCGGGTGCGAGTCCCGCCATAATATGAAATATTGGAAGACAGCGGATTTTATAGGTGTCGGTGTTTCAGCGTATTCCTTTTTTGAGAGGAGAAGATACGGAAATCCGTCCGATATTTCGGAATATATTTCTTTGGATTTGAAACAATATAGTACAGTGAAAAAAACGTCGCTCTCTGACCTTGCGTTTGAATACGTTATGCTTGGATTGCGAACGGCTGACGGAATATCTATCAGCGAATATAAAAGGCTCTTCGGAACCGATTTTATGTCTGAGAGAAAAGAAAAAATAGAGAAGTATATTGAAAACGGTTATATGAGCGCCTGCGGCGACCGCATAGCCCTTACGGAAAAGGGTTTTTACGTAAGCAACACTATTTTGGTTGATTTACTGTAATTACCACTTGACATTACGGCATTTCTGTAATAAAATATAATCAATAATATAGTAATATGAATGGAGACTAAATATGAGCGACAATATCGAAAACAAGAATTTTGAAGAGCTTGAGGAAGCTCCTGTTTTCACTCTTACCGACGAGGAAACTGGCGAGGAAAAGGATTTTGCACTTATTGCAAGAGCAGAAATTGATGACCAGCTTTATTTTGCGCTTGAGCCTGCTGACGAGGAGAGTGAGGAGTACGTTATCCTTAAGGTGTTTGAGGATGGCGACGATATAATTCTTGAGAGCGTTGACGATGATGACGAATTCGAGAAGGTTGAGGACTATTTCAACGACCTTTTCTTTAGCGAAATAGACTACGATGCAAACTAATTTAAACCATTCCTCCTGCGCGGTGCGTGATATTGTGATATTTGGACCTACACACTTTGCCGGGGAGCTTGGACTTCTGTTATCGGGATGCAGGCCTCCCGTCGGGAGCTGTCTTTGACCCTCCCTAAACGGACGTTGGAAGCGCAAAGTAACAGAGAGAGCACCCACCTGTATATACAGGGTTAAACATTGCCTTACACGGCCTCGCGGGTACCTTTTTAAAAAGACCGCTGACAGACAAATTCGCTGTCGGTGGTCTTTTACTTATGTTCTTTGTCATATATATTACTAGTAAGATTTAAAGGACAAAGATTAATATGAAAAAAGAAAGACTTGGTTTGAGTAAAGAAGAGGTTTTAAATTCACGGGATAAATACGGTGACAATTCACTTACAAAGGAAAAGACAAAGGGATTCTTCAGAAAATTTCTTGAGAATCTTAATGACCCGATAATCAAGGTTCTGATATTTGCGCTTCTCGCAGAGGTAATATTTACACTTGGGCACTGCAATTTTTTTGAAGTCGGTGGCATAGTATGCGCGATTCTCATTGCAACTACTGTTTCCACTGCGTCCGAGTGCGGAAGCGAACGCGCATTTCTGAAAATGCAGGCGGACGGCAACGGTGCTGTGGCGCGTGTTTTGCGAGATGGAGAGATATGCGAAATACCAATATCCGAAATTGTGGTAGGCGATATTCTTTACCTCTCGGCAGGAGAAAAAATACAGGCAGACGGTTTTATCCTTTCGGGCAGCATCAAGGTCGACCAATCTGCGCTTAACGGTGAGAGCCGTGACGTGACGAAAATTAAGTGTGACAGCGGAAATGATTGGGACCTATCAAACAAGGGAACGGTGTTCCGCGGCAGTGTGATTGTAAGCGGTGAAGCTGTTATGAAAGTCGGAAGGGTAGGAGTTACCACCTATTACGGAATGGTTGCAAGAGACGTTCAAACCGAAACGCGAGAAAGTCCTTTAAAGGTACGTCTTGCCAAGTTCGCCTCACAGATAAGCAAAATAGGTTACGTTATGGCTGCTGTGGTTGCGCTGACCTATTTGTTTAACACGTTTGTTGCCGACAACGGCTTTGTGGCATCAAGGATTATTGCATCGTTTAAGGACCTTCCGTTTCTGTTTTCTGCACTTATACATGCACTGACGCTTATGATAACGGTCGTTGTGGTTGCCGCGCCCGAGGGTCTTCCCATGATGATAACGGTGGTATTATCTGCAAATATGAAAAAAATGCTTCGTGACGGAGTCCTCGTCAAGAAGCTTGTAGGAATAGAAACCGCAGGGTCTATGAATATACTCTTTACAGATAAAACAGGAACGCTCACCTCGGGAAAGCCTGAATGCGACTTCTTTTTCACCGCAGCGGGAAGCTACAAGAGTATATCTTCTCTTAAAAAAAGCAACAGTTACTACAGATGGTTGACTTTAAATGCGAAATACAACACAGATACCTCGGTAACCCAAGGAGCTATAATCGGAGGCAACGGAACCGACAGAGCGCTTGCTGATTTTTTCAAAAACGAGACAGCGGAAAAAATAAACGTCATAGAAAAAATACCTTTTACAAGTGAAAAAAAGTATTCCGCAATACTTCTTGACGACGGCACTGTATTGATAAAAGGCGCACCTGAACTCTTGATTTCCCATTCCGAAGCTGCTTTAGACAGAGATGGAAAGGTCATAGATTTTGACAGAAAAGAAATAGAGCATGCCTATTTTGATGCTGCAAAAGAGGGTAACCGAGTAATTGCTATCGCTATGCGAGCGCCCTGTGAGAAAAGAATAATATTTATAGCTCTTGCTGTTCTAAAGGATAAAATCCGCAGAGGCGTAAAGGAGTCGGTTGCAGGTGTAAAAAGTGCCGGTGTTCAGGTAGTAATGATGACGGGAGACGGAAAGGAAACCGCAACTGCCATAGCCAGAGAGTGCGGAATAATGACGGGCTCGGGCGAGGAGCTTGTTATAACATCGAGCGAGCTTGGCAAAATGAGTGACAGCGAGGTTAAAGAAATTCTCGGGCGCATAAGAGTACTTGCGAGAGCTTTGCCACAGGATAAGACACGGCTCGTAAGGCTTTCGCAAGAAGCGGAGCTGGTCGTCGGTATGACAGGCGACGGGGTCAACGACGCTCCGTCTTTAAAGCTTGCCGACGTAGGATTTGCAATGGGTAACGGTGCCGATATTGCAAAGGGCGCGGGCGATATAATTCTTGTTGACAATAGCTTTTTTTCAATAAACAGGACGATACTTTACGGCAGAACTATATTTAAATCGATAAGAAAATTCATAACGTTTCAGTTGATTATGAATCTGACAGCTTGCGGAGTTTCGCTGGTTGGACAGTTTCTCGGCATCGACAGCCCGATAACTATCATTCAAATGCTCTGGGTAAATATCATTATGGACACCCTCGGCGGATTGGCTTTTTCGGGCGAAGCCGCACATGAATACTATATGAAGGAAAAGCCGAAAAGCCGCGCTGAAACAATACTCTCAAAAGAAATGCTTCATCAAATTGCATTCACGGGCGCTTATACACTGTTTCTTTGTATAGCGTTTCTAAGGCTTGATTTCTTTCGCAGTATGTTCCGCGCATCAGAGGGGAATATTTGTTTTATGACTGCTTTCTACGTGCTGTTTATCTTTTCGGGAATCTTTAATTGCTTTGGCGCAAGATGCGAGCGCATGTCGATTTTTTCGGGAATAACCAAAAACAAACCGTTCATTTTCATAATGCTGTTTATTTCTGTAATTCAGATTATTATGATTTATTTCGGCGGCACTGTATTTCGCACAGTACCTCTATCCTTCGTTGAGGTTATTCGCGTTATTCTTATAGCATCAACTGTGATTCCTTTTGAGATTATAAGGCGTATTATGTACAAATTAAAATTCCGTTAAGGCTAGGGGCTGTCGCATTTAGGCACAACCGAATAAAAAACAAGGGGTATTGTGAAAAACACAGTACCCCTTTGATAATAAGCGTAAATTTGAGAAAATCATGGTCGAAAACCTACGGTTTTCCTCATATTGAATTTTTAATGAGACAGCCCCTACATAAGCCTTAACGGAACGGATACGTCTACGGTTTCTTCGCCCACCGATGTAGATCTGCCGAGCGAGCCTCGGTCAAGTGCGCCTAAAAACGCTTCTGCTTCGTATACAACGAAATTCCAAAGCTTATCGGAGTTGTAAAGGCGCTTTTCCTTTTTACATTCCGGGTCACAAATATAAGCATATTTAGGTGTGGGATTTATTATCATTATCTTTCTGTTTTCACCGGGTGCTGTATACTCAAAGTGCTTTTGCATAGTCACGTTATGCTTTGCTGTACCGAGTCTGTATCTGTAGTATCCTTCGCTATTCGAAGTAAAGCAGATTGGCACGGATGAGTTTAGATTTCCAATCACAAGGCAGTCAAAGCTGCCTTTTTTGGTTTTTACAGTAAAAGTGCAGTTTTTCTTTCTTGAAAACAGAGAAGCATATGGGTTTTGAATTTCGGAAAGTGTAAAGGAATTCTGTCGTACAAGCGTATTCAGCTTCTTGAAAAACGTACGTCTGTTTTTTATCGAAATAAGCAGCCTTATTCCGATAATAGCGGCAATAATAGCAAGTATGCTCAGTATGAGCACAGGGGCCGCAAGAAGAGCCGTTATAATATTTGCCGAGCTTATGAAAAGATATGCGATGAGCGGCAAATAGGGGAGAACTAGTGGATATGCAAAAATGAGCATTATCCTGAGAATGATTTTTGATTTACTCTCAAGCTCTTCAAGCGCTGATTGCTTCTTTAAAATTTTGAAGTAACGTACAGCTTCGTATCGTTCATACGCCAAAATAAGAAAGACGAGAGCTGCGGTTGCCAAAAAGGGAAGAAGTCCGTCGGAATACGGGCTTTTTCCGTCAGCGGTATGAAACATTCCGAAAATCTCCCAGGATGCACCGCACGCACTCGCGATTGAGAGTATGAGAAGCGCGGGTATGGCTTCCGCTAAAAAGGATTTGCAGAAAAAGGTTCGTTTGAATTCGGATTTTTCGCCAAGGCTTGCTTCGGAATTAAAATATTCTTTAGCGGCAGATTTGTCAAAGGAAAAGAATAGGTTAAATACCGAATTATATATAATGAGTGAAGCAACGAAGATTGCTATATCTGCTGCGAAATCGGGGAGGTCTACTACTATACCGTCCTGCGAATAAACCGCAATGGAGGAAAATGAGGAAATGAGCTTTATCACAAGGGCGAAAATTCCCATTACAGCGCCCTTGACTATGTAGGTCCAAAGGGGAAATGAGCTTTTGTTGTTTTCCTTCATATGCTACCTCCTAATCGTGTTTTCATGTTAATAGGTCAGCGAGCTTTACAAAATCCTCTGTGCTGAGTCGTTCGCCTCTTACGCTTTCAGGGTGTCCTATTGATATTATAGCTTTTGTCAAAACGTCTTTGTCTATATGAGGCATTTTTGCGCTAATCGCATTTACGAGAGTCTTTCTGCGCATCTCGAATGCCGCTTTTATAAGGTTTCTGAAAAGCTTTTCGTCCTTTGGATTATATAACGGTTCTTTATAGAGGTCGATGCGCACGACGGCGCTGTCAACCTTGGGCGCAGGGATAAAGCAACCTGCCGGAACTTTAAATAATTTCTTTACCGTTCCGTAATAGCCGAGTATTGCGGTTATAGCACCGTAGTCGGAGCTTCCGGGCTTTGCTGCGAGTCTTGCCGCTACCTCGTTTTGCACCATAACGGTAATCGTTGAAAATTTAACGCCTGATTCGAGTAGATACATGAGAATGGGAGTGGTTATGTAGTAGGGAAGATTTGCACAAACCGAAACAGGCATACCGTCAGAATGTTTCTCTACGAGGTCGGCAATATCAGTTTTCATTACGTCCGCGTTTATTACTGTGACGTTGTCGTATTCTGCGAGAGTTTTGTCAAGAATAGGAATCAATCCCTTGTCTATTTCGATTGCAACAACCCGTCTGTATCTTTCTGCAAGCTCGGCAGTAAGACAGCCGATACCGGGGCCGATTTCTATTATTAAGCTGTCCTCGGTATCAGTGCAATTATCTGCAATATCCTCGGGTATAATTTTGTTTATAAGGAAATTTTGACCGTAATCCTTACGAAAGGTTATGCCGGCTTCATTCATAAGGCTTTTTATGACCGAGAGATTACATAAGTTCATGGATTATCTCCTTTTGCAAGGTTAAAAAAAGAGAACCTTGCGGTTCTCTGAGTTTTGGAGCTGGTGACCGGACTTGAACCGGTGACCTGTTGATTACGAATCAACTGCTCTACCAACTGAGCCACACCAGCAACAGTAATATTGTATCACTTTTTTTCGTATTTGTCAATACATAAAGTAAATATATTTTATATAATGAATCCCCGCAAAACCTAAGCTTTGCAGGGATTTTCGGGAATTGATATTACTCCTTCCACGCAAGACTGCGTTTTGTCGCTTTCTTCCATTCCTTGAGGTGAGAGGAACGCCACTCGCTGTCCTTCGTAGGTGAAAACTTTCTGTCTACTGCTCTTATTCCGGATATTTCGCTCGGAGATTTGTAGACACCGAGGGCAAGTCCGCAAAGATACGCTGCGCCCAGTGCTGTCGTTTCAATGCAGGACGGACGCTCAATTTCTATTCCGAGTATATCGGACTCGAATGCGAGCATAAGATTGTTTGCACTTGCGCCGCCGTCAACCTTTAATTCATTTATCTTGATTTTTGTTGAGCTTTCCATGAGCTCAATGAGGTCGGATACCTGATATGCAATAGATTCGAGAGTTGCTCTTATTATATGATTTTTTGTAGTGCCTCGGGTTATTCCTATTATCACACCTCTTGCATAGGGGTCCCAATAGGGCGCGCCAAGTCCCTGAAAAGCGGGAACTACAACTACACCGCCCGAATCTTTAACCTTTGATGCGTAGTATTCGCTGTCAGCTGCAGATTCTATAAGCTTAAGTCCGTCTCTTAACCATTGTATTGCCGCGCCGCAGGTGAAAACCGAGCCTTCAAGGGCGTACGTGACCTTACCGTCCAGCCCCCACGCAATTGTGGTAAGCAAACCGTCTTCTGTTATGTACGGAGAATCTCCTGTATTCATAAGAGCGAATGCGCCCGTTCCGTACGTGTTTTTTATATCACCCTTATTAAAGCAGCACTGACCGAAAAGCGCAGCCTGCTGGTCTCCCGCAACTCCGCCTATTGCAACTTCTGCACCGAGAATTTTTGGGTCGGTGTAACCGAAAAGAGATGAAGATGGGAGAACAGTTGGCAAAATACTCTCCGGAATATTAAAAAGCTTAAGAAGCTCGTTGTCCCATTCAAGAGTTTTTATATTAAAGAGCATAGTCCTTGATGCGTTGCTATAGTCGGTCGCGTGCACCTTGCCGCCCGTGAGATTCCAAATAAGCCAGGAGTCTACAGTTCCGAAGCAAAGCTCGCCTTTGTCAGCGCGCTCGCGCGCACCTTCTACGTTATCGAGTATCCATTTGATTTTGGTGGCTGAAAAATAAGGGTCTATTATCAGTCCCGTTTTTTCTTTTATAAGCTTTTCGTAGCCATCTTCGGAAAGCTCACGGCAAAAATTTGCAGTTCTGCGACACTGCCAGACTATCGCGTTGTATACGGGAGCACCGGTTTTTCTATCCCATACGATAGTCGTTTCTCTTTGGTTGGTTATTCCGATTCCGTATATTTCATCCCAGCTTGCACCGATTTTTGATATCGCCTCTGCGCAAACACCGACTTGTGTTGACCATATCGTCATAGGGTTGTGCTCAACCCAGCCGTCATGAGGGAAGAGCTGCTCGAATTCCCTTTGCGCTATACTGCAGATATTTCCGGATTTGTCAAACAGAATGCATCGGGAACTTGTTGTTCCTTGGTCGAGTGACATAATATATTTTTTCATAAAATCTTTTTCCTTATTTTGTGAAGATATCTTTTTTGATTTTTTAAGAGAATTTCAATAGTTAAAACATATATAGAGAGAAGAAAAAAATTGTTGGTTTTTTACAAAAAAGTATCCTCGGGCATAAATACCCGAGGACTGAAATTATTTAATTTCAACAGTGACGTGCTTTCCGCACGTATTCGCTGCGGCTTTCATTATTTGCCTGATCGCTTTTGCTATTTTTCCGTGACGACCGATAACCATACCGGTATCGTCCTCAGCAACGGTAAGAATAAGCTCAACGTCGTCACCGTTTACGTTTTCTTCAACGCATACGGCATCGGGAGTATCAACGATAGCACGCGCGATGTCTGTAAGTATTTGCTTCAGATCCATTTTGCGTTACCTGTTTCCGAGCATTGCGGAAACATCCTTCCGATTTTTTGACAATTACTTAATGATTTCGGTCTTCTTAAGAAGAGTTCTTACGGTCTCAGTGGGCTGTGCACCGTTGTTAAGCCACTTGGTAGCCTTCTCTGCGTTGATTTTGATGTCAGCGGGATTGGTAAGGGGGTTGTAGTAACCGATTTCCTCGATGAACTTGCCGTCGCGGGGAGATCTCTCATCTGCAACAACTACGCGGTAGAAGGGAGCCTTCTTTGCACCAAGTCTCTTAAGTCTGATTTTAACTGCCATTTTTTTGTCCTCCAAAAATGTTTGAAAAATTTATTATAATTAATTTTAATTATATACGGTTAAAAGGGAAGCTTCATTCCGCCGAATCCGCGGCGTTTACCCATATTTGAAAACTGCTTCATGGTTTTCTTCATTTGCTCAAATTGCTTGAGAAGCTTGTTCACGTCCTCAACGGTAGTGCCCGAGCCCTTTGCAATTCTTTTCCTGCGCGAGCCGTTTATGGTTTCGGGGCGCAAACGCTCGCCTTTAGTCATGGAAAGAATTATTGCTTCTATACGAGCCATATGCTTCTCGTCGATTTCAGCATCCTTAAGCGCTCCCGCCTTGACTCCGGGAATCATACCGAGAAGCTGGTTTATGTTGCCCATCTTCTTTATCTGGTACATCTGAGCGAGGAAATCCTCGAGAGTAAAGGTTTGCTCGCGGAATTTCCTTTCCATTTCCTTGGCGCTTTTCTCGTCGAACGCAGCCTCTGCTTTTTCAATCAGGGAAAGCACGTCGCCCATTCCAAGTATTCTCGACGCCATTCTGTCGGGGTGGAAAAGCTCTATTGCATCAAGCTTTTCGCCTGTACCGACGTATTTAATAGGCTTTCCGGTAATGTATCTTACCGAAAGAGCGGCACCGCCTCGGGTGTCACCGTCCATTTTAGTGAGAACGACACCTGTTATATTAAGAAGCTCATCAAAGCTCTTAGCAACGTTTACCGCATCCTGACCTGTCATTGCATCGACAACGAGTAGGATTTCCTCGGGTTTTGTGTGTTCCTTAATCCTTGCAAGCTCTTCCATAAGCTCTTCGTCAATGTGCAAACGACCCGCGGTGTCTATAAACACCATATCGTGACCGTTTTTCTTTGCGTATTCAACACCGGCTTTTGCTATTTCGACAGGGGAAATTTTATTTCCCAACGAGAATACTGGAACACCGATTGATTCACCTACGATTTTAAGCTGGTCAATAGCAGCAGGTCTGTAAACGTCGCAGGCTACGAGCAGTGGATTTTTGCCCTTTTGCTTAAAGGAGTTCGCAATCTTTCCGGTGTGGGTGGTTTTTCCCGCACCCTGAAGACCTGTCATCATAATTACCGTAGGAGGCTTCGGACTTATATTGATTTTTGAGGTTTCAGAGCCCATAAGCTTTATAAGCTCTTCATTAACTATTTTAATAATCTGCTGTGCGGGCAAAAGACTTTCAAGCACCTGCGCACCGACAGCTCTTTCGGTAACTGCCTTTGTAAAATCCTTGACTACCTTAAAGTTAACGTCGGCTTCAAGCAGGGCAAGCTTGACCTCGCGCATACCGTCCTTGACGTCAGCCTCGGTGAGTTTACCTTTGTTTCTGAATCTTGCAAAAGCATTTGAAAGTTTTTCTGTAAGACTTTGAAACATATCAAATTCCTTTATTCTGTATTGTGGCGATGACCTCAAGAATCAAACGGTCGGAATCATGCGCGTTGGCGCTTGAATTCAGATTTTCGCGCACTCGGTTAAGCTTTTCAATGGCGAGCTGAAGCTCGGTGTAATGTGACGCAAGCCCGAGCTTGCTTTCGAGAAAGGTAAGATACTCTTCGCCTTTTTTTATGATGTGGCGAACACCCTGCCTTGAAATGCTTTCACCGTCAGCAATTTCGGAAAGGGAAAGGTCATCGTTGTAATATGCCTGCATTATATTATACGTGCGCCCGTCAAGAGCATCACCGTAAAAATCAAGAAGATAGGCGAGCTTCATATTTTTTTCAAACATAACTACTCACCTCGTTCAAAAAATAATGTGTAAAGCAAATTACTTTACAAGTATAACAGAAAAACTGCCGCTTGTCAATAGAAAACGAAAAAATATTTTTATTTTTTTAAAAAAACACTTGATTTTTTTGGAATATTGTGATACAATCATTGAGTATGAAAATAATTATGGCGGTTTAGGATGTAAAATATTGATTTTTCGGACCCTCTCAGCCGTGAGTCAATAATTGCACCACCCCTTAAATCAAAAAGGAGATTAAAATGGCTAATATTAAGTCCGCTAAAAAGCGTATCCTTGTTAACCAGGCAAAAGCACTTCAGAACCAGATGGTTAAGAGCCAGCTCAAGACCGTTATAAAGAAGTTCAATGCTGCTGTTGAGTCGGGTGATAAGGCTGCAGCTTCCGAACTTTATAGACTTGCTGTTAAGAAGGTTGACCAGGCAGTTGCTCACGGCATTCTTCATAAGAACAATGCAGCACACAAAAAGTCTGAGTTCACACTTAAGTTTAACAAAATGGCATAATGCATAAGACCTGCACTAACCCGGCAGGTCTTTTTGTTTTCTCCGAAACCTCAACTATTGACAATTCTCTCATTTATATGTTATACTTTAAATATAATATATAGTGAAAAATACTTTAGGGGAATAAAATGCCAAATTACGAAAAACTTTCGCCCGAAATACTTGACAGAATAAGGGAAGATATAGAAAAGGGAACACGTCCCAATTTTGCAGCTAAGAGTGCAAATGCGGTAAGGCGCAATCCCGCATTTGACCGTGAATCTGTGTGGCGTCCGGCATACGTGCGCGACGTTGATAAAATTATGCACAGTCCGTATTATAACAGATATACCGATAAAACCCAGGTTTTTTCATTTTATAAGAATGACGATATAACCAGGCGCGCGCTTCACGTTCAGCTTGTTTCGAGAATAGCCCGTTCTATAGGCTCTGTTCTTAATCTAAACCTTGACCTTATAGAAGCGATTGCTCTAGGTCACGATATAGGTCATACTCCGTTCGGCCACGCGGGCGAGCGGTATATCAGTGAGGTTTTTCACGCGGAAACAGGCAGATATTTTAACCACAACGTCCACAGCGTAAGAGTTCTCGACGGCATCTTTCCACTCAACATAACGCTTGATACGCTTGACGGTATAATTACCCACAACGGTGAATTTGAAATGCACGAATACCGTCCGTCAGTTATGCCTGATTTCGAAGCTTTTGATAAAATGGTTGAAAGCTGCTACGTCGACGAAAAGAATATCTCAAAAATTATTCCGTCCACGCTCGAGGGCTGCGTTGTAAGAGTATGTGATATTATAGCATACCTCGGAAAAGACAGACAGGATGCAAAAAGAGCAAAGTTTATAGAGTCCGATGCCTCTCTCGGCGATGCGGGAATAGGAACTATCAATGCAGAGATAATAAACAATCTTGAGGTAAACATAATCGAGCACAGCTACGGAAAGCCTTATATAATGATGGATTCCGAGCATTACCTCGGTATGAAGGAAGCAAAAAAAGTTAACTACGAGCAGATATATAAAACCGAGCAGATTTCAAAGGTGCTTGACGAAACGGTTAAGCCCATGATGCAAAACCTTTATGAGAAGCTCCTTTCTGACCTTAAAGCCGGGGATAAATCCTCTCCCGTATTCAAGCATCATATTGACTTTGTCTCCGGTAATCATTATGCAGCTAAAACTCCGTATATTGAAACCGAGCCAAACCAGATTGTAGTCGATTATATGGCTTCTATGACCGACGATTATTGCACGGAGCTTTATAAATTTCTATTCCCGAACAGTAACGTCGACATAAAATATCACGGATATTTTGAGGATCTTATCGTTTAAAAAGCAAAACAATGCTCTTTAATCTGCCACGCTTTTTCTTGCAAATATTAAAAATATTTGTTTGGCAAAACTTTTTGGAATATTAAAATTCACTACAAAGGGGAATGTTATGATAAATTATGCTCACAGGGGCGCGAGCGAATATGCGCCTGAAAATACTCTCTCATCCTTTTATTTAGGACTTTTACAGGGTGCAAACGGTATTGAAACCGACGTTAGAAGAACAAAAGACGGAATTCTTGTTCTGTTCCACGACGATACTCTTGACAGAGTCAGCGATTCAAGCGGTAAGGCTTGCGACTATACATATGTTGAATTGAAGAAAGTTAAAATTCACGGCAAATGCACTAACGGCTTTTATGATAGGATTGTCACGTTGCGTGAGTTTTTGGATAAGTTTCATTCGTATGATATAAGCTTTGCTATTGAGCTTAAAGGTGAGGGAGTTGAAGAGGAAACTCTCGCAATGGTAAAGGAATACGGTATAATGGATAAAACCACCTTTACAAGCTTCAAATTTGAGTATATTGAAAAGATAAAGGAGCTTCATTCCACGGCGCGTGTCGGTTGGTTAACTTCTGACGTCAGTGATGAAGCCGTGAAAAAGCTTATTAGCATAGGCGGAGAGGAATTCGCGCCAAAAGCGCAGCTTATCACCTCGGAGCTTATGAAGACTTGGCGGGATGCGGGACTTGGCGTAAGAGCGTGGGGTGTTTCCAACCTTGAGCTTATGGAAAACATGTGCAAGCTTGGAGTAGACGGAATGACGGTGAATTTTCCCGACAAGCTGACAGAATATCTTTCAAAACAAGAATAAAATAATGAATACTGTAACAAAAAGCACTCTGCAATTTTCAGCAGAGTGCTTTTTGAAATAGATATTGTATTATAACAACAATCTAATTAGTTGGATACGTAGGGAAGAAGTGCCATCTGGCGAGCTCTCTTAATAGCTACGGTGAGCTGTCTCTGATGAAGAGCGCAGGTGCCGGAAACACGTCTGGGGAGGATCTTAGCTCTCTCAGAAATAAACTTTCTGAGCTTAGCGGTATCCTTGTAATCGATGTCCGCTACCTTGTCCTGACAGAAGATGCAAACCTTCTTTCTTCTGTGCATAGGACGGAAAGCGGGACGCTGTGTATCGTTTCTATCCATCTTGAATAGTCCATTACCTTTCCGACTCACGTTTTCTATATTGCTCTTACCGTTGTGAGCCTAACGGTTAGAGGACGAAGTTTTCTTCTGTTAATTAGAGTAAATTAAAAGGGAAGATCTCCGTCGTTAGGAATTTCTTCGAAATTAGCGCTGGGCGCACTGTTGAACGTAGGAGCGCCGTAAGCGTCGGGCGTGTAATTTCCTGCTGCAGCAGGTGCAGCATTCTGACTTGCGGTCTGCGCTGCCGAAGCAACGAAGGAAACCTCGTCCGCAACAACCTCGGTCGTATATCTCTTTTGACCCTGGTTGTCGCTCCAGCTTCTTGTCTGAAGCTGTCCGCAAATAAGAATGGGATTGCCCTTTTTGAAATAGCGGCTGACAAATTCAGCCTGCTGACGCCAGGTAACGATGTTGATGAAATCAACGTTCTGCTGTCCCTGGTCGGCTTTCGCAAAACGACGGTTAACCGCGATAGAGAAGCTGCAAACGGATACTCCGCCCGCAGTCTGCTTAAGCTCGGGGTCAGCTGTCATATTTCCGATAAGAATGACTTTGTTGAAACTTGCCATATTTCCGCCTCTTTTTAGATTATTTTATGCTTCTGTAGTTTCTTCTACGACAGCCTCAGCAGATTCGCTAACAGCGGAATCAGCCTTGGGAGCAGACTTTTCGCACTTGGTTGTAGTCATGTAGCGAAGCACACCTTCAGTAATGCCGAACTGACGCTCGAGCTCCTGAGGGAAGTCTGCATTGCTCTTGTAGGACACGAGAACGTAATATCCTTCAGTAACGTAGTTGATAGGATATGCGAATCTGCGCTTGCCCCACTCGTTAACGTCAACGTCAGTTCCGTTTTCCTTAACGAGATTTACGAACTTCTCAACGAGAGCCTTGCAATCGTCTTCGGCGAGATTGCCGCTAACAGCGAAGAGAGTTTCATAAGAACAAATTTTCTTTTCCATCTTTAAACACCTCCTTATGGACTTTAAGGCCGCCACGCTTGGCGGCAAGGGGCGTCGGGCATCTAAACCCGAACCGATGTAACATTATATCACAAAAGTCTCGCATTGTCAATACCTTTTAAAAAATATATTTTAATAGATGATTTTATTGCTTTTTATTCGGATTTATGGTAAAATATAGGTAATAATTTAGCGGGGAGTTTTTATGCGTGCAGTAAAAGAAAAGGCAAAGGCAAAAATTAATTTGTTTTTGGACGTTATTTCAAAACGTGAGGACGGATTTCACGATATAAAAACAGTTATGCATTCGGTATCTCTCTGTGACGAGCTGACCGTTACATATAAGCCTTCAGCGGTAACTAACATAAGACTCTTTTTGAGAGGTAACAAATTCTTGCCGGCAGACGATAAAAATCTTGCCGTCAAGGCGGCAAAGCTTTATCTTGAGCTTGCCGGGATAACAGCGGATATAGAAATACGTCTTTACAAAAGAATACCTATCGCGGCAGGTCTGGCAGGCGGTTCAAGCGATGCAGCAGCTACGCTGCGTGCGCTCAACAGAATTTTTGATAGACTTTTCTCAGAAAAAGCGCTTTTTAATATAGCCGAAGCGCTGGGAAGCGACGTGCCGTATTGCCTTTACGGAAAGACCGCATTATGCGAGGGGCGGGGTGAGATTGTGACAAAGCTGCCTGATTCTTTGAAGCTTAATCTGGTTATCGCTGTAGCAAGGGAATGGGTTTCTACTCCTCAGGCTTATTCGAGGCTTGACGAAGCTTTTTCTGATTTTGACGGCAGTATAAAAACAAACGGTGATGCAGTCTACGAAAATCTTCTAAGGTCGCTTGAGAGCGGAATTTTGTCGAAAGACGCGCTTTTTAACGTGTTTGAGAGCACGGTATTTGATATGTGTCCGGGTGCACTCAAAATAAAAAAACGCATGTACGAGCTTGGCGCAAAATGCGCTTTAATGAGCGGCAGCGGACCGAGCGTTTACGGAGTTTTTGAAAGTGAGAGTGAGGCAAGGGGCGCAATGCTTGCCTTGAAAAACGAAAAAGTAACTGCATACGTAGCAACCTCTGTATAATGGGGCTGATGCATTTAGATGGAACAAAAACTTTAAAGCAAGCAAAAACTGCTTTGACTCTTTTCCTTTACAGTGCCTGAAGGACGCTCTTTAAGGTTGAATTTTTATAAATTTCTCCATCAGGTTACGGTCTTTTTTATCCGCGTTTTCTTTCCTTGCGGTATCTACATATCGCTCTCGGTCAGAATAACGCGGATTTTCACCTTAATACTCCCGTCCGAGAGCGCAAAAGGGCTGGCTTAGTTTTTTTAAACTAGTGCCAGTCCTTTTATAAGATAACTTTGAGATAACTTTGAAGAATTTTAATTGACAATCTACGAAAAATATGATATAATTTATTGATAACTAAAATCTTGAAAAAATGGAGGAGGAATATATGTCTGATATCAAAGACGATTATTGGGATATAGAAAAGCTCCTTCCAAGAAAGAAAAAAAGCCTTGCCTCTTTTTCAAGCAAGGAAAAAACCGTTGAATTTACAGTAAACGGAGAAGAGAGCAGAGCTTCCGCTCAAAACAAAATAACGCTTTTTGATTCTAAGAGTGAGACGCAGACCGAAACCTATAATATAGAAAACGGATTTATAAAAAGGGTAACTATCACGAGATTTCCCGATAAATACGACTTTTACGGAAATTTCAGAAAAGCAGCGCTTTTGTATTACGATTTTAAAACGTCAAAAAGCGATTTCGTGCCGTTTTATTCCTATATGCCGCAATATTCACAGCTTAATTCGCAGCAAAAAAGCTTTTATTTTTACTGGCGCGATTCTGTCAGGAAAAAGAATTATATAAAGACCGATTACTCGTATTTTTACCTATATGTGTATGAAATACTTAATCTGCCCGATAAAATCCCCCCAAATCGTGGAATTGATATGCTAATTGACTTGTGGCGCGCATATAGACGCGAGCTTCCCAACGTTGACGCATATATGGCGCTTCTAATTCAGGATTACTGTATAGTTTACAGGCTGGAGAGTCCCACAGGGAAAATTTTCGACTTTATACAGGACGTAATATACAACGTCGAATTTAAAGAATTTTATCTTTCCGATGCTCGTAATATGGGAGATGTTGGCATAGGCGTTATGCTCGCGCATCTCTCCGATTATGACTGGCGGCGCGGCAGATATGCAGG
The DNA here is from genome assembly GCA_045613205.1 of Eubacteriales bacterium. Lineage (GTDB taxonomy): Bacteria > Bacillota > Clostridia > Oscillospirales > CAG-272 > UBA1740. Next base: position 28,102 of record JAZLAO010000037.1, on the reverse strand, counting down.
CGGAGAAAATAAAGAGGTGTATTCTAAGCATCTTCTCGGTGCTATGGGAGTTCTTATAAACAAGCTTTGGGATAATGGCGATATAATTAACACCGAGATGAGCACTGCACGCTTAACGAAAACGGCTTTTAGGAATTCACTCTGCACTCATTCTGTTAAATGCAGGCTTGATATTGATTACGTTCCCCTAGTAGCGGCGGATGGACTGAGGCATGCTGTCACCGAGGCGGTGAAATATACTGAAAACAAATTGCGGGCGCTTGTAGGTGCAAAAAGCAGACTCGCCGTTAAGAATCTGCCCGAGGAATACAAAAACATTATAGATTCATATTTTGACGTTATATTTGAAAAGGTTAACCGTGAACGCAGAAGGGCGGCTGTTCCCGAATATGAGAAGCTTTATGATAAAGAATCCACCGAGCTGTCCTTTGACGGAGCAGACGAGATAGAACGCATATCCTGGACAACCACCGCAAGACTGGTATCGGAGTGCGAGGAACAAACCGAAGAACTCAATGCTTTTGAAGAGGTAAATTCAGAAAAGAACGAAGTATTTGGAATGTCCGAAACAAACGGCGCTCGGGATACCTACGGACTAAGCTTGCGGGAAATAGAGTTTATCAAGGCTGTTCTTGATTCGGACAGTGAGCGCATAGAACGGATTGCCGATGAATTAAATGCTCTCGCGGATACTGTTGCAGAGAAGATAAACGAGGCATTTTCCGACGGATTCGGTGACGTTATTATAGAGGGAAGTGCGCCTGCTTTAGAGATAATATCGGATTATAAGGAAGATATAGAAAAATGGCTGTTGAAAATAATGAAATAAAAGTACCGAAAAGGATTTTAAACACATTGCTGTCATCTCTTTCGGCAGGTGTTGTGCCTAGAAGCGGTGCGCCCTATATAGCAATAGGCAGAAAAGAAGAGATAAATTCCATACTTGACAATCTCGATGCGGTTGCCGAGGGCGGTGCCGTAACAAGATTTCTTATAGGCAGATACGGAAGCGGCAAAAGCTTTTTAATACAACTCGTAAGGGGTTACGCGCTTGACCGAGGCTTTATATGCGCCGATGCCGACCTTTCGCCCGAACGCAGATTAACGGGTGGAAGCGGTGCCGGACTTGCTACCTATCGGGAGCTGATGATTAACCTTTCAAGCAAAGCAAGTCCTGACGGAGGAGCTTTGCCGACTATTCTTTCAAGGCATCTTACAAAGCTTAAAACCGATATTCTGTCCGAGGGAATTATGCCCGAATCCGAAAGCTTCGAGTTCGAGCTTAAAAAGCGTGTTTTTCTCATGCTTTCGGAGCTCGAGGGAGATGTAGGAGGATTCGATTTTGCCAAGGTTCTCGGTGAATACTACATGGCTTCCATAAGAGATGACGTAGAGAAAAAGAGTGCCGCATTAAGATGGCTTCGCGGTGAATTTGCCAACAAAACAGAGGCATCGGGTATGCTCGGTTTTCGCGTAAGCACGGTAATCGACGACGATAATTGGTATGACTTTATTAAGCTTGTGGCTTCGCTTTCCGTAAAAATAGGCTACTCGGGATTAATTCTTTTTATCGATGAATGCGTAAATCTCTATAAAATACCAAACAGGATTTCAAGAGAGGCAAATTACGAAAAAATACTCACAATATTTAACGATACTCTCCAAGGAAAAGCGAAAAATCTTGGGGTTATATTTGGCGGAACACCGCAATTTTTAGAGGATTCTCGACGCGGACTTTTCAGTTACGAGGCTTTGAAAAGCCGACTTGCAGATTCGAAATATTCTGAGCTTGGATACCAGAATTTGTCCTCACCCGTAATAAGACTTCGCAGACTTTCGGACAATGAGCTTTTAGCACTGGTGAGACGTCTCACTAAGCTCTATATGCAGAAGGAAGGACAGGCAACACCTCCTCTCAGTGACTTCGAAATTGAAAGCTTTATGCGCCTCGCGCTATCACGCGCAGGGGCAGAGGAGCTGATAACTCCGAGAGAGATTATCAGAGATTTTCTTACGCTCTTGAATATTTTGCGAGATAATGAATCAGCGACGTTTGATAACCTTGTGAAGAATATGACCTTCACGAAAGGCGAATCGGAAGATAAAAAAACAGAAGCTCAAGATACTTTGATTCAAACTAAGAACAAGATAAGTTTGTTCGATATTGATATTTAATGCAGGGCAGAAAGGAAAGACGAATGACTGAAGCGGATAGAATTTTTGATAGATTTCCGGGCTTTATAAAGGAATATATCTACAACCGCGCTTGGTGTGAGCTTCGAGATGTTCAGCTAAAGGCGGCTCGGGTTATATTTGAAAGCGATTCGAATCTACTCCTTTCTTCCTCAACTGCATCGGGAAAGACGGAGGCTGCGTTCTTTCCGATAATTTCGGATATTTACGATAATCCGCCAGAATCAAAATCGGTTTCGGTGCTTTATATTGCACCGCTTAAATCGCTTATTAACGACCAGTTTTATAGACTTGACGAGCTGCTCGATTTATCTGGAATCAAGGTTACGCATTGGCACGGTGATGTTAGTGCTTCGGTCAAATCAAAGCTCTTAAAATCACCGGAGGGAATTTTACAGATAACGCCCGAATCCCTTGAATCTATGGTTATGAATCGCTCAAACGACATTCCGAGACTCTTTGGCGGTTTGCGTTACGTTGTTATAGACGAGATACATTCCATGATAGGCACCGACCGAGGAAATCAGGTTATTTGCCTTCTAAACAGGATTTCGCGGCTTATCGGTTACTCACCGCGAAGAATCGGGCTCAGCGCAACACTGGGCTCACTCGAGATTGCATCGAATTGGCTGTCAGCGGGAAGCGGAAGAAAGACCGAAGCTCCCGTTCCGGAAAAGCAAAAGCTGAAATGGCGGCTTGGGCTTGAGCACTTTTATATCCAGAATTCAAATGAAAACCAGACGTCTGCTCCAAGGCTCTCTACAGCAGACCAAACGGAGCGCGGAGGATATGCCGTTCTAGACCCGGGGTATGAGTTCTTATATGATTCTCTTTACGGAAAAAAGGCGCTGGTGTTTTCAAATTCAAGAGAGGAAACCGAATATGTTACGGCAACTCTGCGCCAGATAGCAAGAGTGAGAGGAGATAAGGACGTGTTTCTTATTCATCACGGTAATCTCTCGGCATCGCTTCGTGAGGATGCGGAGCTTCAAATGAAGGACGAATCGGTTACGCAAGCCGTAACCTGCGCTACCGTTACCATGGAGCTAGGTATTGATATCGGACGTCTTGAAAGGGTAGCTCAGCTTGGAGCACCAACTACGGTCTCAAGCTTTCTTCAGAGGCTTGGTCGCTCAGGCAGACGCGGCTCACCGCCCGAAATGATAATGGTTTACAGAGAGGACACCGCACTGCCAAACGCGCCTCTTCCTGAAATCATACCGTGGGAGCTTCTTCGGGGAATATCCATTATCGACCTTTATTCCGACGAACGCTTTATAGAGCCTCCTGCGGTTAAAAAGATGCCTCTCAGCCTTGCGTTTCACCAAACGCTCAGCATAAGCGCATCGTCGGGCGAGCTCACTGCGCGCAATCTTGCTGAAAGGGTGCTTTCGCTGCCACCGATGTCATCGCTTCCAAAGGACGTCTACCGGGAGCTGCTCGTTGCAATGATAAATGACGATTATCTTGAGTTCACAGAGGACGGTGGAATAATAGTAGGACTCCGAGGCGAGAGAATTATAAATTCCTACAAATTTTACGCCGTGTTCAAAGACAGTGAGGATTATACTGTAAGGTGCGAGAGTGAGGAAATTGGAACTATAACGACTCCGCCGCCCGTGGGGGACAGATTTGCTCTTGCCGGACGTGTGTGGGAGGTCAAGGAGATAGACATGCCGAGAAAACTCATATTCGTCAAGGGTGTTGGCGGTAAAATGGAGATTTCCTGGCCGGGTGATAGCGGAGAGATACACACTAAGCTTCTTCTCAAGATGCGCGAGATATTATTTAACGGCAGAGAATATCCTTTCCTGCTTGAAAACGCACGGGAGCGTCTTGAAAACGCCCGAAAGGTAGCAAAGCGAGCGAGAATGGACGAAAATATGCTGGTATTTCTCGGTGGACAAAGCTACGTTCTCTTTCCTTGGCTCGGCACACGACCGTTCCGCACGTTGAGAAGATTTTTACAAAAATATTCTTCCGAGCTCGGTATATCAGACGTTCAGAGCGAAGCCTGCTGTTATATAACATTCAAGGCTCGCGGTGATGCGGGAAAAAATTTGCTTTTTACCATTCGTTCTATACTTGAGCGCGACGGACTTGATACAGAGGCTCTCGTTTCCAACGGAGAATGTCCCGTATTTGATAAATACGACGAGTATATACCTCCGCATCTTCTGCGCAGAGCTTATGCTGTCGACAGACTTTCGGCAAAAGAAGTTTTTGAGAGGTTTTTGTGATATGATTTACGATTTATTAGCACCGTTTTATGACGAGGTCAACAGTGATATCGATTATTCTTCGTGGGCGGATTTTATTGAGAATATAATTCAACGCGAGTACCGAGAGGGAAAGCCCGATTTGATTTTGGATCTTGGGTCCGGAACGGGAAAAATGACCCTCGAGCTTGCGCGTCGCGGATATGATATGACAGGTGTTGACTGCTCGCCCGAAATGCTTGATATTGCAAGAGCGGCAGCGGAAAGAGCGGGATTTGGTGATAAAATTCTTTGGTTATGCCAGGATATGCGTGAGTTTGAGCTGTACGGCACGGTCGACGTTACAGTGTCCTGTCTTGATTGCATAAATCATCTTACGGATACAAAATCTCTTGACAAGTGCTTCTATTTAGTGCATAATTATCTCATACCGAACGGACTCTTTATATTCGATATAAACGGAAAGCATAAGTTTGAAACAGTTTATTCAGACAACAGCTATGTAATGGAACAGTCGGAAAATCTTTGTATCTGGCAGAATTACTATAATCGGAAGAGCAGACTTTGCGATTTCTATATAACTCTCTTTCAGGAAGACGGTGACGGAAGGTACGTCCGTTATGACGATGCTCAAAGGGAAAGAATGTATACTTTAAGAACAATAAGAAAGCATCTTTCAGACAACAAATTTGAATTTATCGGGGCGTACAGGAACTTCTTATTTGAAGACGCAACCGACGAAGACGATAGAATTTACGTTGTCGCAAGATGTATAAAGGAGTAATAAAATGAAAAAGGCTACTTCAACAATCCTTCGCGGTATGACCCGTGACGGCTCGGCAAGAATACTTGTTATTAACTCAACCGCGATGGTAAATGATATGATAAAGGCGCATAAGACGTCGCCTACCGCAACAGCTGCTTTGGGAAGAACTATAACCGCTGCATCTATGGTGGGCACGATGCTTCCCGAGGATAAAGACACCGTTACAATGTCTTTTTCGGGAAACGGAGAAGCAGGGAAGATAATCGCTGTTGCGGATTATTTTGGCAACGTTAAGGGATACATTCAGAACCCGCTGGCAAACCCACCCAAAAAGGAAAACGGAAAGCTTGACGTTGGTGCAGCTGTAGGATACGGTACATTTTCGGTAGTTAAGGACGTCGGTGGAAAAGAACCTCAAATAGGAACTACGGAAATTGTTTCGGGCGAAATTGCAGAGGATATCGCTTCGTATTTTGCGACCAGCGAGCAGATTCCAACCTTGCTCTCTCTCGGAGTTTTGGTTGACAAGGATTATACCTGTCTTGCGGCAGGCGGTGTTCTCGTTCAGGTTATGCCTTTTCCCGACGAAGAAACGGTTGATCTTATCGAAAGAAACGCCTCCGACCTTTCCAATATTTCTAAATTGATTTCGCTTGGGCATACAAACGAATCCATTGCGGAAATTGCGATGCGCGATATTCCGTACGATATATTCGACACCCTTGAGGTTTCGTATAAGTGTGATTGCTCTCGTAAGCGCATGGGTGAAAAGATAAAATCGCTCGGACGTGCGGAAATAGAAAAAATGCTCGAGGAGCAGGAGGCTGAGGGCAAGCCACGCGAGCTGACCGCCGTATGCAGATTCTGCAACAGCGAATATACCTTTACCGAAGCGGATTTGCTTGGTTAACCTTTTAATTCTCTCTTACATAAATAATGTGTAGGAGAGAATTTTATTTTTTGGAGGGACTAATATGCCTGTAGGACTTGATTCAGTTTTATCGGAGGAAGCTTTAAATTTGCACAAAGAGCATTTGAAAAAGCTGAAACTGAAATATTCTATTCTTGAAAAAAGCTTTCCCGAAATATCGGGGAAGAGTATTCGGGAAATATCAAGAATGAAGCTCAGGGAGAGGGAAGAAATACTCTCTCTTTTACGGGATATTAAGGCTCACGAGCTTTATTTTAATTCATTTGGCAGAGAATTTCAAAGTTCAGGTGCGCTCAGAGATAAATACCGAACCGAAGCCTCTTTTTTGTATGAGCTTTACGAAGCTGCGAAGAGTACGAAGGTAGATTTCATATTCGTGTCACTTATTGGTGGCAAGATTGATTATGAGATAGGCTCGGAAAGTTCCTTTATAAAGACTGTGCCCCTGCTTGCGATTGACTTATGCGAGCACGCATATTTTATGGATTTTGGATTTGAGAAAGAGGAGTATCTTGCAAAAATTATTTCATGCTTGAATCTTAACAGTTTAGATAAAATTTTATTAAAACGGGATTGAAAGTCTATTTGGGTTGTGTTATAATATAGGAGAAATAACAATTTTAGGAGAGTTAAAATGGAAATTTTACGTGGAAATGCTGTCGTTGGTCAGTCGGGCGGTCCTACCGCTGCTATAAACGCAACGCTTGCCGGTGTTATTAAGGGCGCGCTTGTGGCAAAAAACAACGGTATTATAAACACTCTTTACGGAATGAGAAACGGTGTTGAGGGATTTCTCAAGGAGGACCTTGTTGACCTTACCGAAATATTTGCCGAGGAGGGCAAGCTCAAGACTCTTACCGCTACTCCTGCAGCGGCGCTTGGCTCATGCCGCAGAAAGCTTAAGGACTATGAGGCTGATGCCGAAACTTACGCGAAGCTTCTTGAAATCTTCAAAAAATACGATATAAGATATTTCTTCTATATCGGCGGTAACGATTCTATGGACACCGTTATGAAGCTTTCGAAGTACGCTGCAAATCATGATTATGAGATGCGTGTGGTAGGTGTTCCTAAAACTATCGACAACGACCTTGTGGCAACCGACCATGCTCCCGGATTCGGTTCTGCCGCGAAATTTGTGGCGACTACGATGAAAGAGGTGCTTCGCGATGTGTCGGTGTACAAGATGAAGGCGGTAACTATAGTTGAGATTATGGGCCGTGATGCAGGCTGGCTTACCGCTTCTGCCGCACTTACGAAGGTGTCAGGGGGGATAGCTCCCGACCTCGTATATCTTCCCGAGGTTGCTTTCGACCCGGAGGAGTTCTTGTCATCCGTTAATAAGATTTTTGAAGACCATCCCGCAGTTTTGGTTGCCGTATCGGAGGGTATAAGACTTGCTGACGGAAAGTACATAGGCGAGGGAAAGGGCGCTACCGACGCATTCGGACATAAAAGCCTTTCGGGTGCAGGCAAGGTGCTTGAAGAACTTGTAAAGGAAAGACTTGGATGTAAGGTTCGTTCTATGGAATTGAGCCTAACCCAGAGATGCGCGGGACACATTCTCTCCGCAACCGATATCAACGAATCTCTCGCGGTCGGCGAGGGCGCTGTTGAAGCAGCAACGTCTGGCAGAACCGGAGTTATGATGACCATTGAGCGCGTGCCCGGAAGAGAGTATTCCTCTAAAATAGGATGCGCTGATATTTCCACTATCGCGAACGAAGTCCGCGGAGTTCCGCGCGACTACATAAATGAAGCGGGCAACGGAATCACCGAAAAGGGACTTGATTATCTTAAGCCCCTCATTATCGGTGAAGTTGACGTTGAATATGACAACGGATTGCCGAAGCATATAGTGATTTAAGTTATACGTCGGACTAACAAGTATTCGGTTTATTCGGCTATAAAAACAAACGAGCTGCAGGTGTTTTTCTCTTCTCGGGGGGAATATGCCGGCGGCTCGTTAAATTTTTTTATTATAGCTATTGATTTTATAAATCGTTTATGGTATAATTATGTCGAACTGAACATTGCTTATCAAGAGTGGCGGAGGGACTGGCCCTGTGAAGCCCGGCAACCTGTAGTTTTTATAAGGTGCTAATTCCTGACAGATGAGTCTTATCTGAATCTCGGGAATCGCTTGGTGTGATTTTTGAGGTTTTATTTTTTTTGTAAAGGAAGTATAAAAATGAAAAAAGTATTATTTACGTCCGAATCGGTGACCGAAGGACATCCCGACAAAATCTGCGATAAAATATCAGATGCTATACTTGATGAAATTCTTCGTCAGGACCCGATGAGCCGCGTTGCCTGCGAAACGTTCGCAACGACGGGTATTATAACGGTTATGGGAGAGATTACAACAGAGGCGAAAATCGACATTCAAACGATTGTTCGCGAAACCGTTACCGAAATTGGCTATGACAGAGCAAAATACGGCTTTGATGCAACCACCTGCGCAGTCCTCAGCTCAATCCATGAGCAGAGCGCTGATATAGCTCTCGGAGTTGACAGATGCCTTGAAGCAAAGGACGGTGAGATGTCCGACGAGCTTGATACGGGTGCGGGTGACCAGGGCCTTATGTTTGGTTACGCCTGCGACGAAACGCCCGAGCTTATGCCTCTGCCTATTTCACTTGCACATAAGCTTGCTAAAAAGCTCACCGAGGTTCGCAAGAACGGAAAGCTTTCCTACCTCCGTCCCGACGGAAAAACGCAGGTTACCGTTGAGTATGTTGACGGTGTTCCAAAGCGCGTTGACACTATCGTCGTATCCTCGCAGCACAGCCCCGAAATAGATTCACAGACCATTCGCAAGGATATAATAGAGAACGTTATTTTCCCGGTTGTGCCAAAGGAGCTTATCGACGGAAAGCTGAATATTTACGTTAACCCGACGGGCAGATTTGTTATCGGCGGACCGCAGGGTGACACAGGACTTACCGGAAGAAAGATAATAGTTGATACCTACGGCGGTTATTCAAGACATGGCGGCGGAGCTTTTTCGGGAAAGGATCCGACAAAGGTTGACAGAAGCGCATCTTATGCCGCGAGATACGTTGCAAAGAACATAGTTAAAGCAGGACTTGCAAAAAAATGCGAGGTTCAGATTGCATATGCTATCGGAATCGCAAAGCCCGTATCCGTAATGATAGATACTTTCGGTACGGCTGTTGTTGACGAGGCGAAAATTGCAGATGCGGTTAATAAGCTCGTTGACCTTCGTCCCGCTGCTATCATAAACAGATTCGACCTCAGAAAGCCTATTTACAAGGACCTCGCGGCATACGGCCATATGGGCAGAGAAGAGCTCGGTGTGAAGTGGGAAGAGTGCGATATCGCAGAAAAGCTTTCGGAGCTTTGTCGCGCATAAAACATAAGAGATTGCAAAACTAAAAAGGCAGGCAAATTTGCCTGCCTTTTTGCTAGAAAACCTTGTAAAACACTTTTGTTTTTGCTATAATATATCTGTGCTATTTTAAGAAAGGAGTCTCTTATGAACGGTCTGCCTGTTAATGAAACAATAAAGGGAACTATAGAGAACGTAGTATACCGCAACGAGAGTAACGATTATACCGTTCTTGAGATTTCAAATGAAAAGGACGAGCTCATAACAGCGGTTGGAATTATTCCAATGGCATTCGAGGGCGAAAACGTCATCTTGTCTGGGCAGTGGACCTATCACAAGGAGTTCGGCAAGCAGTTTTCCTTCGATAGCTATGAGAAGACTTTGCCGAAAGAGGTTGACGGAATACTACAGTATCTTTCCTCTAGTACGGTAAAGGGCGTAGGACCTATCACCGCCTTGAAAATCGTAAATAAGTTCGGACCTGAAAGCTTTGATATAATAGAAAATCACCCCGAATGGCTCACAGATATACCGGGTATCACAATGAAGAAAGCCGCGGTAATCTCTGAATCCTTCCGTCAGCAAACGGGGATTCGCGGTGTTATGCTGTTTTGCAAGGATTATATATCTTCGGGCGAAATAACCAGGGTGTATAAAAAATTCGGCTCAGGAGCTGTCGGAATAATTAAGGATAACCCTTACATATTATGCGAAGATGATTGCGAAATCTCTTTTGAAAAGGTTGATGCTTTTGCAAAAACTCTTGATTTTCCCATGTCCTCACCTGTGAGAATTTTAAGCGCAGCGAAATATATCCTTGCATTTAACGCATCGAATAACGGTCATACCTGCTTGCCGATATTAAAGCTTGTACCTGCGCTTTCCTCGCTTGTTGAAGTAGATGAGGAAATTCTTTATCAGATGGTTTCTCGCTTCGTCGCCGACGAGCGACTTTCTTCATACAGGGTAGGCGATAATATTTTCGTAATGACAAACGAGGTGTACGAGGCTGAAAAATACGTGGCTGAAAGACTTCGTCAGCTTGAGTCGGGCGCGGTGAGAATTTCCACTGCCGACGTAGCGTTTCTTCTTGAAAAGCTTGAGTCGGGTATAGGAATAGAATACGCAGCTTTGCAAAGGAAAGCTATATTCGAAGCCCTTGGCGGTGGTGTAATGATTCTAACGGGAGGACCCGGAACCGGTAAAACTACGGTTATAAAAGCGTTGCTTTCAATTTTTGGAAGCCTTGGTCAAAAGTGTGTGCTTGCTGCGCCTACCGGCAGAGCTGCAAAAAGAATGAGTGAATCAACGTCGGTTGAAGCAAAGACAATTCACCGCATGCTTGAAATGGAGAGGGACGGTAACCAAAGAGTTAGATTCGGCCGCAACTCACAGCATCCGCTCGAGGAAAACGTGGTTATAGTAGACGAGTGCTCTATGATGGATCTCGCTCTCACCGAAGCTCTTATGCGCGCGATGAAGCGTGGCTCGCGTCTTATTATGATAGGCGACTCGGATCAGCTTCCGAGCGTTGGCGCGGGAAACGTATTTGATGATTTGATTTCAAGCGGTATGATAAAAACAGTAAGACTTACCGAGATATTCAGACAGTCAAAGGAAAGCCTTATTATAACGAACGCTCATAAAATCAACAGCGGCGAAGCCCCCGTGCTTAACGTGACGGATAACGACTTTTTCTTCGTTCGCAGGGATTACGAACGCGATATCCCGAGTACTGTTGCATCCCTGATTTTGCAAAGGCTCCCGCGCGCGTACGGTCAGGATATAAAGGATAAAATACAGGTAATAACCCCGTCAAAGAAAGGCTTTGGCGGTGTGGAGGCTCTTAATGCCGAGCTCCAGTCAAAGCTGAATCCCAAATCACAATTCAAAGAGGAAAAAAGCAGTCACGGAACTCTTTTTAGAGAGGGTGACCGAGTTATGCAGAACGTAAACAATTACGACGTGGAATGGGAGAGGGACGGATACGTTGGTACGGGAGTATTTAACGGTGATATCGGCACAATAGAAAAAATAGACAAAAAGAAAAACGAGCTTATCGTAAATTTTGAAGACAAGATTGTAAAATACGATTTTGATATGCTTGAGGAGCTTGAGCTTGCCTATGCTATAACGGTGCATAAAAGTCAGGGAAGTGAGTATCCTGTGGTTATAATTCCTATGTATCAGTGTCCCGGAATGTTATTGACGCGCAATCTGCTTTATACCGCCGTTACTCGCGCAAAAAGAATGGTTATTTTGGTGGGACGGCATGATATACCGGGGAAAATGGTGGGAAATAACAGAGAAGTTCTGCGATATACCACTCTGAAAGAACGAATCCTCAACAACTAACCCCCAATATTTTTAAAATATACTTGAATTTTTTTGTTTAATATAGTATAATTAATTGATACGAATAAAGAAACTTTGAAAGGAGCGCAATATGATAACCAAAATCGGTCTTGATCTTGGCTATGCCAACATTACGTTAAGCAACGTAACTACGGAAGTATATAGAGAACCGTCTGTTGCGCTGCTTGACAAAAATACGAGACGTATTATCTGCGTTGGTAATAGGGCTGCGTCTTTTGACGAAAACGCCCTCAATAAAGACGGTGTTCTTGTTCGTCCGTTCAAAAACGGTCTTCTTTATTCGTCAGATTTGACGTGCGAGATTATCAAGCACGCAATGAGCGCTTTAAACTCAACTGACAAGATTCGCTGCATAATGGCTGTCCCTTCCGACCTTATACCGAAGCAGGAGGCTGAGCTTGCAAGAATGCTTCGCAGCGCGGGAGTGACCGAATGCTTCTTTGTTAATCCTGCGGTTGCCGCTTTAATCGGTGCGGGATATTCGCCCGAAATAAGCGCGGTTTCGGTTAACGTCGGAGCTGCTACCACTGAGATTGCAGTTCTGCACCAGGGTAAGATTCTCGTCACTTCAAGAGAGGATGTCGGCGGTGAAGACTTTGACAAGGCGGTAAAGCAATACATACTTGACCAGGGTGATATGACGGTTTCGCTGCTGGTTGCGAGGACTATAAAAGAAAGGCTTGGAGCGGTATGGCAGGGAAGGGAATCGGAGAGCATTGACATAGAGGGAACGCTTTCTCTTACCGGCAACCGAGTAAAAATGAGCCTTTCAACCGAAGACGTAGTAGGTGTATTTGAACAACCCTTAAAGAGACTTCTTGAGGCTGTTGCAAATATAGTCAAGAAAATACCTATTGACTCGGTAAAGGATATATTTGAAAACGGTATCATACTGAGTGGCGGAGCTGCTGAAATTTACGGACTTGAGACAATGATGAGCAAGGTGTTCGGTATTTCCGTAACTAAGCCAATTTCACCTATAGACTGTGTGTCTAAGGGACTTTCGAGAATTAACACTTTCCTTCCTGTGAAGAATCATTCGAGCGGGAAGAATATCACAGACCAGCTTTGCAAATTTTACGAGACAAAAAAACAGAATAAAAAATAATGGGAGATAGAAAATGAAAAATCAGGAAAAGAAAACTCTTAGCTTGAAAGCAAGAATTTTGGCGGGATTTCTCGCTGTTCTTATGCTTGCCGGAACCGTGTTTGGAGTAATTTCATACATAATTTTTTAATAGAGAAGAGAACAAAAATAAAAGCCCGTTTTTGCGGGCTTTTTTGCTTTTTTATGCAAAATACACTTTTCCGCAACACCGTGAGAGAACTGTTGGGGGATGTGGAAAAATGGCTTTTTCGTGTTTAAAAATGTTGAAAACTTAGCCGCGTGCCTTTTTCAGTGTTGAAAATAACCAAGAAAAAATCTACACAATTCCGTGATTTATGCGCAAAAACACTGTTTTGAGATGAAATATAGGTAAAAAACAGGCTCAAATGTTGAAAAAGGCTACTTCGGAAATATGTATATCGAAATTTTGGGTGTTGAAAAATCATATCGGAAAAATGTATTTTTGAAAAAGTGAAAGAAAGCTATGGGACTGTAAATATAAAGTCCCATAGCTTTCTTTTTAAGTTATGTATAAATTATCTGGTTCTCTTTTTGATGCTTGCAAAAAGGTTATCGTAATCCTGATAGGTATCCTGTGTGTTCGGACGCGAGGGAATCTTCTCGACTATCGTTTCCTGCTTAGGAGCTGCGGGCTGGCTTGGAGCCTGCTCTGCGATGGGCTCTGCGGGAGCGATATTAATCTGAACATTGGGCTCGGAAACGGGAGCGGGTTCGGGTTGAGGTTCTGCTTTTGCAGCGCCGTTTTTCGGAAGCTTGATTGCATCAGAGAATCCGGTCGCAATAATTGTGACTCTCATTTCGTCTTCAAGCGTGGGGTCAAGGGTAGCGCCCCAAATGATAGTTGCATCGGGATGTGCTTCCTCTGCAATCATTTCGGAAGCAAGGTTGACTTCGTCAAGCTGAATGTCCTGAGAAGCGGTTATACAAACGAGAACGCCCGTAGCGCCTGCTATGCTGGTTTCAAGAAGCGGTGAAGATATTGCTGCCATAGAAGCGAGCTGAGCCTTGTCCTCACCCTTTGCAGCACCCACGCCCATATGAGCATATCCTGCATTCTTCATAATAGTGGTGACGTCGGCAAAGTCAAGGTTGATGAATCCGGGCACGTTGATAAGCTCGGATACCGACTGTACACCGCGGCGAAGAACGTCGTCTGCGATTTCAAATGCGTTTGCAAGGGTAATATGAGTATCCTCAACCTGCTTAAGTCTCTCGTTAGGGATAACTATGAGAGAGTCAACGTATTTAGAAAGCTCGGTAATTCCGGCTTCTGCCTGAACATATCTTTTTCTGCCTTCGAAAGAGAAGGGCTTGGTTACTATACCTACGGTAAGAATGCCCATTTCGTGAGCAATCTTAGCAACTACGGGAGCAGCACCTGTTCCGGTTCCGCCGCCCATACCTGCGGTAATAAATACCATATCCGCACCCTCGAGAATTTCTCTTATGTCATCGACGGATTCCTCGGCACTTCTTTTTCCAACCTCAGGGTTAGAGCCCGCGCCAAGACCCTTGGTAATCTTATCTCCGAGTACGAGCTTCTTTGCAGCACACGAGGTATTAAGCGCCTGCTTGTCCGTATTCATTGCGATAAATTCTACACCGCGGATATTGGTAGATATCATACGGTTAACAGCGTTGTTTCCACCGCCGCCAACACCGATTACTTTTATATTTACACCACTTTCGTATACCTGTTCAAAATCGAATTCCATTTTTGTTCCTCCACATATATATTATTGCTATACTTACACTTATATATATAATTATATATGGATTTTTAAACAAAAGCAATAGTTTTTAAATATTTAATATTTTGTTCTCAAATAACAACGAAAATGAGAATTTAAAATCGGGCAGAAATTTAAGCGCCTTTTCGGCACAATGCTTGGTACGGAAACAAAAATAAAAGATAAAACAGGGCAGAAAACTAAATCAGACTAAATATTTCCTCGACTATCATTTCTCTTGAATTTTTTACGTAAAAACCTCTGATTTTATCCGCTGCTTCTTTTCTTTTTTTAGGCATGGCTTCAAGTTCATTAAGAACGGCAATAAGTGCGCTTTCGGACAGCTGATTTTCCTCTATCATTATTGCTGCATTTGCCTCTCGGATGAGCTTTGCATTTTTGTATTGATGGTTGTTTGTCACGTTTGGCGAAGGTATGAGAATAGACGCTGCACCTATCGCGCATATTTCGCCTAGTGTCATAGCTCCGCATCTGGATATTACGATATCAGCCGCAGATATAAGAGATGCCATATCTTCGATATACGGTTTAATTATACAACCGTCTTTTCCCGATGTAAGCTCGGGATGTTTTTCTTTTATCTCACCAAAATATTTCCTTCCGCAAGAATGCACGTGCTTCAGGTTTCGATTTTTTGAAGAGTGATTTTTCATTACGTTAATTATAACTTCATTCAGTCTTTCGGAGCCGCCGCTTCCGCCAAAGGAAGCAATCAGCAATTCCTTCTTGGAAATCCCGAGCTTTTTTCTTGATGTCTCGCGATTTGCTGTGAGAAAATCTTTTCTGACGGGATTTCCGACAATTTTTATATTTTCGTGTTTTTTAAATTCTTTTTCTGAGCCTTGGAGATTTAGTAAAAGTCGTGTACATTTTTTTGCAAGCACCTTAGTTACAAGACCGGGACAGGCATTCGATTCGTGGATTACCGTTGGAATTTTTAAGCTTTGAGCGACTTTTATTACGGGCCATGTAACGTAGCCGCCTGTTCCTACCACGACGTCGGGAGAAAAATCCTTTATTATTTTTCTTGCCGTCTTAAGCGAAGAAGCAGCAATAAGCGCTGCTTTGAAATTCTTTAAAGTTATTTTTCTTTCAAAGCCCTTGATTTTAATGGTTCTAACTTCAAATCCGGATTTTGTAATTATTGAATTTTCCGAGCCGCCTTCTCGACCGACGAACAATATATTTGCCGTTGGACGTGCGTTGCGTATATGTTCGGCTATCGCCACGCCGGGAGTTATGTGACCGGCTGTTCCGCCGCCGCAAAACATGATGTTCATATTATTCCTCTTTCGTTTTATATCATTTGGTTATTTTTGAAAAACGGGATATTGATAGAAGTATTCCCATTTCGAAAAAAATCATAATCAAGGAAGAGCCGCCGTAGCTAAAAAACGGAAGGGAAATACCGGTATTCGGAATTGTGTTCGTAACTACGGCTATGTTGAGCAATACCTGAATTGCCATTTTTGTGCTTATTCCAAAGGCTACAAGTCTTGAATAAACGTCGCGGGCTCTGGTAGCAATAACGTATCCGCGGCATACAAGCAGCAGGAAAAGAAGGATAGTTAAAGACGCACCTGCAAATCCTAACTCCTCGCACAAAATTGCGAAAATCATATCGTTTGCCGGCTCTGAAACGTAGCAGTGCTTCATAACGCTTTTTCCGAGGCCTACTCCGAAAGCTCCGCCCGAGCCGATAGACATAAGCCCTTGAAGTGTTTGCCAACCGCCTGTAAGCTTATATGCCTCGGGATTTTGCCAGACGGTGATTCGCTCTTTCGTGTAATCGGTAAAAAGAGCAAGGGCGCTTATGCCCATGACACCGACTCCGCCGCAAATGTATATGTATCTCAGACATGAGCCACCGCCTACTATCATTAAAACTCCGATTAGTCCCAGTATTATTATGCAGGAAAGATGCTTTTGAAGCATTACCAGAACAATAGGTATTAGCATCAGAATAATCGGAAAGATTGTTCCGTAAGTCAGAATTGTTTTTTTGTTCTTTTTTTCAAGAGCAAGACTTTCGTAATTATCGTAATACTTAGCAAGAATCAGAACTATTGCAATCTTTGCTATTTCCGACGGCTGTATGGTGATGGGGCCTATCGAAATCCACCTTTTTGCACCGTTTCCGACAAATCCTACAATTAAGACTAAAAGCAATAAAACAAGCGTTAAAACGTAGATTATCGGTGTTATAGCCTTAAAAAATTCGGGTTTTACATGTGATGCAAGATACATAGTTACAAGCCCGAGGATAAGCCATATAATTTGTCTTTTGATAAAGTATGCACCGTCGTCGTAGCGTGCGTATGCGTAAGCATATCCCGCGCTGAAAACCATAATTGTTCCGAAAAGTGCGAGGGCGAGGACCAACAGAGTAAAGGGAAGGTCGCAGGGCGGTGCGTTTTTCAGCATCAGCGGATTTTTATAATCCTTTTTTTCGGACTTTAAAATTAAAAAACGCTCATTCATGGCAGATAAAAAATATATGCGGGAATGGATAATATCATTGTTAAAAGGATAGCAACTACACAGATTTTATTTTCACTCCAGCCGCTTTTTTCAAGATGATGATGAAGCGGTGCCATCTTAAATATCCTTTTTTTAGTTAATTTGTAAAAGGACACCTGCAATACCACCGATATTCCCTCAATAACGTACACTCCGGCAATGAATATAATCATCAAAGGATTTCTAAGATTGAAAGCGCACGCTGTTATTATAGCGCCGAGGAACAGCGAGCCGGTATCTCCCATAAAAATTTTTGCCGGGTGGAGATTGAATACAAGGAAACCTACGGTCGCCCCGATTATAATTGATGCAATTATGCTTGTTTCGGGATTCAATGCCGCAGAAACGTAAAATAGCGAAACACCTATTCCGAATGCGACAGAAGATGAAAGCCCGTCTATTCCGTCGGTGAGATTAGCAGAGTTTATAATTCCGAGCATGATGAAAACAGCTAAAGGATAATAAAATATACCCAGCTCTACGCTTCCGAACGAAAAGGCGATTTCGGTGGTATCTCCAAGCAGAAAATGCCGTCCCATAAGAAAGAGAACGGAACAGACAAATTGAAGCAGGAGCTTTTGGCGGGGAGATAGTCCTGCGTTTTCTTTTCGCTTTAATTTCGTCGAATCGTCTATTATTCCTATGAGAGAATTAAGAGCCGCATATAAGAACGAGAGAAGTATAGATAGGGTAACTTCAATCGATATTAGCCGTGAAGCGATTGCAGAGGATAAAAATACAGATATCGCAGATGCAAGAAGAAAGGCGATTCCGCCCATTGTGGGAGTTCCGCTTTTTTTAATATGCCACTTCGGACCGTCAACGTATATAGGCTGCTTTGCAACCGCCCTAAGACGCGGAATCATCCGTTTTTCGATAAAAACAGTAAGAACGAGAGTTAGCACAAATGCAAGAATATAAAGCCAAAAATATTTATCAAGCATTTTTGAAGTCCTCTCTTTCAAATAAATTTTCTATTAATTCATAAATCCTGTAAGCTCTGATTGAATGTGATGCTTTGCAGAGTATAATTTCATCAGCACTGCAGGCTGTGTATATTTGTTTTGCTGTAATTTCGGGTGAATTAAAGTCCGGATTTTCATATATCTTGCCTTTTTCCATTCCGGAAGCAAGCGCACCCTCTGCTATATACGATGCGCTTTTACCGAATGTAAAAAGCTTGTCAAATCCGTACTCGGACACCTTTTGTCCGATATATCTGTGAAGCTTTTCACTTTCTTCTCCAAGCTCCAGCATATCTCCCAGAACGCAGCTTATTTTCTTTGGTCTGTATAGGGACATGAGCTCGAAGTTTGCAATAAGTGCTTCGGGGGAGGAACTGTAAGTGTCGTCGAGAAATGTCAGATTAGCTACTTTTTTGATTTTTCCGCGCGTGGATTCGTTTCCTAGCATATCTAGGGCAGTTGATATTTCCTTATTGTTAAAGCCCATTAAATCAAGTGTCAGCACTCCTATGGCTACGGCAGAAAGAATATGCTTGCCCGGCATGGCAATTTTCTTTGACAGAAGCGTCCTGTTTCCAAGATGTACGTCGGCTACTGTAAATTCAGCGTTTTCCGATTTTGTTTTTAAAAAGCAGTCAGCATCGCTGTGGGATAAAGAAAAAGTTATCTTGTCACTGACACTTTGCAAGAGCGGCTCGTCATAGGGAAGTATTATAATATTCCTTTTCATGCCGTCAGAAATTTCGAGCTTCGCTTTGGCGATTGACGCTCTGCTTCCGAGATTCCCTATGTGCGCGTTGCCGATATTAGTTATAATCGCAACGTCGGGGGAGAGCGCTTTTGAAAGCAAGCTAATTTCCCCTGCGTGATTCATTCCGATTTCTGCAACGAGTATTTCGGTATCTTCGGGCATAGTAAAAAGCGTATGGGCAACACCGAGAAAATTGTTAAAATTTTCATGAGTCTTATGCACCCTGAATTTCTCGGAAAGCAATTTTGTAACGATATTTTTAGTAGTCGTTTTTCCGACACTGCCGGTTATAGCTATAGTCATTTTTAGATTTTTAAACTTTGTCTTATAATATGAAGCAAGCTTCAGCAGTGCAACAGATGTATTTGAAACCTTAAAATCCGCATATTCATTTTCTGCCGAAAGCGTATAAGCTCCGGATTTTTGCGCGTCTTTGATATAGCGTTCTCCGCTGTTGTCTTCTCCCTTGAGTGCTACGAATAAATCTCCGCTTTTGGCTTCGCGAGAATCGGTAACGATTGCCGTCACGGTAAAATCCGACACAGCTTTTTCTCTTCCGCTGACCGCGCGGCTTATTTCGTGTGAGGAAATAGGATAGGATAAAATTATTCTCATATACTGTTATTATTCTTTCGCTTTTTTAGTGCGTTTCTAATAATTTCTCTTTCGTCAAAATAATGAATTCCGTTCCTGTCAACACTGTATCTCTCGTGACCCTTTCCGATAATGGCTACTATATCTCCCGCATTTGCAGAAGCAATAGCGTATTCTATTGCAGACTTTCTCGAGGTTATTACTTTTCTTTTTTCGGTTTTTTTGAATCCTGAGAGTATATTTCTAATAATTTCAATCTCGGATTCTGCTCTTGAGTTATCGTTCGTTACAATAACAAGGTCTGAATATTTTTCAGCGGTCCGTGCCATTGCCGGCCTCTTCGATTTATCTCTTTCTCCGCCGCAACCAAACACCGTAATCAGCTTCTGCCCCATATTTTTGTTTGAATATATGAAATTTAAGATTTTTTCAAAAGCTTCCTCGGTGTGCGCATAATCTATAATTACCGTAATCTCGTCTTTTATAATTTCGAGCCTTCCGTCGATAAACTCAAGATGCGACAGTGCCTCTTTAATATGATTCGGGCTTATTCCCAGATTTATCGCTGCTGCTGTTGCCATCATAGAATTGTATACGTTAAAAGCTCCGCCGAGCTTTAGCCTAACCTTGAATAAGCGCGAGTCTTCTCTGCAAATATATTCTGAAGAATAGAGCCCTGATAGCTTGACTTCCCGTGCCATGATGTTTGCCTCGTTAAGTATTCCGATGCTAATCTTTTTGCATTTTGCCATAGTGTACGCCTTTTTTGAATACTCATCATCAGCATTGAAAATGCCGAGCTTTGCAGCTGAAAAGAGCTTCATTTTAGCTTCAAAATACTCGTCAATAGTCTTGTGAAAATCCAGATGCTCACAGGATAGATTCGTGAATACCGCTACCTCGAAGGGAATCGGAGCTGTTTTTTCAAAATACAACGCGTGACTCGACACCTCCATCACAACGTATTCACATTTCGCAGCCTGCATTTTTGAAAGAATAAAATAAAGATACTCAGGGTCGGGAGTAGTCATTGAGTAGTCAAAATTTGTGATAATCTCACCGTTAATAATAATTTTTCCCGTACCTATAAAACCTACCTTTTTACCGGAATAGGAGAGAATGTGCGATAGCATAGTAGCCGTCGTCGTTTTTCCGTTCGTTCCGGTTATTCCCACAAAATGAAATTCAGAAAAATCAACTTTATAAAATCTTGCGTAAATATAAGGCAAAATAGCTCGTGTATTTGGGCATTTTATTATGGGGATATTTCCCTCGTCTATAGATAAGTCTTCGTCACATAATATAGCTTTGGGTTTAAGCTCCAGTACGCATTTTATTATTTTTCTTATATCGAATTTTATACTTTTCAGGAATATAAAGAGGGTATTCGAATTTATCTTATTTAAGGAGGTAGTGACGTTTTTTATTTCTATATCAGTTATATCAGAAAGCGAGTTGTATTCATCCTTAAAAATAAGTTCACACAATTTCATTTTTTCATATCTCCTCATTTAGTCTTCAAAATCTGTTACCATAGTTACAAGGTGTATAACTTCACCGCGCTTAACTACGGCTCCGAGCGGTAGTGATTGAGAAATTACCCGTCCGCCGTTAAAGCTGCCGGAAATTGCCACGTTAAGTCCGGTATTAATAGTCAGCTTGGTTGCTTCCTCGACCGTTAGTCCCACAAGGTTCGGGACAGTTACGTATTCTTCCTTTTCCTTCGTATAGAGTATTATTTTTGAATGCTTGTGAGTTATTTTATCGTTTGCACCGGGTGTTTGAGAAATAACGAAGTCTCCGTCTCCCACAATCTCGTAGGACAGTCCGTTTTTCTTAAGCTCTGATACAGCATCAGTAACAGATAATCCAACGTAGTTATCAACCTCTATGTTTGTTATTTCTTCGCTGGATTGGTATTCAAGATAGGGAAGAATCTTCGCAAAGAGATTCGAAATGTAGGGGGCTGCAACCACGCTTCCGTATTTTACCGCGGAGGTTGGCTCGTCTACTACTATAATTGCCGCAATTCCGGTTTGGTCGGATGGGGCAAAAGCAACGGTCGAGCCTATTCTGAGATATGAATTTCCGTTCTCATCTAGCACGTCGAATTTTTGTGACGTCCCCGTTTTTGCCGCAACCTTATAGCCCTCGACACGCGCATTTTTTGCACCCCCGTCTCCGCTGACGCCTTCCTCAAGAACAGCCGCAACGGCATCTGCCGTTGCTTTTGAAATTACCTGCCTTTTTATTTCCGATGTATGCTCTGAAATAACCTTTCCATCGGAATCCACAATTTTATCAACGACGTAGGGAGTTACAAGCTTTCCGCCGTTTGCTACCGAGGCTATTGCTCGCAGATGGTTAATCACCGTAACCTTGAAGCGCTGTCCGAAAGAAATTGTTGCAAGTTCTGTAGAACCGATGTTTTCGGGCTTATGAAATATGGTTGATGCTTCACTCGGAAGGTCAATTCCGCTTTTTTCAAAATATCCGAAATTTTTTATATATTCATAAAAGGTGCTGCTTCCGATTCGTTCTGCAATCTGCATCATTGTCGGGTTGCAGGACATCTGAAGTCCGTATGCAAGCGTGAATCCCGAGCCGTGCCCCGTAATCTTATGACACTTGATATGCCAACCGCCGACTTTGTAAAATCCGTGACAGGAAAACCTGTCGTTCAGCGTTGCCGCTCCGCACTCCAGGGCAGAGGAGACAGTGATTATTTTAAAGGTAGAGCCCGGCTCGTAGGTTTCGCTTATAGCCTTGTTAGACCACATTATATTCATGAGCTCTCCCTTTAGCTTTGCATATTCTTCGCTGCCTTCGGTGTATCCCGACTCTTCAAGCTTTTTTAGAGATAAATCGTCAAGCGCGTACGGGTCGTTTGGATTAAACGGAGAAGAGGTCGCCATTGCTAAAACAGCTCCGGTTTCCGTGTCCATAACCACACCTGTGACGCGGTTCTTTACAGAATGGGTTTGAACTATAAGCTCAAGCTGGCTTTCAAGCTCTCTTTGAACGTATGAATCTATAGTCGTTATTAGACTGTATCCGTCTTCAGCGGGTGTATAGGTTGAGAATTCGGTATCAAGTGCGTTTCCGTTTGCATCTTTGGCGTAAAGATAATATCCGTCTTTACCCGTAAGTATATCGTCGTAATAGTATTCAAGACCGTATAAGCCTTGATTGTCGCTTCCGGTAAATCCAAGAAGATGCGCCGCCAGAGTTCCCATGGGGTAATATCGCGAGCTTTGCGACTCTGTAAAAACAAGCTTTTCAAGAGAATTCTTTTTTATGAACTTAAGAACCTCTGTATATTCCTTTTCCGACACGGATTTTTTTATGGTTACGTCGAGAACGCTTGTTTTTTTGATTTTGTCAATAAGCTTCTCTCTGGAAAGATTAAGTATATCAGCAAGACCGGATGCAATTAGCTCCGAATAATTTTTGCCGCTCTCTTTTTCTGTTTTTTTGATATCCCTTGTTGATATGAATACTCGCCATTCTGTGTTCGATGTAGCAAGTAAATTAAGATTGGAATCGTATATGCTTCCGCGGGTTGCACGCAAAGGGGAAGTAGTTGTAATCTGGTCATATACTTTTTCTTTGTAGTAGTTGTAGCCTATTATCTGAAGCTTAAAAAGATTGCCTAGCAAAAGAGAGGAAAAAAGTAAAAAGGCAACCCCGATAAATAATATTCGTTTTCTTGTTAAAGCAACCGTATTACGTCCTTTAATATTCGGCTTCTTCATTCAAATCTCCAAAAACAAAAAAATATAGCGACAACTCTTGCGAGCCATCGCTATATCTTATTGAGGAGAAAGGAAATTTATGAGGATTTTTAATATTATTTTAGTGTTATGTCAGTTTCGGTGATATCTTCTTCTGCGCTCTCTGCGTATTCTACGGTTGAAGGGAGACTGTTAGTTCCGCGCATAGCGGCAGTGCCGTAAGAAATCACAAGCGTACAAGCAATAACTGCAGAAAGCATTGCTGCAAGAGATGTGCGGAAAGGGAATCTCTTTATCGTTTTATCCTTAATCGGCGGATTCTTGAGAGTAAGCTTATCGTTTACGTATCTGAAGAACGTAACTATTGCTCTGTCAGCCGAAGAGGCGCTTCTTACAGCGGGGAGGTTTGATTTTTCTTTTTTCATTCCTGCTTTTTCGAGCATATACTCTCCGAGCGTATATTCGCAGTTATCATTTAAAACAGTAAATCTGTTTTTCATATTCTCGTAAAGATTTTCATATACGTTCATCTTTTTGAATCTCCTTAAATTTTTTCCGCAACACGTAGCTTCGCACTTCTTGAACGCGGATTTATTTCTAATTCCTCTTTGGAGGGGAGTATCGGTTTTTTTGTAATTTCTTTAATTTGCGGTTTGTTTCCGCAAACACACACGGGAAAATCGCGAGGGCAGGTACATCCTTGCGATAAGGAACGGTAGGACTGCTTCACTATTCTGTCTTCGAGTGAATGGAATGAAATTATGGCGAGTCTTCCGCCCGAAACAAGAGAAGCTGCCGATGTTCTTATCATAGGCTCGATTACGTCAAGCTCACCGTTTACTTCTATTCTTATGGCTTGAAAGGTTCGCTTTGACGGATGAGGCCCGTCCATTCTATTAGCTTTCGGAATGGCAGTCTTGATTATTTCGGTAAGCTCAAATGTTGTTTCAATTGGTTTGAGCGTCCTTCTTTTTACAATCTCCGAAGCAATCCTTGGAGCAAAACGCTCTTCGCCGTATTCATATATTATTCTTTTTAGGTCGGCTTCGGAATATTCATTGATTATCTTGTATGCGTTAAGAGGGGAATCAACGTCCATTCTCATATCAAGCTCGGCATTATGCATATAGCTGAAGCCGCGCTCGGGGGTATCGAACTGATATGAACTGCATCCAAGGTCGGCAAGAACACCGCCGAGATTATTTATTTTAAAATCTTTGATTACTGATTCAAGGGAAGAGAAGTTGTCGTTGATAAACGTAACCTGCGATAGATAATCCTTGAGTCTTTCGGTGGCTGCGCGGATTGCGCTTTTATCTCTGTCAAAGCAAATCAAATGCGAATTTTTGCCAAGTCTTTTTGCAATTTCGATAGAATGGCCGCCGCCACCGGCAGTACAGTCTACGTATGTGTATCCATCGCGTATATTTAGCGCTTCGATACATTCATAAAGCAACACCGAAGCATGTGAGAAATTAATATCTGACATTACAGTGTCCTCTCAATGCATCAAAGTCCGTATTGGCGCATAATTTCGCGCATTTTGTCATAATTACGATTCTGTTCGCGTTCGTTCCAGATTTCCTCTGCCCAAACTCGAATCTGCTTTCCCGAACCTACAAAGGCAATATTCTTATCTATTTTAGCGTGGCGGAGAAGTCTGTCTTCGAGAATGATTCTTCCGTTTGAATCGGGAACGCATTTTTGAGCGGCACCCAGTATGAAATCCTGAAATTCATCTGCGTCAGCCTCAGGAAGCTTCGAAATTTTTTCAACGTATGCTTCCCAGTCTTCTGCTGTGTAAATAGAGAGGTAAGCATCAAATTTTCTCGTTATGTAGAATTCGTCACCGAGTTCCTCGCGGAATTTCGATGGAATAAAAACTCTTT
Organism: Eubacteriales bacterium; assembly: GCA_045613205.1. Taxonomy (GTDB): domain Bacteria; phylum Bacillota; class Clostridia; order Oscillospirales; family CAG-272; genus UBA1740. The sequence goes on along the minus strand of JAZLAO010000037.1, from coordinate 2,932 downwards.
TTTTAGAGTCAAGCGAATGGTTATACGTTCCAACGAATGACATTGCGTTACCTCCTTTACTGTTCTGAAAAGTGATTTTTGGGGAAAATGATGTAAAAACGCCCCACTTTGACCCACTTTGGTACTATTATAATACACTTTTACCAAAAAATCAATAGTTTTTGCAAAAAAAATCAAAAAATTGGAAAAAAATATTTACAAATTCTAAATATTAACAAAAGGGGTTTCTTTTTTTTGAATTTTATGTTAGAATAATAGTGTAAAATTCTTGGAGGGGTTCTATGTCTTTCTTTTCGAAGCTTTTTGGTCGCGACAAAAACGAAAACAGCTATGCATTTCGGCTGGAGCGTGCAAAATCGCTTCATGGGCAGGTTGTAAAATACGTAACTGAAAATCGTGATGGAAACGAGGATGTCATTGGCAGAGGCGGTTCGCTTTGCTTGCACGGAGAGGATTTTATAGTAGACTCTTCCGGTGAGCGACTTTTTTCCTGCAACGTGCGGGATTTGCAGGCAAGCAACCTCATGAGCGGGGACGGAGTTGTTATTAAAGGACCTGATTCGCAAAACGGAGGAAAACTTCGGACGATAACCGTACATTTTGTTTATTACAGAAAATAAATTCACTACATTATATAATTTATGTGTAGTTAATTCTCCAATAAGTGAAAATAACAGTGTTGCCTCACGGCACCACACCGAAAACTGTTGGTTTTCGCACATTCCTTGAAATACACTTATAATGAAAGGATTTTCAATGGAAACATACGTTACCGCAATTGTTTTGGCTGCCGGAAGCGGAAGCCGTATGAATTTAAAGATAACGAAGCAAAAGTTAGCGGTGGGAAACGAAAGCGTTCTTCGCAGAACCGTAAGGATATTTAACGAGTGCTCTGATATAGATTCGATAGTAGTCGTAGCAAAAGAGGATGAGCTGTCTTTTGCCAAGGGTGAGACCTGCGATTTTGAAAAGGTGACTGAAATTACCGTCGGTGGAAAAACACGTCTGGAATCCGCAAAGCTTGGATTTGATGCTATCCCCGAAAAAACAGATTTCGTTGCCATACACGATGCCGCAAGATGCTTTATTACTGCCGATATGATATCGAGTGTTGTGCGAGATGCTAAGGAATATGGAGCGGCAACGGCATCCTGTAAGATAACCGATACCGTCAAAAAGGTAAACCCTGACGGAGTTATAGAATCAACTCTGCCGCGCGGTGAGATTGTTCTGGTTCAAACACCGCAGGTGTTCAAAGTCGACCTATATAAGAGAGCTGTAGAAAACGTTGATTTGTCGGATGTTTCTATTACCGATGACAATATGTTGCTTGAAAATATCGGAATTTATCCTTATTCGACAGATACCGGCAAATATAATATAAAAATTACAACGCAAGAGGATTTGGTGTTTGCCGACTTCTTGCTTTTGGGGGATTTAAATGTCTGATTTTAGAATTGGCCATGGCTACGATGTTCATAGGCTTGTTGTGGGAAGACGTCTTATCCTAGGCGGTGTTGAAATACCTCATTCCTTGGGACTTCTCGGTCACTCGGATGCCGACGTTCTCATTCATGCGGTTATGGACGCTATAATAGGAGCTCTTGGCGAGGGAGATATAGGCAAGCATTTTCCTGACACCTCCGATGAATTTAAAGATGTTTCCAGTATGAATCTGCTTGTGCGTGTAAGAAATCTTATGGAATCTCGAGGTGCTAAAATTCAAAATATAGATTCAACGATTATTCTTCAAAAACCGAGAGTTGCTCCGTATATCGAAAAAATGAGGAAAAATATAGCCTTTGCACTCGGTTGTGCGGAAACTCAGGTAAACGTAAAGGCTACCACTGAGGAAAGGCTCGGATTTACCGGTCGCGAAGAGGGAATATCGGCTCACGCAGTCGTAATTTTACAAATATAAAAGGGGTACCTTGCAAAAAACAAGGTACCAATGAAAGACAGAAGCTATACGTCACAATCCGAAGAACATCCTTTTCTTTAATGTCGATGGCGTACAGCCTCTGCCGAGATTTAATCTCTATATTACTTTATGAAAAACAATAATAACTGCTACTTTGCTTGTGGCAAAATGAAAGGAATACAAAAATGATAAAAATTTCTCCTTCGGCACTCGCGTGCGATTTGACAAAAATGGGTGAGGAAGTTAACGAAATCGAAAAAGCAGGGGCTGAAATGGTCCATCTTGACGTTATGGACGGTGTATTTGTTCCCAATAGCTCCTTCGGTCTTGCAGTTCTTGAGGCGCTTCGTAAAAAATCATCTATGTTTTTTGACGTACACCTCATGATAGACAAACCCGAAAAGTACATAGAACGCTATATTACCGAATGCGGCGCCGACCTTATAACCTTTCATCTTGAAGCTACCGAAATTCCCGACGAGTGTATTGATATGATTAAAAAGCATGGAAAACGCGCGGCAGTTTCGATTAAACCTAAAACTCCCATCGAGGCTGTTTACCCATACCTTGACAGATGCGATATGGTGCTCATTATGACTGTTGAGCCGGGATTCGGAGGTCAGTCCTTTATGCCGGATATGCTCGAAAAGGTGAGAGCGCTTCGCGCTGAAATCACCCGTCGCGGTCTTAACGTTGACATTCAGGTCGACGGTGGAATAAATGCAGAAACAGCGAAACCTGCATGCGAGGCGGGAGCTAACGTACTCGTTGCGGGAAGCGCAGTTTTTAAAGCTGCTGACAGACGCGCAGCAATAGATGCACTTCGCTGAAAATAATATTGAAAAACAAAAAACAGAGTCTGACCGCAAAGTAATGTGCCCCCTGTCAAGTAGACAGACTAAAAAACAAAAAGAATTTGTTAATTGAATCAGAATCTTTCATCTCCCCCTGCTGCGCAGCAGGGGGAGATTTTCGTCACGCGGCGGTGGCGAAATAATACTCGCAAGGCGT
>JAZLAO010000036.1:0-3274 GCA_045613205.1 Eubacteriales bacterium | reverse complement strand
AGTGTGATTACTTTTTGCTTTGTTTTCCCGAATTTGTTCTGATAGACGAAGAAAAAATCAATGATATAGAATTGCCTCCGCCAAGCAAACGCCACAAGATACGAATGAACCGTCTGTTTCGCGAGCGTGTTGGCAGTTCGTGTCTTCCGTTCCCCGAGGTAGATTGTTTTTGTGAAAGAGTTCGAAGCAAGATTGTTGTAAAACTCAAAATCAATGAATTTCTCGATAAATGCAAAGAACGCAGACGCACGAGATAAAAACAAAAATACAAATAACGCTGTAAAAAGTGTAATTATTTTATCAAAAATCGTTGCATTTTTTGTTTCAGCGTGATATACTATACTCGTATTATGATAACGGAGGTGCGCGTATGTACAGAATTGCTATTGAAAAGCTATTTGAATGGAAAGAAAGCAAACACCGCAAACCATTGATTATCGAAGGTGCGCGTCAGGTTGGCAAGACTTGGTTGATGAAGGAATTTGGCAGGCAGGCTTATGCTAATACTGTATATATCAATTTTGACTCCAATTCCATAATGGCTGAGCTGTTTTCTCACGATCTTGATACGGAACGCTTGATTATGGGTTTGGAGTTATACTCAGGTCGAAAAATCGATCCAGACAATTCTCTTATCATTTTTGATGAGGTTCAGGAAGTACCGCGAGCATTGGCTTCGCTTAAATACTTTTATGAAAATGCGCCGCAGTATCATATTGTATGTGCCGGCTCGTTGCTCGGCATCGCCTTGCATCAAGGCACGTCATTTCCTGTAGGCAAGGTGGATTTTTTAAAGCTCTACCCTCTTTCATTCAAAGAGTTTTTGATGGCAACCGACAAAAAACAGTTTGCCGAATTGCTAGATTTGCAAAACTTCGATATGATTTCAAGCTTTAAGCATATGTATATCGATGCGCTAAAGCAATATTACTTTATAGGCGGAATGCCCGAGGCTGTGCAAAGCTTCGCGGAAAACAAAGATTTCAATGAGGTTCGTGAAATTCAAAAGCGAATCCTTGCAGCTTACGAACAAGATTTTTCAAAGCACGCCCCCAACGAAATCGTTCCAAGACTGCGTATGCTATGGAACAGCATCCCCTCTCAGTTAGCAAAAGAAAACAAAAAGTTCATCTACGGCCTTGTGAGAGAAGGTGCGCGCGCGAAGGACTATGAAACAGCAATTATGTGGCTCTGCGACTGCGGTCTTGTTCATAAAATCGGCCGCGTCAATGCTGCCGGAATTCCACTGCGTGCATACGAGGACTTGAAAGCATTTAAGCTGTTTGTTTTAGACGTCGGGCTCCTTGGCTGTATGGCAGGACTGCGTCAACGAACTCTTCTCGAAGGAAACGACCTTTTTATTGAGTTCAAGGGTGCGCTCACAGAACAGTACGTTTGCCAACAGTTGAAAACTGTGCATGATTTAGACGTTTATTATTACACTAACGACAGAGGCTCATGTGAGGTGGACTTTGTGGTTGATACGGGCGAGCTGATACTTCCGATTGAAGTAAAATCCGAAGTAAATCTCAAAGCCAAGAGCCTCAAGACTTATCGGGAAAAATTTTCTCCCGAGCTTTCTGTGCGAACTTCAATGGCGGACTATAAAAAAGAAGAATGGCTTATTAATCTGCCGCTGTATGCTATAGAGCAGATTTCAAAGATATAATGGTGATTTCCACTCTAAATCCCCTCGTCCCGCGAAAATAGGGGCTAGCTCAAGTTTGAAAAACGAGAGCTAGCCCCTTTTTATGAAATCGTATCTGTGCCACGATGAAATCTTCACTTCGCTCAGATGAAATCCGAGGTCAAAACCTTGGATGAAATAAAACCCGTCCGAGCTTAATCATGCGCCGCAGGATTCAGCTCGGACGGATTTGACTGCGCGTTATAAACGCTTTACACAACACCCTGCGCGAGCATTGCGTCCGCGACCTTGATAAAGCCCGCGATATTCGCGCCTGCAACGAGGTTGCCCTCCATGCCGAAGGTCTTTGCAGCCTTAACAGAAGCCTCGAAGATGTTCTTCATAATAACCTTAAGCTTCTCGTCAACCTCTTCAGCGCTCCAGGAGTAACGCATAGAGTTCTGGCTCATTTCAAGTCCGGAAACCGACACGCCTCCCGCGTTAACCGCCTTTGAGGGAGCAACTACCAAGCCGTTCTGCATAAGGTATGCGACAGCTTCGTTAGTGGTAGGCATATTCGAAACCTCAACGTAGTACTTGACTCCGTTTGCGACTATCTTCTCAGCCTCTGCCATGCCAACCTCGTTCTGAGTAGCGCAAGGCATAACTACGTCAACCTTAACGCCCCAAGGCTTCTCACCCTTGAAGAAAGGAACACCGAACTTATCCGCGTAGTCCTCAACTCTGTTACGGCAGGATGCGCGCATTTCAAGCATGAAATTAATCTTTTCCTCGGTGCTGACACCGTCCTTATCGTAGATGTAACCGTCGGGACCGGAGATTGTAACAACCTTACCGCCAAGCTCGGTAATCTTCTTAACAGCGCCCCACGCAACGTTACCGAAGCCGGAAACAGCAAAGGTCTTGCCCTTGATATCGTCACCGAAGTACTTAAGCATCTCAACTGTGTAATACACCGCGCCAAAGCCGGTTGCTTCGGGACGGATAAGAGAACCGCCGTAAGGAATACCCTTTCCGGTAAGAACGCCCGTGAACTCGTTGCGAAGTCTTTTATACTGTCCGAAAAGGTAGCCTATCTCACGCGCGCCTACACCGATATCACCTGCGGGAACGTCGGTATCCGCGCCAATATACTTTTGAAGCTCGGTCATAAAGCTCTGGCAGAAGCGCATAACCTCCGCATCCGACTTGCCCTGCGGGTCAAAGTCGGCGCCGCCCTTGCCGCCGCCCATAGGAAGCGAGGTAAGAGAGTTTTTAAAGGTCTGCTCAAAGCCGAGGAACTTTATAATGCTTTCGTTTACGCTGGGATGGAATCTGAGACCGCCCTTGTAAGGACCTATCGCGCTGTTAAACTGAATACGGTATCCGCGGTTTACTACTACGTTTCCGTTATCGTCTACCCACGGAACTCTGAACTTGATTATGCGCTCGGGCTCAACAAGTCTTTCGATAACACCCTCCTTTATATATTCGGGGCGTTTTTCAAGCACGGGCTCGATTGATTCGAGCACCTCGCGGACGGTCTGATGAAATTCAGACTCTCCGGGATTTCTGCGCTCAACGCGCGCCATAAGGTCGTTAAGATATTCTGATTTAAACATTGGTTTTTCCTCCAAAACAAGTATA
>JAZLAO010000035.1:0-11041 GCA_045613205.1 Eubacteriales bacterium | reverse complement strand
ATTTACTCAATCGTATACACCGGCAATTTCACCGACGTCACGAAGAATATATTTCGGTCTGTATGGGAATTTGTTAACCGTTTCAAGCGTCGAAACACCCGAAAGCACGAGCACCGTGTCAAGCTCACTCTCAATTCCCGCGACGATGTCGGTATCCATTCGGTCACCGATTATAGCCGCATCAACCCTGTGGCAGTCGAGCTTTTTGAGGGCGTGACGCATCATAAGCGGGTTGGGCTTTCCGACGAAATAAGCGCTTTTACCGGTTGTCATCTCAATCGGTGAAACAAGGGCGCGGCAAGCAGGAATAATTCCGTTTTCAGAAGGAGCTGTAAGGTCGCTGTTCGTTCCGATAAGCTTCGCTCCGTTCATAACAAGCTTAACCGCCTTCTCAATTTTTTCATAGTTGAGCGAGCGTGTTTCACCGAAAACCACGTAATCGGGATTTACGTCGTTCATACTGAAGCCTGCCTCGTAGAGCGCAAAGGTAAGTCCGGGCTCGCCTATTACGTAAACAGAGCCGCCCTTGCACTGACTTTCAAGAAAAGACGCTGTAGCAAGCGCGCTAGTATAAAAGTGACTTTCGTCAACCTCAAGTCCCATTCTTCCGAGCTTTTGGGCGAGCTCCCTCGGTGAACGCTCCGAGGAATTTGTAAGGAAAAGAAATTTCTTATCGTTCTCGCGAAGCCACTTTACAAATTCCGGAACGTTTGGAATAATTCTGTTTCCGTGGTAAATTACACCGTCCATATCGCATATGAAGGCGCTTTTGTTTCTGAGAGCACTTAAATCCTGCTGCATAGAAACCTCCGATAATGATTTTATTATATGAATTGTTGGTCGTTTATCGTAAGCTTAAACCTGAGCCCAAGCTTGTCCGCAGCCTTCCTGCAAAGCAACATACGGGCAAGGAATATTTCAAAATAATCCATAATCGAGCTTATCGAGGTGTCGATTTTAAGAGTAAGACGAACCTCGCCTGTCTCGCGGTGCATTTCCAGCGACGAGCTTTCAACCGAATAATTTACTCTGTCATGTATATCAAATGTAGAAAAGTCGGAATTTCTGACACGGGAGCGTCTTACGTCGGATTTGTCGGCAAGTATGAGCGCCGCAGAAACGTCGCTCACCGGAACGCCTGTTCCCTCGTCGTGATTTCCTATCGCTGTTACAACTGTAGCAATGTCCTCGGCGGGCATTCCCATATTGTCAAGAATACGGAAAGCCATAACCGCACCGCTCTGGGAATGGTCTATTCTGTTTACGAGATTCCCTATATCGTGAAGGTATCCCGCTATTTTCGCAAGCTCCACAGTGTGAGGGTCGCTGCCTACGGATTCAAGTATATAGGCAGCGCACTCCGCGCATTTCGAAACGTGCGCAAAGCTGTGCTCGGTATATCCGAGCGCCCGCAAGGATTCGTCTGCCGCGATTATATACTTTTTAATGTCGTCGTTTTTCTTTATTTTTTCGTAGGTAATCATACTACCTCCTTTTTGTTCTGAAAGCAGGATAAATATTCGCTTTCCTAACTTCCCCCATTGTAATTATACATTTTGTACAAAGCTTTTGCAAGTAATTTTTCCAAAAAACTTTTACAAATATTTAACGTTTATATTGAAGCATGAGAACAAAGTCAACAAAAAACAGAAAAAACATATAATAAAATGTTGACTTTCGGTCGCGTGTATGCTATAATTTATAATTATTTCATAAGGGGGCATAAAAATGTGGCTTGTTGAAACATTCGAATATTTGCAGCTATTCAACGTAGCTTCGGTTGCGGTACGCATCATACTAGCTATGGTAATCGGCGGACTTATAGGTATCGAAAGAGGAAAGCAAGGACGCGCCGCAGGTATGAGAACTCATATTCTCGTCTGCCTCGGAGCAACTCTAACCGTTATGATTGGAGTTTACGCGCGAGAGGTACTCGGCATTGTGAATTCCGACCCGCTCAGAATTGCGGCTCAGGTAGTTTCGGGAATAGGTTTCCTTGGTGTCGGCACAATTCTCATAAAGGGAAGGTTCCAGATAACCGGTCTTACGACTGCTGCGGGTGTATGGGCAACTGCTACCATAGGTCTTGCCCTCGGTATAGGCTTTTACGAAGGTGCGCTTCTTGTATTTGCCGCGACGTTTCTTACCGTCACTCTCCTGCACAAGCTCGAATACAAGCTCGGAAAGCATCAGAGAAGATTCGGAATGTACGTCGAAATTAACTCAGACAAAAATATTCGTGCAGCAATTACCCTGCTTGAAGAAAAATACGGCGCATCCGGAATACAAATCACCTCATCGAGAAGCGGAATTTCGGGAAACGTCGGCATAGAAGCCAACATAAATAACGCAAAAAATCAATATCCCCCCGCCAAGCTCTCGGAAGAGCTTGAAAACATTGACTACGTGATATTCGCAATCGAATCGGTATAACCGAAAAACTACCTAACTTAATATATAAACTGACCGAAGCTTGCTCGGTCGGTTTTCTTTTTTGAAATTCTACTTTTTCAGCAATCTCTTTTGACTTACTTTTAAAGAATTTTGATTTTTAACAGATATACTGTTGACAAAATTCTTCAAAAATGCTACTGTTAATTAAGGAGAGGTACCATGAAAAACGATTTAATTAAAACGCAAGCTCCCCTGCCGATATGCATTCTGCGCGACAGCATGAGAGGCGGACGGCGCATAAACAGATTTGCCCACAACAACGAGCTGTTTCGCCCGAACTCAAAGCCCCTCACGAAATCGACAGGCGACGGACTCGGCAGCTATACATTTACCCCGTACCACTACCACGAGGGCGTGGAGATACTCCGCATAACCGAGGGAAAATGCCGCGCCGTGATAAACAATAAAAGCTATACCGCGACGGCGGGCGACGTGCTCATAGTTAATCCCTTTGAGGCGCACGCCATATATCTTGCCGACGAAACAGCACGCTTTTCGAGAGATTGCATAAGCTTTTTGCCAGACAAGCTCTTCCCCGAGGAGTCTGCATTTGAGTTTATGAAAAACGCTGTATTCAAAAACACGGTCACCGCTGACGAGTGTGCCGATATTTCACTTTCAATAGATAAAATACTTTCTGCGTGTAAGAGCTGTGAGATTGGATGGTCGCTTTCGGTCCTTTCGGGGATAATTGAGCTATACTCCACGGCAACCAGACTCTCATCTTGCACATACGAGCGAAGCGAAGATCCGTCGAGAATGGAATTTATAACGAGAGTGTCAAGCTACATTGATGCAAATCTCGCATACAATATCTCTACCGCTGATGCCGCTGCGTTTTGCCAGTACACACCGGAGCATTTCTGCCGCCTGTTCAAAAAAAGCTTTAATACCACGTTTCTCGACTATCTGAACAAATACCGAACACACAAGGCAAAGGAATACGTGGACAGAGGCAACTTCCCACCCGTCTCGGAATTAGCGGTAAAATTCGGATTTTTAAACCAAAATCATTTTGGAAATATGTTTAAAAAGCATATCGGCACACTGCCGTCTGTATACATTAAAGAAAAAAGAAAAGAGGAAAAAAGTATATGAGATACCAGCAATACAATCTTGTCGAGGATGCAAAGCGCGTGCTTTCCTACATTGACAATATGACCGACAGAGCTTACGGCTACCTGCCCTTCTGGCTTGTAGTACCCCACAAGAAGCCCGCCGAGGCGGAGCACTGCAAGGTAGACGACGCTGAACTTGTCGGCTCTTGGTTTGAAGCTATTGACAGCCTTGAGGGAATACTCGGCAAAAGCGAGCTTACGCGTGAGCTTTATGACGGTTTCCGCGCTCAGCTTATGGAATCATGGGGTGAACACGGACTCAGATTCCATAAAAAGCACCCCTGGACTCACACAATACACTCCTCATTTCACGAAATGGGCTACATACTCCCGGCGCTTAACAGACTTATAAAAAACAACCCCGATGATAAGGAAGCAGAAATGCGTGCCGCAGGCCTTGTTCGCGGAATGCGCTCGCTCGTTATTGAGCGCAAGGTGCGCTCGTTCTGGTCGGGTGACAGTATCGAATCTGAGCCGCTTTACGAGTTCCCGAACGATGTATACGTAAAGGACAAGGGATTTGACCTTACTCATCACACGGGTAGGGGCGAGCAGTCCATAAGAAACGGTGTAAGCATGCACGCCCTCGTTGACAGATACGTTATAGCAGGGGACGAAGTAGCGCTTGAGCTTGCCATAGGACTTGCAAATCACCTGCTCGGTCCGTCACGTTACTTCAACTACAAAATGGAATTCTTCGGGCACGTTCATTCTTCGGTATGGATTGCAGCGGGACTTATATACCTTGGCAGAGTGACGGGGCAAAACAAATATATTACCTCGGGCAAACGCATATACGATTACGTGCGCTCCCTCTCATCCGACTACGGCTGGGTACCCGAATTTGCCCAATGGAAACCGATGAACGAGGAGCATTGCGAGACCTGCTGTCTTAAGGATATGATACTCTGCGCACGCGAGCTTATCGAATGCGGATACAACGAATACTGGAACGATATAAACCTTATCGCAAGAAATCAGCTCACCGAAAACCAGGTGAAATACACGGGATACGTAGTAAGCGACGATACCCTGCCCGACAAGGACGGAAAAACCTATCATCACCTTGCCGAGAGGATAATCGGCGGCTACACGGGTGGCTCGGAGCCTAACTCCATATCGATAAACCGCTTCCGCGCAATTGCAGGTTGCTGTGTCGGCACCGCACCTATAGCGCTCGCTATACTCTGGGAGAATACCGTAACAAAAAAAGACGGCATCTACACCGTAAACGTACACACCGAAAAGCACACCGACGAGTACAAACTTACTCACAAAATGCCGGATGAAGGCATCATTAGCCTTGAGATGAAGGTTGAAGGTAAAGCAGGATTCCGTATTTATCCTTGGATGGGTGAGGTTACCCTTACGAAGAACGGTGCGACGGTAAAGGGCAAGAGCACCGAAGACGGCGTTCTTTATTCCGATGTTTCGGCAGGCGACGTATTGACACTTCTTTTCGCTATTGAAACCGTGGTAAGAAAGGAATTTTTCGCAGGTGCGGAATATACTGAGTATTGGCGCGGTGGCGACATGATAGATATCGAGCCGAGAGGCGAACACATCAGGCTCTATCAAAGAGATAATGAGAAGGAAAAATATTATCCTACACCGGATGACGTTACCTTCACCGGTTCGTCGGACAGAGGTCCTACGCAAATGAGTCCGAATATGTAAATTAAAGTTTACTCAAACAGCAACAAAAAACAGCGAGGATACCATGTTACGAGCATCCTCGCTGTTTTGTTTTTGCGTTTGCTAGAGCAGCGGTGCAAAAATCTTTATAAGGTTACGTATTATCCATTCAAAAAGTGTAAGTCTTGCATCCTTTGAATCCTTTTGATTTGACACGGATACCGTTTTCATAAACTCATCGCGTATCTCGTATACGGTCGGTGCGCCATACATCCACACCGCATCCTCGTAGTGATGGACAAGGCTTCTGTAGTCCAGATTTATAGTACCTACCAATGCGTATGCGTCGTCCGACACTATAATTTTTTCATGGATAAAGCCTATCGCATACTCGTAAATTCTGACTCCCGCCTTCATAAGATAGGGATACGCGCTCTTGGTCATTACCTTAACTAACTTTTTATCTGCTATGCCCGGGGTTATTATTCTCACATCGACGCCTCGCAAGGCGGCATTTCGGAGAGATTCGGTCAAATCGTAGTCTACTATAAGGTAGGGCGTAGTGATATAAATATACCTTTCAGCTTGATTTATCAGATTAAGAAAAACGTTTTTTCCAACGGGACGCTCGTAAATCGGAGCAGGTCCAGAGCCAAAGGGAATATAAAATCCTCCGTCGGATTTATGCGACACGGCGCTCGGCAAAGCATATTTTTTCACATCCGAAAGAGAGCCCGCGGTAAAATCCCAGGTGGCAAGAAAAAGCTTAGTAAGCCCCATGGCTGCATGCCCCTCAAGCCTTATTCCTCCGTCCTTCCAATGACCGAACCGCTTCTTTTCATTTATATACTCGTCGGCAAGGTTTATACCGCCCGTATAAGCAATGCGCCCGTCTACTATAAGTATTTTTCTATGGTCGCGGTTATTGTGAGCCGTTGACAGCCTCGGGCTTACGGGTGAAAACCTTTTACACTGTATTCCCTCTGCCGAAAGCTGTCTGTCATACCTTGCGGGCAGAGTTTTCATGCAGCCGAAATCGTCGTACAAAACCCGCACCTCGACACCCTCGCGCACCTTACTCAGAAGCAACTCGTGTATTTTGTTCCACATCACACCCTCTTCTATTATGAAATACTCAAGGAATACATACTTTTCGGCACGCGACACATCTTCGAGGATGCTTTCAAGCATATCCTCACCGCTCGAAAAAAATGACGACGAAGTTTCTTTGTAAACACTTGCGGTTTTGTCATCGTTGAGTATCGCGTGCGCCTTTCCCGCGGCAAGACAGGAACTTGAGCGCAGCTCTTCAAAAACAAGGTCTTTTTCATCGTCTAAAGGCTCACTCGCGTTGCAAATTTCGGAAAGATTTGCCTGTATTTTTTTCATAAAAGCCGTGTTTTTGCGCGATACTCGGCGGGAGTAAAAAATCGAATAAAGCGCAACTCCAAATGGCGGCAGGAGCATTATGACGACGAGCCATGAAACCTTATATTCGGGATTCGCGTCTTTGTTAATAAGGCTGATAAGCGCTATAACGTTAAGCGTCACAAAGAACAAAAGTGCTATCCAGGAATACTCGTATGCCGCAAAAAGCAGGTATCCGAGCAAAAGGAGCTCCGCAAGTATCAGAATCGCGGATATAAAATATCTTGAAAAAAGAAACCGACAAAGCTTTCTCATAGCACACCTCCATCTTTTTACTAATTTTAGCACTATTTTGTTAAAACCGTTTTTATTTTATGTTAATATTTATGTAACGAAAAAATATTTATAATATGTTTTGTAAATCTATTATTTTTGTTCACATTTATATAGTATAATCTAGCTTATCAAATTTTATTTTAAGTAAGGAAGATGTAAGTAATGCTTCAGTTAAAGGAGATTAAAAAGGATTACGTAACCTCCTCCGAAACGGTTGCGGCGCTCAAGGGTGTCAGCATTTCGTTTCGCAAAAAAGAATTCGTTTCGATTCTCGGACCGTCCGGTTGCGGAAAAACCACACTGCTTAACATAATCGGCGGCCTTGACCACTACACGTCGGGCGACCTCGTTATCGGTGGACGCAGTACAAAGTCATATGAGGACAGGGATTGGGACGTATACAGAAACCACAGAATAGGCTTTATATTCCAGAGCTACAACCTCATTCCCCACCAAACTATTCTCGGAAACGTCGAGCTCGCGCTTACCATTTCGGGAGTTGACCGCGAGGAAAGAACAAGACGGGCAAAGAACGTTCTTGACAGAGTCGGACTTAAAGGTCAGTACTACAAAAAGCCGAATCAGCTCTCGGGCGGTCAGTGTCAGAGAGTTGCGATTGCGCGCGCTCTTGTAAACGACCCCGAAATACTTCTTGCCGACGAGCCGACCGGTGCTCTTGACACTGTGACCTCGGTTCAGATAATGGATCTTATAAAGGAAATTTCAGGCGAGAGACTTGTAATAATGGTAACTCACAACCCCGAAATAGCCGATAAATATTCAACGAGAATCGTAAGACTTCTTGACGGCTTGGTTATTGAGGACACAGACCCCTTCTCTCCCGAAGAGGAAGCTCTTGAGTGCGAGGCAACGAACAAAGCCGAGGACGAGGCGTTTGCCGAAGTTCTTTCAACCGCAAAGAACGAAAAAGAGCGCAAAAAGATGGCTAAGCGCCGCAAGGAAAAGGCGAAAATGTCATTTTTCACAGCATTCAAACTTTCGGCAAAAAATCTTCTTTCCAAAAAAGGAAGAACCACAATGGTTGGTATTGCCGGCTCGATAGGTATTGTCGGCATAGCTCTCGTTCTTGCTTTTTCGGCGGGTATCAAGGGATATATTGCGTCAATGCAGGACGATATGCTCTCGGGCAACCCCATCGAAATTGCCGAAACCGGATTTAACGCATCAGCCGTTGCCGACCTTATGAAGATAAGCGACATAAAAAACATAAACAAGCTCAAGGATAAGGTCTACATCACCAGCACTATTGAAAACCTTGCTGAAATGAGCGAAAGCCTTGAGAGGCTTTTCAAAGCAAACACAATATCGGCAGATTACGTCGAATATGTAAAGGCTATGCCCAAAGAAGCATATAACGCTATGCTTTTAAGCTACGGTATAAACATGTCGACGAATCTCTTTACCGATTTTAAATACGACAAGGACTCCGAGGCTGAGCACCTTTCTATAAAAAGACTTATCGATACCTATACCGCAGTTCTTAACGAAACGAAATACGCTGCATATTCCGCATTTATTCCATACATGATTCCTACGATGCAGCAAGCGCCCGCAAACAGTGACTACATCCTATCGCAATACGATTTGATTGGCGGCGGCAAGGTAGCCGAGAATAAAAACGAAATAATGCTGGTACTCAATCCCGATGAGGAAATATCCGACCTTTTGCTTGCGGCATTCGGCTACTACACACAGGAGGAGTTTCTTGCGATAGTTGACAAGGCTACCGCAGAAAACCCTGACGATTATGCAAGCAAATCGGTTTACCGCGAATATTTCGAATATTCCGAGCTTATCGGCAAAAGCTTCGTTTGGTATCCTACCGACACCGTATTCACCTCTACAGAGGGAAATCCGATGGCTCAGATGCTAAACGGCTCCTACAAGTACGAATCTAAATTTGAGGGCGAAGAAATAGGAAAAGACGGACTTGAGCTTAAAGTCGTCGGCATACTTACCCCCAAGGATACTATCTCCTACGGAAGCCTGAGGGCAGGCATATACTATACCGAAGCGCTTACCGAGCATATGCTTTCGGAAAACGCAGATTCGGAATATATAAAATACTTAAAATCGCCTCTTGCAACAACAGAAATCGGCAGTCGTGCCTACCCTGTACCAAATCCTGACGATCCCGCAAATCCCACCATCGTAAGCCTCATATTCTCTACCATCTATCAGTATCAGTACAGATACGACGATCCCACCACCGAGATTGATGAGTCGCTTGACGAAAACGGAAACGTTATCATAAAAACGAGCACGGGTATGGTCTCTCCCGCGGCTTCAAGCATGTCACCCACGTCGCTTATGCTCGGTGGAAGCATGGATACCACCGACACGCTCGAAACGAATCGCGAAACTCTGATACGCAATCTCGGCGGAAACAGCGTTGCCAACAACATTCTTATCTACCCTGTTTCCTTTGACGAGAAGGAGCTTGTTACCGAATACCTTGACAAGTGGAGCGATGAGAACGAAACGATAACTGTGAACGGCAGAGTTATCCCGATTGAAGAGCGCGTTCAGATAACCTACACCGACACGCTCGAGCTTATAATCAGCATGATCAACACCATGATTGATATAATTTCCTACGCGCTTATCGCGTTCACCTCGGTATCTCTCGTAGTATCCACCGTGATGATAGGAATTATAACCTTCGTGTCGGTTGTTGAGCGAATCAAGGAGATCGGCGTTATCCGCGCTCTTGGCGGACGCAAGAAGGACGTAAGCTACCTCTTCAATGCCGAAACCTTTATTGTAGGTCTTCTCGCAGGACTTATAGGTATCGGCGCAACCTACCTTATTTCCTTCATTGTAAATCTTATACTGAAACCCCTTATCGGATACGCGCATATTGCAGCACTTCCCTTATCCGATGCAATAGTTCTCGTGCTTCTCAGCATCGGTCTCACTCTTATCTCGGGACTTATCCCCGCGAAGAGTGCAGCCAACCGCGACCCCGTAGTAGCACTGAGAACGGAATAATTCATAATTATTTCAAATCCAGCAGGTCCGGCTCTCGTTTTTCAACTTGAGCCGGCCTCTTTTTGCAAAAACAAGAATAATTGTATTAAATTTCGAAAAAATAGAAAAAAAGACTTGACAAAGCTAAAATTATGTGATAGAATATTCAAGCGCTAAAGCCTAGCGGAATTGTGTGAAGGTAGCACTCAGGACTCTGCATACCGCTTGCGGTATATTGCCATGCGAGGAGATTTTATTTCCCGTCGGTAAAAGCGGTACGGACTTTAGAAAGCTTGCCCCGAGCGGCAAACTCTGTATTCATCGCGTAGCGATGACTTGTTCAAAAGAAAAACTTAACATTATATAGCGGAATTGTGTAAAGGTAGCACAGCAGACTCTGCATACCGCTTGCGGTATATTGCCTGCGAGGAGATTTTATTTCCCGTCGGTAAAAGCGGTACGGACTTTAGAAAGCTTGCCCCGAGCGGCAAACTCTGTATTCATCGCGTAGCGATGACTTCTTCAAAAGAAAACTTGACATCATATAGCGGAATTGTGTAAAGGTAGCACAGCAGACTTTGCATACCGCTTGCGGTATATTGCCATGCGAGGAGATTTTATTTCCCGTCGGTAAAAGCGGTACGGACTTTAGAAGGCTTGCCCCGAGCGGCAAACTCTGTATTCATCGCGTAGCGATGACTTGTTCAAAAGAAAAACTTAACATTATATAGCGGAATTGTGTAAAGGTAGCACAGCAGACTCTGACTCTGTATGTCTGGGTTCGAATCCTAGTTCCGCTGCCAAAGAAAGCAGACCATCACCCGATGGTCTGCTTTCTTTTGATTGCCGAACCGGTGGCTTCGAGCCCGGTTGTTGCGCTCTGTGCGCAACAATGGGTTCGCATACCCCTCTCGAAGATCGACAAGCTCGCTTGTCAGGTGCAGAGAGTGGATATCTTCGCCATTGGCGAATACCCTAGTTCCAGCCCTTGTTTTGAGGGGGGATTACAATTAATTAAAGCGTTTCATTGCTTTCCAAAATCCTGCATAAGAACGGTAGCCCACGTATTTGGCGATCTCGGTTAATGACATGTCGGATGAATCCATCAGTTGCTTCGCAATCATTGCCCTCGTGGCGGC
>JAZLAO010000034.1:0-29310 GCA_045613205.1 Eubacteriales bacterium | reverse complement strand
CGCAAGCAAGGATGTGGAGATAAGCTTTGGAGAAAGCTACGTTTTCAACGCAACGCATCACTGGTTCGTTTGCACAAGCGAGAGCTGCCCTATTTATGACGGAGATATTGCTCACGCAGTTATTGAAGGTTCGGGATATGGTGAGCATACGACTGACGGTGTGTGCGTGTGCGGATATGACGCAACTCTTGAACACGACGTATACGTTGGCGGTGTTGGGCTTCTTGACGGAGATTACCTGACAAATAACGGCATAATTACAAGAGACGAGCCGCACGGTATGGGTTACGCGCATTATGAAAACGGCGTACTTACGCTCTCGGGATACACCTACAGCGGCGCAGGATACGTATATTACACCGAGGTGTATGATGAGAACTACGTCGATGATTATTCGGCGGTAATTTACAGCAGGGTTGGTCTTAAGATAGTTTTCATAGGTGAGAACAAATTGGTTAACACAAGCACAAACGAGTTCGGTAAGGGGATAGTTCTCATTGGCTCAAATCTCGAAATTATCGGCGATGCAGACGCGCGGCTTTATCTCGAGTCATCTTCGGACGGCATATACATTGAGGACGGTGATATTCTCATTGAGGACGGAGCGCTTGAAATCAATATTCTCGGCTCGGGTGACGGAATCGACGTAACAAACGGCGACGTAACGGTAAACGACGGCAAAATAAGTATAAATTCCGGTGATCACGGAATAGAAATCGACAACACCGTAGCTGACGCTGAGGACGTCTCCGATGAAGATCCGTTGCTTTACAAGGGGAGTCTGTACATCAATGGCGGTGAGATTCGAGTGAATGCCGCGGATGACGGCTTTGACGCGGAGCTAGACGTTGTTATTTACGGAGGAAATATAGAAATATATGCCGAGGATAACGGAATAGACAGCGGGGAGGATACTATAATAAGCGGCGGTTCTATTAAAATCAAGGTCGAAGATAATGATGGAGTTGAGTCATTCGGAGACTTCGTGATGCACGGAGGAAGCTTGAACATTGATGCTGTTGAGTACGGCATATTGGCAGGCGAGCTGCTTGCCGTATACGACGGGGCGGTAAGCATTAACGGAGACTGCGTGTATCCGCTTAATACGTACGGTGAAATCTCTTTCGGCTGTACCGTTGAGATAATCACCGACCATGAAGAATATTACGACGAGACCGAAGGGTTCCGCGCATACGTAGCGCTGGAAGAAAAACTCATCATCGCTCGTACAGATAAAGCGATTCACGTCGACGAGGACGGAAATCACGTTTGTGACGAGTGCGACGCTATTATCAAAATCGAGGTGGAGATAGGCGGCGTTACCGCAAACGATGCGGACTACAGCGGAAACGCGGCAAGCGGATTCCTTGGCACGCCAAGCGCGGATAGCGTTTACACGGGCAAGCTTGAGATAGTTTACGTTGGACGCGGAGATACGGTATATCCCGAAAGCGAAAAAGCGCCTACCGAGGCAGGAGAGTACACCGTAATTATACGCATACCGTATGGCGAAATAGAGTACTGCGGTGAGAAGAGCCTTAACTTCGCTATAAGAGAGCTCTTTGAGGTAAGCTTCAATGCAAACGGCGGCGCGGGCTCGATGGATTCCTCAAGTGTCAACGGAGCGTTCGCGCTTCCCGAAAACGGCTTTACTCCGCCTGTATGCAAGATGTTCACGGGTTGGTCAACCGCGCCTGACGGCGATATAATAGAAGGCAGCCTCAACGTTACAGAGAACACCGTGCTGTACGCTATATACTCGGACGCGCATAACGACGCAAATTCCGACCATCTTTGCGACGGGTGCGGCGCGAAGCTTAACGAGCACAGCTTTGCTGACGGAATATGCACGCTTTGCGGCGCAAAGGAAAAGGGCGGCTCTACCGCAATCATAATAGTTGCGATAGTTTCCTCGGTTGTTATTATCGGCGGTGTCGCAGTTGCTTTCCTCTATATGAAAAAAAGAAAAATACAGTAAAAAGAAGAATTAGTCATAGCCACCGGCACGGCCGGTGGCTATGACTTTACTAAGCTAAAGAATCTGTTTTTTGAGTTGTCGAGGATTTTTTTGCGGGCTAGATAAGTCCGAGACGCTTCGCCGCCTCCTCGCGCATCTTGTATTTCAGGATTTTTCCTGCTGCGTTCATTGGGAAGCTTGAGACAAACTCGATATATTTAGGAACCTTGTGGCGCGCCATGCTCGTCTTTATATAATTTGTCATTTCCTCAACTGTTACGCTTCCGGGTTCTTTAAGTATGATACAAGCCATTATTTCCTCACCGTACTTTTCGTCGGGAACACCAATTACCTGTACGTCTTTCGTCTGTGGATGCGTGTATATAAACTCCTCTATCTCTTTCGGGTAGATGTTCTCACCGCCGCGGATTATCATATCCTTAAGACGACCTGTGATTTTAAAGTTGCCCTTTTCGTCATAGGATGCAAGGTCACCCGAATGAAGCCAGCCGTTCTCGTCTATAGTGTCCTTAGTTGCCATGGGCATCTTGTAGTAGCCCTTCATAGTGTTGTATCCCTTGGCGCAGAATTCAACGTTAACACCCGGACCAACTTCCTCACCTGTTTCAGGGTCTATTACTTTGCAGCGGACGTGCGGAAATGCATATCCTACAGTTTCGGTGCGGACGTCAAGAGGGTCAGTCCATGAGCTCATGGTGTTTCCGGGGGCGCACTCGGTTTGACCGTAAACGCTGACGATGCCTGTCATATTCATTTCATTTGGGTCTGCAGCACGACGCATAAGGTCGGCAGGACAGCCTGAACCTGCCATAATGCCCGTTCTCATATGCGAGAAATCTGTGCTGCGGTAGCTGGGATGGTTGAACATCGCAATAAACATTGTGGGAACACCGTTAAAGCAGGTGATTTTTTCTTGGTTGATGCATGCGAGTGAGGATTTTGCCGAGAAATACGGCATGGGGCACATAGTAGTTCCGTGCGTCATTGAGGACGTCATAGACAAAGTCATGCCGAAGCAATGGAACATGGGTACCTGTATCATCATGCGGTCAGCTGTGGAAAGTCCCATACGGTCTCCGATGCATTTTCCGTTATTGACTACGTTGTAGTGAGTCAGCATTACTCCCTTTGGGAAGCCGGTCGTGCCGGATGTGTATTGCATATTACATACGTCACCAGGGCGAACTGCCGCTGCCATTCTTGCAACCTGCTCGGAGCTTACGAGCTTGTATCTCTCCAGCGCCTCGTCAAAGGTAAGGCATCCGGGTTGCTTAAAGCCAACCGTGATTACGTTTCGTAAGAAGGGCAGACGCTTTGAGCGCAGAGGCTCACCGGGAACGGTATCTTTTATCTCGGGACAGAGGGTGTTTATGATTTCTTGATAATTAGAATCAAGACAGCTGTCAATCATAACCAAGGTGTGAGTATCCGACTGTCTGAGAAGGTATTCCGCCTCGTGAATCTTGTAGGCGGTGTTTACTGTTACGAGCACCGCACCGAGCTTTGTCGTCGCCCAGAATGTAATATACCAGGCGGGCAGGTTCGTTGCCCAGACAGCTACCTTTGAGCCTGCCTTTACACCGAGTGATACGAGCGCTCTTGCAAATCTGTCAACCTCGTCACGAAACTCACTGTAGGTACGGGTATAGTCAAGGGTAGTATACTTAAAGCAAAGCTGGTCGGGAAACTCCTCCGCGACTCTGTCAAGCACCTGTGGGAATGTCAGATTGATAAGCTCATCCTTTTTCCACACGTACTGACCTGTGCCGTCGTGGTTGAAATAAAGCTTTTTCTTCATATCTCGCGTCGAGCTGAAGCGTGACATATAGTTTGCAAAATAAGGAAAGATTATTTCGGGATCCTGAAGATCAGAGAGCCACTCCGGCTTCCATTCAAGAGAAATAAATTCGTCGTAGTTTACCGAGGAGAGCGCGCGCATGACGTCGTCTATCGGCATTGTTCCCTCACCGATAAGCTGATATCTGCCGCTGTCATCGGAGTCGCGCACGTGGACGTGCTTAACGTAGCAGCCGAGGTTTTTGATGGTATCGTCGCCCGACTCGCCTCGGTCTCTGTAGGGATGGTGAATGTCCCAGAGCACAGCGAGATTGTCGCTCGCAAATCGGTCAAGCATGTTTCTGAGCCTTGCCGTGTCGGAATATATGCCGCTGGTTTTTAAGAGCAGGCTCACACCGATGCTTTCCGCATATGGAACGAGGATTTCAAGAACCGAATAAACCGTGTCCTCGTTATCCGAGAG
Source organism: Eubacteriales bacterium (assembly GCA_045613205.1). Lineage (GTDB taxonomy): Bacteria > Bacillota > Clostridia > Oscillospirales > CAG-272 > UBA1740. Next base: position 25,072 of record JAZLAO010000034.1, on the reverse strand, counting down.
AGCACATACTACGACAGAGGGAACGCGGGCGTTATAGGCTATATCCATAAGGGATTTTACCTCGTCTGCTACCTCTATACCCGTGGATATATCAAACGAGGTGTCAAAGCATGGAATGGTGATTTGCATATCGCGCAGCTTGCGCACGGTTGCCGCTGTATTATATTTATGAAAGGGACCGCCGCGGTCAACGAGGTTTTCAAACTTCGGAAGATTGTAGACCTCTATGCCGCTAAAGCCCATATCGGTTGCAACCTCGAGCATTTCGTCAAATGAAAAGCCCGGCCAACCGCGTGTGGAAAATGAGAGTTTCATTCTTCATCCTCCTCATAAATGATTTTGTTAAGCGCACTGAGATATGCCTGTATGCCCGCACCGACAATATCGGTGGATATACCTATGCCTGAGTACACCTTGGCTCCGGAGCGCAGCTTAACTATGGTCTGTCCCATAGCCTCTCGGCCTTCGGTAACCGCTTGAAGCTGAAAATCGTCAAGCTCGTAATGGCGGCCGATTATTTTTTCTATAGCTTGGAATGCAGCGTCTATAGAGCCGTCTCCCATGTATACGCCCTCAAGTGTCTGCCCGTTTTTTATAAGCTTTATATGCGCCGTTGCGGAAATAGTATTTCCGGAGGTTATGAGATATGAGTCAAGCTTGTATGCCGAGGGGACCTGCATGGCAGAGGATGCAACAATTGCGTCAAGCTCCTTAAGTCCCACTTTTTCTTTCTTTTCTGCTATCTGTCTGAAAGCGTTGTATACCTTGCCGCTGTCTTCCTCGGAAAGCTCATAGCCGAGTCCGGTTACTGCGAGGGCTACTGAGGCTAAATCGTCGTTTGCAGTGAGAAAGACGTCGCTTTCACTGTGATTTGAAGCTTCGGTTAAGTTTCGTTTCTTATTTCCTTGGCATATGCGCTCTGCCTGCTCGAAAATCCTTGTCAAATCGGTAGTGCGTATATTAGATACAGCACCGAGCGTGTCGGATCTTGAGGCAAGGATGCGTGCGAGATTTGCAAGAGATACCGAATTAATAGGATATATAGCAGCGCATATCTGGGAAGCTCCTGCACTTATCGCGGAAATAGCACACGCCTCTGCCATGGAAAGCGCGTCGGAGCAACAAATTCCAAGCGTGACCTCTTTCAGCTCGGGGAGCTTTTCATATTGCAATGCTATAAAATCGGAAAACTCGGTCGGAAACATATTTCCGGCTGTATCGCAAAGAGTTACGGTGGTTGCTCCCGCTTTTATAGCAGTTCTGATAGCTTCCGTGAGAAACTCCTGCTCGCTGCGTGTGGCGTCATTGGCGACAAATTCAACGTCTGAGCAGAGAGATGCACATTTCGAAACGGTGTTGCGTATGTCGTTTATCATAGCATCAGGCTTTTTGTGAAAGATATATTCTATCTGTACGGCGCTCGTGGGCGCACATACCTGGAGTCTTGGCTTTTTTGCAAGCTTGAGCGCATTCCAGGTTTCTTCAATGCTTGCGTCATTCATTGAAACGGGCACAGCAATACGGCTTTCGCATACTGCTGTTGCAATAGATTTAATTCTGAGCGAATCAATTCGGAGGTTTTTTATCCCTTCCAGTTCAATCACGTCGGCACCTAGCTTGTCGAGTAGCTTTGAAAACTCTATTTTTTCCTTGAACGATAGGCAAAAGTCCTCGGAAAACTGTTTCATTGTCGTGTCGCTGATTTTGATTTGCTTCATAACTTTTCTTCCTTTCAATATAAATAAACAAAAAATCCCTTAATCCGACTAATCGGTCAAGGGACGAAAATTTTTCGCGGTACCACCCTAATTACTCCCTCGAAAGGGAAATCACTTTTCAGCCTCAAGTAAGGCCACACCCTGTAACGGAGGCAACCGTGTCCCATTACTCGCTTGTCGCTTTGACAGGACCGACTCGGGAAGGAGAATGTCAAAATCGTCCGTATCGGTTCGCACCAAGCACCGACTCTCTGAAACATCTTAAATCGACATATTTTCCGTCATTGTCTTTAATTGCAAATGGTAATTGAATGATTATATTAAAGCACTAAATTCGGAATTTGTCAAGCAATTTTTTCGAAAACACTTGGATTTATCAGTTATTGCACAAAGAATATGCCCATGACGGATATAATTTTGTTTAAAATTACAACAAAAAAGTGTTTGACATTTGAAAAAAGTTGTGATAGAATAATTTCATAAAAACTGTGACGAAGACGGTACGGTAAAAAAGCTTGCAGAGAGTCGGCGCTTGGTGCGAGCCGATAGCTTATAGCCATAGTACCCATCACTTCCGAGTTGAAGACCTGAACTGATAGGTTAGGGTCTTACGTTTCCCGCGTTAAGGGTTAGAACTTGTTAGAGTTTGAAGTGGCGTTTATCGCAAATTGAGTGGTACCGCGGGTATATTTGCTCGTCTCAAGAAGATTTTTCTTGAGGCGTGTTTTGTTTATTATTAAATTTCACGTTAGTGGGACAGGAGGAAAAAACTATGACCAATCAGTACAACACCAGCCAGCTTCAGAGGATAGCGCTTCGAATTAGAGAGATGCGCGAGATTTTTGGTTACACTACTGCAAAGATGGCAGAGCTCACCGATCTTTCGGAAGAAGTATACGCTTCATACGAATCGGGAGAGGTTGATTTACCCTTCACCTTTATGCATAAGTGCGCGCAGACGTTTGGAGTAGAGATTACCGATATTCTTGAAGGACATAGCGCAAAGCTCACGGGCTATACAGTGACGCGAAAGGGCGGCGGTCTTACTACTGCAAGCGAAGACGGAATTGCTATTCAAGATATGGCTCCTCTTTTCAGGCAAAAGCTTGCAACGCCTTATTGGGTAACCTATAAATATTCCGAGGAGCTTCAAAAGCTTCCTATAAATACAGTTACACATGCAGGTCAGGAATTTGACCTTGTATTGAAGGGCTCGTTACGCATACGCATAGGCGAACGCGAGGAGACGTTACGCGAGGGTGACAGTATATTCTTCAAATCCTCCACCCCGCACGGTATGATAGCGGTTGACGGTGAGGACTGCGTGTTTCTTGCGATGGTTATGGCGAGTGACAGCACTGACCAGCCGATGTACGTAGGCAATCCCACTCATGCCACGCAGAGCACACCGCTTCTTTGCGAGGAATTCGTAAAGCCTGTTGAGGACGAAAACGGTGCTTTGGTAGACGTTAAGTTCTCTAATGAGGATAAATACAACTTTGCTTTTGATACTGTTGATGCAATAGCGCGCAAAAGTCCCGACAAGCTTGCTATGCTCCACGTCTCAAACGATATGACCGAGCGCAGATTTACGTTTAAGGATATAAAAGATGCGTCTTCGCAGGCTGCAAACTATTTTAAGTCCCTTGGAATCAAGCGCGGGGACAGGGTTATGATCGTTCTTAAAAGACATTACCAGTTCTGGTTTAGTATACTTGGACTTCATAAGCTCGGCGCTATTGCCATTCCTGCAACCAATCAGCTGGTTGAGCACGATTTCAGCTACCGCTTTAAAGCTGCAGGCGTGAGTGCTATAATCTGCACGTCGGACGGAGATACTGCGCATCAGGCGGAGCTCGCAGAGGCAGAAACCGGATTTTCGCTCACAAAAATCATAGTTGGCGGAGAGAGGGACGGCTGGCATAATTTTGACAACGAATACGGACTTTTCAGTCGCAGATACCTGCGTGAGCCGGACGCTCCGTGCGGAGACGATCTGATGCTTATGCTATTCACCTCCGGAACAACCGGATATCCGAAGATGGCTATGCATTCATATAAGTATGCGCTCGGTCATTTTGTAACCGCGAAATATTGGCATCTTTGTGAGCAGGACGGCTTACACTTTACAATTTCCGAGACGGGATGGGGTAAGGCTCTTTGGGGCAAGCTCTACGGTCAGTGGCTCTGCGAGGGCGGGGTATTTACTTACGACTTCGACAGATTTGATTCCGCGAAGATATTGCCTATGTTCGCAAAGTACGGAATAACCACCTTCTGCGCGCCACCAACTATGTATAGAATGCTTATCAAGCAGGATTTAAGTCAGTACGACCTTTCCTCTATACGCCATGCAACCACAGCGGGCGAAGCATTAAACCCCGAGGTGTTCTATCAGTTTGAAAAGGCTACGGGACTTCGTATTGCCGAAGGATTCGGACAGACCGAAATGACTCTCGGTATCGCTAATCTTATGGGTACTAAGCTTAAGCCGGGCGCAATGGGCAAGCCCGTTCCGGGTTATGGAATCGATCTTGTTGATCCTGACGGAAATCCGGTTGCCGACGGTGTAAACGGAGAAATCGTTATACGCACTGAACCGAGAAAGCATCCCGGAGTATTCCTTGGTTACTATCTGAACGAAGAAGCAACAAAAAGTGCCTGGCACGACGGAATATATCACACGGGTGACCTCGCATGGCGCGATGAGGAAGGATATTACTGGTACGTCGGACGTGCTGATGACGTTATCAAATCGTCGGGATATCGCATAGGTCCGTTCGAAATAGAGTCTACTATTATGGAGCTGCCGTACGTTCTTGAGTGCGGTGTTTGCGCAGCACCCGACGAGGTCAGAGGTCAGGTCGTTAAGGCTTGTGTTGTTCTCGTTGCAGGAGTAGAAGGCACAGACGAGCTTCGACGCGATATTCAGAATTACGTTAAGCAGCATACGGCTCCTTACAAATACCCGCGTATAGTTGAGTTCCGCAAGGAGCTTCCCAAAACTATAAGCGGAAAAATCATGAGAAACAGGCTTTAAATGGAAAAAACCGCCAAAAGTACGCAAATATATACAATATATTTAATTAAAAGTGTTGACAAGCGCGGTGGAAATTAGATATAATATTCTTATTATTTTAGAATTCATCAGACAAATGCCGAAATTCGATACACCGGATTGTCTGATAAAAAGAGGTGGAACCGGTTATGGACGGAATGAAGGATAAAATTAATCAAATAGCGGCGCGTATAAAAGAGTTACGTATCGTGACGGGACTTTCCGTCGAGGAAATGGCGGCCCGCACCGGTCTCACCGTCTATGAGTATGAGCAGTGTGAAGCAGGTAACCGAAATCTCAGCGTAGCATTTTTGTATCACTGTACGTTGAGCTTTGGCGTAGACCTCGGCGATCTTCTTGAGGGTAAAAGCCCCAAGCTTCGCCAGTACGCCCTAACGCGCAGAGGCGGAGGCCAGCGTATTGAAGAAGCGCATAATATGGTAGGCTTCAACCTCGCTGCAGAGTTCCGAAACCGTATTGCTTTGCCGCTTTATATGGAGCTTTCATACAGCGGTGATGAGGAAAATATCGACCTTGTAACTCACGAGGGGCAGGAATGTGATATCGTGATAAAGGGTCACATGAAAATACGTATAGGAGAAAAAACCGAGATACTCGGTCCCGGTGACTGCATATACTTCAATTCCGGCACGCCCCACGGTATGATAGCCGTAGGCGGTGAGGATTGCTCGTTCTACGCTATAGTCCTCCGCAACCAAGCGGCAAGACTTGGAGAGCAGGAGGATGTCCCCTCGGTTGCAACCAGAAGATACGCCGCAGACTCGGATACCCGTATTTATCAGGATTTCATTATTCCTACCGAGGAGAATGGCGTTCTTACGGGCATAGAATTTAAAAATGAGGAAAAGTTCAATTTTGCATTCGACGTTGTCGATGCACTCGGAGAACGCAAGCCGGATAAGCTTGCGATGCTTCACGTCAGCGAGGACGGCACTGAACACAGATTCACATTCCGCGATATGAAGAGGGAATCTGCAAGAGCTGCAAACTATTTTAAGTCTCTTGGCATCAAGAGAGGCGATAGGGTTATGCTGGTGCTCAAGCGTCACTATCAGTTCTGGTTCTCAATTCTCGGTTTACATAAGCTCGGTGCTATAGCTATACCTGCTCCGAACCAGCTTCTTGAAAAGGATTTCAGATACAGATTTGAGGCAGGAAAAATTAAGGCTATACTTTGCACGGCAGACGGCACTGTTGCAAACGAGGTTGAAAAGGCAGCGGTGAGCGCTCCCGCTCTTGCTCACAAGATACTTGTGGGGGACACCCGTGACGGTTGGCACAGCTTTGACGAGGAGTACAGCATCTTCAGCAGCCACTATGCGCGAGCAGAGGATGCGCCCTGCGGAAGCGACCCGATGCTGATGTTCTTTACGTCGGGCACCTCGGGATATCCGAAGATAGCGGCCCACAACTATAAATATCCTCTCGGTCATTTCATTACTGCTAAGTATTGGCATCAGGTTAATCCCGAGGGCTTACATTTCACAATATCCGACACCGGTTGGGCAAAGGCTATGTGGGGCAAGCTCTACGGTCAGTGGCTTTGCGAGGCGGCAAACTTCGTTTACGACTTTGACAGATTCACCCCCGAAAACATACTTCCGCTCTTTGCAAAATACGGGATAACCACCTTCTGCGCTCCTCCTACGATGTATAGAATGCTTATAAAGCAGGATCTTGGAAAATTTGATTTGTCAACTATTGAGCACGCATCTACTGCGGGAGAAGCTCTTAATCCCGAGGTATTCCGTCAATTTGAAAAGCACACGGGACTTAAGATAATGGAAGGCTTCGGTCAGTCCGAGAGTACCCTTATAATTGGAAACCTTTCGGGTGACAGTCACAAGATGGGCTCTATGGGTAAACCCGTTCCTCTTTACAAGGTACGTCTTCTCAACAGCGACGGTATCGAGGTTGCTCGCGGTGAGAGCGGAGAAATCTGTATTGACATTTCAAAGGGATTGCCCTGCGGTCTTGCCTACGCTTACGACGCGAATGAGGAGATAACTGCAGAAACCTGGCGCGACGGATATTATCACACGGGTGACGTTGCTTGGATGGACGAGGACGGATTCCTCTGGTATGTCGGACGTGTTGATGACGTTATCAAATCTTCAGGCTACAGAATCGGTCCGTTCGAAATTGAGAACGTTATTATGGAGCTTCCGTACGTTCTTGAGTGCGGAGTATCCGCTGCACCCGATGAGGTCAGAGGACAGGTGGTTAAGGCTAGTATAGTTCTCGTTGACGGAAAAGAGGCAAGTGACGAGCTGAAGAAAGAGATTCAGAATTATGTCAAGTCTAAAACAGCGCCGTACAAATATCCGAGAATTATTGATTTCCGTGAAAGCCTACCCAAAACGACAAGCGGAAAAATAATAAGAAAGCAGCTTTAAAGTAAAATAAGCACTGCGCTGCTGTGCAGATAGAGAGTATATGAACACAGATTCTAAAAGATTGACACTCTTTGCAGGGCATTACGGTAGCGGCAAAACGAATATTGCCGTTAATTACGCGAAAAAGCTTGCCGGAGAGGGAAAACAGGTTTGCATTGCCGACCTTGACATTGTAAATCCGTATTTCAGAACCAAGGACAGCGAAGAAGAGCTTTCCGCTCTCGGAATTCGTCTGGTTTCTCCGCAATACGCTAATACCAACGTTGACCTTCCGGCGCTTCCCGCAGAGAGCTACAGACTCGTGCAGGACAAATCCACCTTTGGAATTATGGATATCGGCGGTGACGACAGAGGCGCTTACGCACTCGGCAGATTTACCGATGCCATAAAGAGTGAAAACGACTACCGCATGGCCTTCGTGGTCAACTGTTACCGTCCGCTCACTTCGACTGTCGGAGACACTGTAGAGATAATGAAAGAAATTGAGGCGGCATGCGGACTTCGCTTCAACTGTATCGTCAATAATTCAAACTTGGGCGCGGAAACTACCGTGAAAACAGTTTTGGATTCGCTTGATTTTATCGAGCGTTTAACTGAGGAAACAGGACTTGACGTCTGGATGCACACGGCAGAGGAGTCTTTAGCGAGAGAGCTTACGGGACTCGACGTTATGCCTCTGACGCTGCAAAAGAAATTATTTTAACTTACACGGGCCGGCCTTCCCCTCGGGGAGCGCTTGCGTTCTTAGTAAGTTCAGTAAAAGGAGAATATAAATGGCAAAGGTAACTTTTAACACTGATATGTGCAAGGGATGCGGACTTTGCGTCGATGCCTGTCCGAAAAAGTGTCTTGCAATTGCAGATGATAAACTTAATCAAAAGGGATACTCCCCCGCTTATATGAAAGAGAGCGAGAAGTGTATAGGATGCGCTTTTTGCGCCACTATGTGTCCCGATTGTATAATCACTGTTGAAAAATAAGGAGGTTGTTATGGCTGAAAGAATTTTAATGAAGGGGAACGAGGCTATCGCTGAGGCTGCAATCCGCGCAGGATGCCGCCACTACTTCGGTTATCCTATTACTCCACAGACAGAGATAGCAGCTTACATGGCTAAGAAAATGCCTAAGATAGGCGGAGTGTTTCTTCAGGCGGAGAGCGAAATAGCTTCTATAAATATGGTATACGGCGCGGCTGCGGCAGGAATGCGAGTTATGACGTCATCCTCGAGTCCCGGAATATCGCTTAAAACTGAGGGACTTAGCTACATAGCAGGCTCTGACGTGCCTGCACTCGTCGTTAACGTACAGCGCGGAGGTCCCGGACTCGGAGGAATACAGCCCTCGCAGTCTGATTATTTCCAAGCAACTAAGGGCGGAGGCCACGGTGACTACCGTATGATAGATCTTGCACCCGCATCGGTACAGGAGATGGCTAGTCTCACCATTAAGGGCTTCGAGCTTGCCGATAAATACCGCATGACCTCTATGATTTTGGCAGACGGAACTATAGGACAGATGATGGAGCCTATAACCTTTGAGGATGCGGAAATTACAACCTATGCGAAGCCGTGGGCTCTCACGGGTACTGAAAAAAAGCGTACTCACAATATAGTTAACTCTCTTTATCTCAAGCCCGACGAGCTTGAACAAAAGAACTTTGAGCGTTATGAAAAATACGCGGAGATAGAGAAAACCGAGGCATTGTGGGAAGATTACATGATGGACGACGCTGAGGTTTGCGTTGTAGCCTTCGGTATTGCGGCGCGCGTTGCCAAGAATGCAGTTGCTATGGCAAGAGGAGAGGGAATCAAGGCGGGTCTTGTACGTCCGATTACTCTCTGGCCATTCCCGAACGCTGCGTTTGCCGCGAGAGAAAATGTGAAGTCTCTTGTTTCGGTTGAGCTAAATATGGGTCAGATGATAGAGGATGTAAGACTTGCAACCGAGTGCAAAAAGCCGGTTAGTCTTTGTAACCGCTCGGGCGGTATGATTCCGTCTCCTGACGAAGTTCTCGAGGCTATAAGAAATGCAGCGAAAGGAGTGAATCAATAATGGCAACAGTATTTGAAAAACCGAAGTCTTTGACAGACGCTCCATTCCATTACTGTCCCGGATGCCCACACGGTATTATTCACCGTCTCGTAGCCGAGGTTATGGATGAGCTTGATATTGAAGGTAAGGCAATAGGAGTTGCTCCTGTAGGCTGTGCCGTTATGGCGTACGATTATTTCGCATGCGATATGATTGAAGCTCCCCACGGAAGAGCTCCTGCCGTTGCGACGGGAATTAAGCGTTGCCGCCCGGAGAATATTGTGTTTACGTATCAGGGTGACGGTGACCTTGCTTCTATAGGAATGGCAGAGACAGTCCATTCCGCTGCGAGAAATGAGAATATTACAGTCATTTTCGTAAATAACGCAATTTACGGTATGACAGGCGGTCAGATGGCTCCCACGAGTCTTCCCGGTCAGGTTACACAGACCTCGCCCTACGGTCGTGACGTAAATCATTGCGGTTGGCCGATACGCGTCAGCGAGATGCTTGCTACGCTTGAAGGTCCCGAATACATTGCCCGTGTGGCAGTAAATAACGTAAAGAACGTTAAGAACGCTAAGAAGGCGATAAAAAAGGCTTTTGAAAATCAGATAAACGGAAAGGGCTTTTCTCTTGTAGAGGTGGTTTCCGCTTGTCCGACAAACTGGGGAATGACACCAAAGGCAGCGCTTGAATGGGTGGAGAGCGATATGCTTCCTTATTACCCCATCGGCGTATACAAGGATAGAAGCGCGGAGGAAGAAAAATAAGATGAAAACTACACAGATTCTTATTGCCGGCTTCGGTGGACAGGGCATACTGTTCTCGGGAAAATTTCTTGCATACAAGGGACTTATGGAGGAGCTCCAGGTATCCTGGCTTCCGTCGTACGGACCCGAGATGCGCGGCGGAACCGCGAATTGTAACGTGATTCTGTCGGACGACCCCGTTGGCTCGCCCATTATTACTACACCTGACGTTCTTATTGCAATGAATTTGCCCTCGCTTCAAAAATACGTAAATTCAGTTGTAAAGGGCGGACAGATATACGTTGATTCTTCGCTGATAGAAGCTAAAGTGGAGCGCGATGACGTAGAGGTCTTCTACATTCCTGCTACGCAGATTGCGAAGGATGCGGGAATTGCAAGCCTTGCAAATATGGTGATAGTAGGACATTTACTCAAAAATAACAGCAACATGTCCTTCGACGGAGTGGGAGAGGTTGTTGAAAAGCTCGTTCCTCCGAAGAAAGCCGCCCTTAAGGAGCTTAATATGAAGGCTCTTACACTCGGAAAAGATTATATCGCATAAGCTTTACATTTTATACATTTAAAATAAAAGGAGAATATTTTTATGAACGCAATGACTGAAATGACTAAATACCGTCATGAGAAGGTATTATTCGTTAACAATGAAAAGGCAGGTCTTCATGCGATTATTGCCGTACACAACACCAACCTCGGTCCCGCAATAGGCGGATGCCGTCTCTTCCCCTATGCATCTTTTGACGATGCTCTCTTCGACGTTCTTCGCCTCTCTCGCGGCATGTCTCACAAAAATGCCGTTGCCGGACTTCCTCACGGTGGCGCAAAGGGCGTTATAATTGCAGACCCATCGCAGAAAACCGAGGCTATGTTCGAGGCGTTCGGTGAAGCTGTAAACAAGCTCGGCGGTGACTATATCACTGCAGAGGACGTAAATACCACATGTGACGACGCTCTCGTTATGCTTCGTAAGACAAATCACATTTGCGGACTTCCGCAGAACAGCGGTGACCCCTCGCCCTTTACTGCACGCGGTGTATGGCAGGGAATAAGAGCTACCGCAAAGGTTGCTCTCGGAACGGATTCTCTTGACGGACTTACTATAGCAGTTCAGGGACTTGGTAAGGTTGGCTACGACCTTTGCCGTTTGCTCCACGAGAGCGGTGCGAAGCTTATAGTTGCAAACCGCAGTAATAAGGAAATCGCGGCTCGCGCGGCAGAGGAATTCGGTGCAAAGGTAGTTGCAACTGAGGAAATATACAGTCAGAAGTGCGATATCTTCTCGCCTAACGCAATGGGTGCTATCATAAATCCGAACACAATTCCCGTGCTCAACTGTAAAGCGGTTGCCGGTGGAGCTAACAACCAGATTCTTGACGATGCATCAGGACTTGCACTTAAGGCTCGCGGAATCTTCTACGCGCCCGACTTCGTAATCAACGGCGGCGGTGTTATCAACGCTGCGGCTGAGGTTGACGGTCCTTATAATAAGGATGCAGTTCTTGCGAAGGTTGACAATATCTACAATTCCATTGAGCATATTCTCAACGAGTCTAAAGCAACCGGCAAGCCCGAAGGTGTTATCGCAACCGAATACGCGGAGTCAATTATCTACCGCTAATAGCTACTCAAAAACAACAAAAATCAGGATAGGTGTAAAAACCTATCCTTTTTTGTTGGAAATTTTATAGTTTAACAAAACACAAACAAAATTCAAAAAAATCAAAAATAAACGCCTGTTATAATACAATCACAAAATCAAAAAAGACATAGAGAGGTAATTCATTATGAACAGAAACGATCAGCAGTTTATAGCGCAGAGAATTCGCGCGCAGTATATGGAAAAAGAGCCTAGCGAGCTTGATGCGCTCCGCCAGCTTGATGCAAGGATAAAGCGACCGGCAAACGTATTTTCGTATGTATTCGGAAGCATTGCGGCAATTGTTATGGGCACAGGTATGAGCCTTGTTATGACCGACATCGGTGCGACAGTTGGTATGGATTCCGCAATGATTCCCGGTATTGTTATAGGAGTTGTGGGAATGGTTATGGCTGTTTTGAACTATCCGATGCACAAGAGTATTCTCGCAAGCCGAAAGAAAAAACACGGTGCACAGATTCTTAAACTCAGCGATGAGATTATAAATAAGTAATAAAACACAAAAGGAGAAAACAACAATGGGAATAAAGTCATTTTTCAAGAAGGCTTTCACTGATATGAAGGAAAGTGCCAAGGCGCAGCATGAGGTGGATAAGGCAAACTTTGCCGCAGCAAAAGCAGAGGCAAAAGCAAACTTTGAGGAAGCAAAGATGTCCCCCTCAAAAAGACAGGCAAAAATGCAGGAAGATCGCGATGCTCAGATTGCGGCGGCGAAAGAACGCAAAGCGGCAGCCGATACACGCATTGATGCTGCAAAGAAGAAATAATGAAAAATAACAACGTAAGCGAGGCGTAAAAATGCGGCTCGCTTGTGTTGCGTTTACAGATAAAAACGAAGGAGTAAAAAATGAACGCTATTGAAATCAGAAATCTTTCAAAAAGCTTTCGCGGAATGTATGCGGTTGACCACCTTAATATGACCGTTCCGCAGGGCGCGATCTATGGCTTCATCGGTGAGAACGGAAGCGGAAAATCTACTACCGAGAAGCTCATTTGCGGTCATCTCGTCCCCGACTGCGGTGAGATAAAGCTGTTTGGCAGAGATTACACCGATCCCGGCGTGCGCGTGAGAGTAGGCGCACTGATTGAGAATGCAGGCTGTTTTCCCGGATCAAGCGTGTATCAGAACCTTATGATGCAGTGTATCAATCTTGGGATTGAGAACGCAGACGAAGAAATTCGCCGTGTTCTTGAGATCGTGCGTATGGAGGACAACGCAAATCTCAAATTCAAGAGCTGCTCGCTCGGTATGAAGCAACGCATCGGCATTGCTATGGCACTGCTTGGCGATCCTGCGCTTCTTATTCTCGACGAGCCGATAAACGGACTTGATACAGACGGTATGAGAATTATGCGCGAGATTCTTGTGGATATTACGAAAAAATACGGCTCTACCGTTCTTATTTCCTCTCACATTCTCGGTGAGCTTGAAAAGATTGCTACCCACTACGGTATTATCCGTCAGGGAAAGATGATCATGGAGCTTTCCGCCGAGGAAATGGATTCAAGAGCGCAGGTATTCACCTCACTGAAATGCGCAGATATGCAGGGCGCAAAAGCGGTTCTTTGTAAGCAGTACGCCGACGTGCGCGAGGAAGAAGGATATATCCGCATTTATGACGTGGACGATACCGCTTCTATCGTTGACTTCTTGATGAAAAACGGACACGTGGTCAACGAAATCAAGAAAAACAAGATCGGTCTTGAGGAATATTACATCGAGCTTATGTCGAAAAAGGAGGCAGAATAATGAATACAACACGTGAAATTAAATTTGAATCGCCTACCTTTGCTCGCAGAATTAAGGGTATGCTCGGAGTGGACTTCTACCGTTTGTTCCACACACCTCTCTTTTACATTTTCCTCGCCATTGCCGCAATCATTCCTGCAATGGTATCGGCTATGACCATGATGCCTGATCAGAACGGAAATCAGATCACACTTTATTCTAACGTGTGGCAGATCATTGCCGCAAGCAAGTCGCTTTACGTGATCGAAGGAATCGCCGACTATGCTAATATGAATATGGTGTTCATCTTCGGCGGTATTATGGTTTCGATCTTTATCGGTCACGATTACAAATCGGGCTACGTCAAGCAGCTTTTTACCACCCACGCAAAAAAGCAGGATTATATGATCTCCAAGAGTCTTGTTTGCGCCTTTGCCATGGCTTGTATGTGCATTACTTACCTCATTGGCGGTACGGTAGGCGGCTTGCTTGCAGGATATGAAACCGACGTGAATGTAGGCTCACTCATTATCGCTATTCTCGGAAAGATCTTTATGTCGCTCGGTTGGGCAAGCCTCTATACCTTCCTCAATGTGATTTTCAGAAAATATTTCGGTATTTCCGTGGCATCGTCATTCTTTTTCGGAACAGGTATTCTTATCATCGGTGCGGCGGCAATCGTTGAAGGACTCAAGCTTCCCACGAGTTTCCTTAACATTTTCCTTTACCGTGCATCGGTCAATGCCAACCTTTCAAGCGGTATTGGTTCGTTGTTGATCTGCATTGTTGTATCGGTCGCTTGGGCAGTGATCTATAACGTGGCAGGTGCAAAACTGCTCAACAAGAGCGATGTTTATTAAGGAGGTCGAAAGTATGAATGCAGTTGAAATAAAGAATTTATCCAAAAACTTCGGCGAAAAGCAGGCCGTGTGCGGACTTAATATGACGGTTCCTATGGGCTCAATATACGGATTTATCGGTGAAAACGGCTCGGGAAAGTCTACCACGGAAAAAATGATTTGCGGACTTATCCCAACGAGCGGGGGCTCAATTAAGCTGTATGGCAGGGATTATACAGATGAAGCCGTTAGAGCTAAAATGGGGGTTCTCATAGAGTCACCGGGCTGTTTCCCGGGAATTACGGTGTTTGACAATATGATGCTTCAGGCTTCTAATCTCAGCATTCCCAATGCCGAGCAGGAAGTAATAAAGGTTCTCAAAATGGTCAGAATGGAGGGGGCGGCAGGCAACAAATACAAGAACTGCTCGCTCGGTATGAAGCAGAGAGTCGGTATTGCTATGGCTCTGCTCGGCAACCCCACTCTCCTTGTGCTTGACGAGCCTCTGAACGGTCTTGATGCCGACGGTATGAGAATCATGCGCGAGGTGTTCCTTGATGTAATCGGCGATGGCAAGCGCAGTATTATCGTTTCCTCGCATCTTCTTGGGGAGCTTCAGAAGGTAGCAACACACTACGGCATCATCCGTCACGGAAAAATGATCGTGGAAATGACGGCAGACGAGCTTGACGCAAGCTGCCGCACCTATGTTGCTCTGCAATCGGCTGAAATGAACAGAACCAAGACGCTCCTTGGTTGTAAATATTCCCGCGTGGAAGAAGACGAAGCAGGCTATATCCGTGTGTACGATCTGACAACTCCCGAGGACATTGTGACGTATCTCTACGAAAACGGAATTTGTGTAACCGAAATTAAAACCGACAAGATCGGGCTTGAGGAATACTACATCGACCTTATGAAAGGAGGCAAATGAGAATGGAAAATACAATGAGATTTAAAAAAGTCAGCTTTGGTAAGCGCGTGAAAAGTATGCTAAAGGTTGATTTTCGTAGAATGTTTAAGTCAAAGCTGTTTTACATTTTGATTGCCTGCGCACTTGTTTTGCCAATTATTATGACGGTAATGATGTCGATGATGGACGGCAGCGTGTCGGTCGATCCGCAAACAGGTGTGGAAACGATTATGCAGGGCCCCGAAAATGCTTGGCAGAATATCGGCACGCTCCCCGGCGAGCCTTTAGGCGGCGATGAGGTCTTTATGATGTGCAATATCAATATGGCGTTTATGGGGGTTGCCGTTTTTGTATGTCTCTTTATATCCGACGATTTCAGAAGCGGGTATGCTAAGAATCTATTTACCGTTCGCGCGAAAAGAGGCGAATACGTGGTGTCAAAGACGCTCTCGGGCTTTACTTGCGGAGCGCTTATGCTGATCGCATATCTCGTCGGTTCAATGCTCGGTGGTGCGATCTCGGGTCTTTCCTTCGATCTTCACGGACTTAACGCAGGCAATATCGTAATGTGTATGATTGCAAAGATATTTTTGATGCTAGTATTTGTTCCCATTTTCACACTTATCAGTGTGGCGGCAAAACAAAAGACGTGGCTCGCAATTTGCGGCTCTCTTGGCGGTGGAATGCTCCTCTTTATGACAGTTTCTATGGTTACACCTCTTGCTTCTACTATAATCAACGTCCTGCTCTCTGCGGCAGGCGGTGCGTTGTTTGCGTTTGGCCTTGGTGCAATCGGCAGAGCTGTACTGAAAAAAACGAGCATCGTTTAAATGCATAATTAACCTCTCCTTTTGCAAAAAGTTGACAATTTTGTATTTTTATGTTACAATATGTCGTTAAGTTATATAAAGCGCGCGTTTTGTATTTGAAGAACAGTTGATTGAAAATCTATGTGCTTTTTGTTTTTATGCTTTGAAATCAACGTTGCATTCATATATTTATTTGAGATGAACGGTTAAGTCGTTGTTACTCTGCAGTTCTTTGTTTACAACTCCGTAAAGTAAACAAAAGTAAACATTTATCGCTGTTTTTCTCAAAAAAACGCCTTTTTATTTCGATTCTACTAAACAGAGAAATTCAGAATACTGCTCTACATTGCGCAATCCTACGAGTAGATATGTTTTTCTAATCGTTCGGTTGACTTTTAGGGGCGCGACATATATAATTTGATGTGAAAAAGCAAAGGAGTGCAAACAATGAATAAACAAATACCGATTTTCTTTTCAACAGATGATAATTACATACCGTATTTAGATGTTGCCATCAGATCGTTGATTGCCAATGCTTCCAAAAAATATGAGTATAGAATAATAGTATTGAATACAGGACTTGACGAGGATAACGTTCGCAAAGTTATGCAGAATGAAAGGCCCGGGTTCAAGATAGATTTCGTTGACATAACAGCGGAGGTTGAGAATATAAAATCACGCTTTAAGAACGTGTATCATTTTTCCGTAGTTGCTTATTACAGACTGTTTATAGCATCTCTTTTTCCACAGTATGATAAAGTTGTGTATCTTGATTGCGACCTTGTAGTGCTCGGCGATATATCCGAGCTTTATAATACGGAGCTCGGAAATAACATTTTGGGTGCCGCACCTGAGGAATTTGTACAAAACACAAGCGAGTTCCGACTTTATGCAAAAACCGCTCTTGGAGTTGACCCCGACAGATATGTAAACTCAGGCGTTCTCCTTATGAATCTCAAGGAATTTAGAAAATGCAAGATAGAGGAATCGTTTGTAAAGATTATTACCGAGTACGATTTCGATCTTCTCGATCCTGATCAGGCATATTTGAATTATCTATGTTTCGGAAAAATACACGTTCTTCCAAACGGATGGAATAAAGAACCTATGCCTATCGCTTGCGAGGGAAAGAAGAATATTGTGCATTATGCGCTTTACAAAAAACCCTGGCAGTACGACGACGTGACAGATGGTGAATATTTTTGGGAATATGCTAAGAATTCTCCGTTTCACGAGCGCATCTGCCTCGGCAAAGAGAATTTCAACGAGGCAGATAGGGCGAAAAAGGAAGCTACTGCCAGCGAAATTCTTGAGCACGCGTTGAAAATCGTCGCTTCCGAGGAGACCTTTGTAAATAAATTGTGCCGAAAATGAGGTTTACGGTATGGAAAAATCACCGCATAAATTAGAGCTTATCCGCCGAATTGCCGAGCTTGAAAAAAAAGAGCTTTGGCATCTCGACGTAGAGGATGACCCTGAAACCTATCCGCTTATGCCGGATCAGGTTGACTATCTGAATCAAAAGCTATCAAGCAAAATCAAGAACAAAATTGCCAATATCGCAGGTACACGTTTCTTTGATAAAATGATAGCCAAGCGTCAGCTTATCATTAAAGAGGTTAGGGGAATCGAAAATTTTACCGCTGTCAAGGGCGGAAAGATTGTCACCTGCAACCACTTCAGTGTAGGTGATAACTATGCCGTATGGGTTGCGCTTCGTGATCATATGGAAGGGAAAATGCTTTATAAGGTGATTCGCGAGGGGAACTACACGAATCCTCCTAAGCCGTTCGGGCTTTTTATGCGCCATTGCAACACGCTGCCCCTTTCCAGCCAAACCTCAACTATGAAGAAATTTATTCGCGCGGTGAAAACCTTACTTGAACGCGGAGAGACAATATTGATTTATCCCGAGCAGAGCATGTGGTGGAATTATCGCAAGCCTAAGCCTATGCAAGACGGAGCTTTCTCGCTTGCCGTTCGTAACAAAACCCCTATCATTCCTATTTTTATTACCATGGAGGATAGTGACGTTCTTGACGGTGACGGATTTTTTGTGCAAGAATACACACTTCATATTCTGCCGGCTATTTATCCTGACGAGACACTCACGGGTGCTGAAGCAAAGGAAAGGATGAAAAAGGAGAATTACGAGGCTTGGGTAAAGACCTATGAGGACTTTTATAAAATCCCCCTCGTGTATGCCGAATTATGAAGCTATATCTTTCAACCATCGGTATCGCAATGGGCTTGATTTCTTTAGCAAATATTGTTTTAAAAACAGCCTTGTGGTATTACGTGATAGCAGCGGTTGTTTTTTGCACAGCATTACAATTTGCTCTTGACGGTTTCATTGCAATCCTTATAAACAAGTTGCCGGACAAATGGTTCGGGGTTGACAATCCGCATTATCGCGTTTCCGGATGGGAACGAAGCCTTTACATAAAACTCAAGGTAAGAGAATGGAAGGACAAGGTCTGGGAGCTGGGCGGACTTGGAGGATTCAGCAAAAAGGAGCTGAAGGAGCCGAACAACCCGAAATATATTGAAAAATTTATCATTGAATGCAATAAAGGAGTGCTCACTCACAGATTGTCGTATCCCGTTGGTTTTTTGGCGATGCTCACTCTGCCAAACGTTTGTTCTTTGACTATTGCGCTTCCTGTTGCACTTGTGAATTTGTTTTTGAACGTTTTGCCTACCATTGCACTCAGATACAATACTCCTATGCTATTGTTTGTTCTGAAACGAATGGAAAGAAAGGCTGAAATCACTATTTCCTAAAAACTTAATCAGGCAACGCTGTTTTCAGCGTTGCCATTAATTTTTTTCGAAAACTCCCTAAAAAAATTAAAACATAAACAAAACTTTAACATTTCTATGCTACAATATAGCAGAAAGGCTTGTTACCAAGTTTTTGCGCTGTCGCGCTGCCCACACTTCGTGCGGCTGCGATATTTACGGCTTCGCAAAAATGCCCTTGCAAGCAAACATTTTTGCTTCATGGTATAAT
This sequence comes from Eubacteriales bacterium, assembly GCA_045613205.1. GTDB lineage: Bacteria > Bacillota > Clostridia > Oscillospirales > CAG-272 > UBA1740. Next base: position 6,118 of record JAZLAO010000034.1, on the reverse strand, counting down.
AAGTTATATAAGTGAAAATAGCCCTCGGAGGATAAAAATATGTTCAAAATTTTAGTTTTGGAGGATGACAGAGATTTAAACCGCAGTGTGTGCTCGTTTCTCGGTAACAGCGGATATGAAGCGGTTGGCTGTCTTGATGCGGAAAGCGCGTACGACGAGATGTATAAAACGACATTCGACTGTATCGTTTCGGACATTATGATGCCTAATATCGACGGCTTTGAGTTCGCAAAAACCGTGCGCTCTCTAAACAATGATATTCCGATTTTATTTATGACAGCCCGTGATGATTTCGCATCCAAGCAGAGAGGATTTCGCATAGGTATTGACGATTATATGACAAAGCCTATCGACCTTGATGAGCTTTTTCTTAGAATAGGCGCGCTTCTTCGCCGTTCCAAGATAGCATCGAGCCGTCGTCTTGAGGTAGGTGATTTCGTGATGGATGCAGACGAAAGAAGTGCCAGCTTAAACGGTGAGGAAATTTCTCTCACCGCAAGAGAGTTTGACCTTCTTTACAAGCTTCTCTCCTATCCGAAAAAGACCTTCACCCGCACACAGCTGATGGATGAATTTTGGGATGTGGATACGCAGACAAGCACAAGAACGGTTGATGTTTATATGACCAAGCTTCGCGCAAAGCTCTCTGAGTGTGACTCGTTCGAGATACAAACCGTTCACGGTCTGGGTTACAAGGCGGTGCTAAAATGAAAAAGGACAAAGTAAATAGAAAGATTTTTAGTACCGTAAGCAACTTTTTTGTTTTCTTTCTTCTTGCTGCCTTTGTTACAACCTCTTGTATTATGCTGTTTGTTTCGGCTTTGCAGAATTCGCTCGGAAGAGAGTTTACACCGAGCGAGATAACACTCGCTGCCAAGATTACAATGGTAAACGTAGTGTTAATCAGTGTTGCGATGGCTATTATTAACTATCTTCGCCGTAAAATTACGGTGGAGCGCCCCGTAAAGCGAATTGCCGATGCAACTTCCAAAATGATAGAAGGTGATTTTACAGTTCGCATCGAGCCTACTGCTAAAATCGGAACGGACGATAGCTTCAACGAAATTATTGAATGTATCAACAAGATGGCGGAGGAACTGTCGGGCGTTGAAACTCTCCGCAGCGATTTTATTGCCAATGTATCCCACGAAATGAAAACACCGCTTGCAGTTATGCAGAATTATGCAACTCTTTTACAAGCTCCTGATATTTCCGAAGAAAAGCGTGTTGAGTACGCAAAAGCAATCACTGATGCCTCGCGCAGATTAGCTGATATGATGACTAATATATTAAAGCTTAATCGTCTTGAAAATCAGCAGATTTATCCGTGTCCCACTACTTTTGACCTCGGAGAGCAGCTTTGCGAGAGCCTTTTGCAATATGAAAGCGTTTGGGAGAAAAAGAATATCGAAATTGAAACCGATATTGCTGAGAGTGTGTTAATTTTCGCTGATGCAGAGTTGTTGTCGCTCGTATGGAACAATTTATTTTCAAATGCCTTCAAATTTACCGAGGACGGTGGCAAAGTAATACTTGCACTCACGGCAGACGAAAAATATGCAACCGTTAAAATATCCGACACGGGATGTGGGATGAGTGCTAACGTAGGTGCGCATATTTTCGAAAAATTCTATCAGGGCGACATCTCTCATGCAACTCAGGGTAACGGGCTCGGACTTGCGCTTGTTAAGCGTGTGGTTGATATTGTGCAGGGGGAGATCGGTGTCGAGAGCACCGTCGGTGTTGGCACGACCTTCACTGTTAAGGTCAGGAGGGCTGAAAATGGACCTGAAGAGAATAGGTAAATCCTTATTATATCCTCGCAAGGCGGTAATGGCTGTGCTTACACCAATAGCAGTAACACTGCTTATCACAGCCGCTGTCCTTTGGGATGCAAAATCGATGCCTGCTATCATATCATACGTGATATCAGCCTATACGCTTACTGTATGGTGCTTCAGAATACCAAATACCGTTAAAAGCTTCAAAAGCTTTAAAAACACCAACAAATATGCGATAAGGTGGCGGGAAGATACCCGCCTTCGCGTCAATGTATCACTGTACGGTTCACTTGCGTGGAATTTATTGTATGGCGCTTTTCAGCTATGGCTTGGAATTTATCACCGTACCTTTTGGTTTTCCTCTCTCGGTGCGTACTATATCTGTCTTGCCGTAATGCGCTTTTTTCTGGTGCGCCATACGACAAAATACGCACCCGGTGAAAAGATGCGGGTCGAGATTGAAAAATACCGTAATTGCGGTTGGGTATTTCTTGTCATGAATTTAGCGTTGACATTAATCATTTTCTTTATGGTTTATTGGAACAGAACCTTCTTGCATCATATGATTACGGCTATTGCTATGGCTGCGTACACCTTTACATCGTTAACAGTAGCTATTGTCAACGTTGTGAAATACAGAAAATATAACAGTCCCGTCTTTTCGGCATCCAAAGCAATCAGCCTAGCATCTGCACTCGTGTCTATGCTGACGTTGGAATCTACAATGCTCAACACCTTCAGCGACGGAACTGTTACGGCGATAGGGCAAAAATGGATGCTCGGAGCAACCGGAGGTGCGATCTCGCTTTTAATAGTGGCAACGGCAATTTACATGATAGCAGTTGGAACAGAGAAACTTAAACAATTAGAATCAGAGGTTGAAAATGGAAAATAACAATAAGGAAAAAAGCGGATTTACTTATACCTACTCCGCAAAAGAGCAGGCAGAGCTAAAGCGTATTCGTGAAAAATATACCGCACCGACCGAATCCGAGGATAAGATGGCGCGTTTGTACCGACTCGATGCGAGCGTAACCAATACAGCGCGAGCTGTGGCTATCGTTTTCGGTGTGCTCGGAACACTTATTCTCGGATTTGGCATGAGCCTTATTATGACAGAGCTTGCCGAAATCCTTGGATTTTTCGGAAATACGGCAATGGTCATCGGTATCAGCGTCGGTGTCGTTGGAGGAATTATTGCAAGCCTTGCATATCCTATCTACAGCGCCATTGTAAAAGCAAAGCGCAAAAAACTTGCGCCTGAGATTATTCGTCTTACCGACGAGCTGATGAAATGAGATTCGTATTTGATAATTGAAATTGATAACACGCTCAAATGAACTGTTTATTTTTGTGTTGAATGCAAAAATGTGACACGGCTCGGGACTTGACTGCCTATTTGAAATACTTTTCTTTGGTGTGGGGCGCGCCAAAGCTGAGCTGTTTGGGATTAGGTAAGAATCCTTAATGAAGAAACATTAGATTCCTAAAACAAAAAACAAGAACACGGTATATCTCGAAAAAAGGATATACCGTGTTCTTTTAAAAACTTCACTAAAGCTTTAATAGCCTTTTGATATTTGCGCTGAATATCATCTCTCGCTGGCTGCTTGTAAGAGGAATTTTGTCAAATCTCTCAAGCTCTGATTTAGCATCCCACATAGGAAAATCTGTAGCAAAGAAGAATCTTTCCGCGCCGTACATATCAATAATCTCTTTGGCTCGCTCTGCACTTATGAAAGGCAGGGAGGAGCAAGTGTCGAAATAAATATTATTAAGCCCGCGATATAGAGAGGCATCATCCCAGCAACGGTATCCGCCAAAGTGTGCGGCTATAAAATTTACTTCAGGGTGTGCTTTTGCCATTTTAACAAGTCGGTGAGGCTTTGAATAATCGTATCGGTCGTCTCCTATATGGAAAAGAATGGGAATTTTTGAACCTACAGCACGATAGAATTTTTCTGCAACCTCGTCGTCAATATTAAACTTCTGAAAATCAGGGTGAAGCTTCACACCGCGCATATTATTCGATAGTGCCCATTCAACCTCGTGATTTATTTCCTCTTCAGTGAGATCTTGGTGAAGGGTTATAAAACCTATAAATTCAGGATGAGCATCGGTTTCACGCTTGATGAACTCGTTAATTGAGCGAACTTGATGTGCGGTAGTGGCTACCGAGTGGACTACGTGACGGGTGATTCCGGCTCTCTTTCCGTCCAGCAGCAGCCGTTCTGCAGTTCCCACCGGCATTTGCATCTTAATATCGTAGAAGCTTCCTATAGTGTCGGTGGCTTTGGCTGCAATTTTCTCGGGATAAATGTGTGCGTGTGCGTTGATAATTTCCATGATAATTCTTTTCTTGCTTCCGATAATAGTCTGTTCGCGTTGAACAAGTAACATATTATCATATAGAAGAGAAAAAGTCAATAGAATCGCCAAAATGGACTCTTTTCCCACTCAAAAAGCACCGCGAGCAAGCAAAAAACAGATAATCGCTCAAAATCATTTGTGAATTTTCACATATTTTGATGACTGTATTTGAACGATGTTAACAATTTTTTGAACATTTGTACAAAAACGCCTGCTTTTTGTGCAAAGCCCCTTTCTTTTTGCATATTTATGTGATATAATATGTACATAACATCCAATTAGGAGGGGCGATATGCAAAAAATCAAAGAACTTTGGGCGTCATTTGCCGAAAAGCATCCCAAGCTCTCTGTATGGGTACGCGAGGGCGGCCTCTTTATAATTGTGAGCAACGTTATCACTATTCTCAAGACGATTTGTCTTATGTTCCTTCCGCACGCATTTGCCTTTCTCGGCAGTCAGGAGTTCGGCTTCCCCGGTGTGACGCTTGAGCTTTTTGGATACGAATTCAAATGGTACATAATCGGTGCTAACGAGAGCCAGGGTGGTCTCAAATATTTCGTAGCCTATATGATCAGTATGTTCGTGTTCGAGGCTATCAACTTCTTCATTCAGCGTAAGTGGGTATTCCGCTCAAACGGAAACATCGCATACCAGGGAATGTGGTATTTCCTCGCATTCTGCGTGGTCACCTGCATCGTGGGCTCTATCGACTCGGTATGGAAGGGCGTTATCGTTAACTTCATCCCCGCAGAGCTCGCATCTATTGCTACCGTTCTTATCAACGGCGGCGTGTCTATGGTAATATTCTTTATCGTCAATAAGATCGTCTTTAACGATGCAAGATACGAGAAAAAGACGGAAGAGCAGTCGTGATCTTATGAAAAGGAGCTTCAAATTTGATCTATTACTGCTGATTTTGGCATTTTCGCTGATCCTCTGTTCCTGCGGACAAACACCGTCGGGAACGGGAAATATTCCGCCCGAGGAGGCCGGAAATATTCGCCTGACCGAAAATGAAGATAAGATAGCGGTATTCGCCGACGGCTATCCCGACGGATTTTGGGCGAGAAACGACCGAGGCAACGGACATCCTTTTAACTGCTCCTTCCGGAGGAGCAACGCGGTTGTCGCAGATGGATTTTTGACGCTTTCTCTGACCGAGAGCGGAGGCGGCTACGTCGGTGCAGAGTATCGCACGCAGGCAAGGTTTTCATACGGATATTACTCGGTGTCTATGAAGGCTGCAAGCTGTCCCGGCGTGATCTCCTCGTTCTTCACCTACACGGGCTGGCCCTGGGATGAGATCGACATAGAGTTCCTCGGTGACGATACTACGCGGGTGCAGTTCAATTACTATACAAGCGGCAGAGGCGGTCACGAGTACGTCTACGAGCTCGGCTTTGATGCCGCAGAGAATTTCCACGAATATGGCTTTGATTGGCAGCCCGAGTCGATCACCTGGTACGTTGACGGCGTGCCGGTTTACCGTGCGACGGCAGACGTTCCATCCACGGCAGGCCATATTATGATGAATCTTTGGAACGTCGCCGACACAAACGCAGACTGGGCGGGAAAATTTGACGGAAGTAAGCTTCCGGTTTACGCACAGTATCAATGGATAGGATATAAAAGCGCAGAATAGCGCGGTTATATATAAACAAACTTTTATTACATAGGAGGCAATTATGAAAAAGAGAATTCTCGCAACGGTCGCAATGACATTAGCACTTGTCATGACGCTCTCCGGATGCTCTTTCTTCGATTTTCTTTTTGAAGAAACCGTTGAGCTGACTGCTGCGCCCTTGAACGCGCAGGTGCTCGTAGACTTTAAGAATGAAGTAGACCCGAACGTCCTGTTTGAATCAGACGGATGGTCTAACGGTGACGTATTCAACGTTGTATGGAAGAAGCACAACGTAGTTTACGATACCGCAAACGGTATTATGCGTCTTGGCATAACCGAAGA
>JAZLAO010000033.1:0-1953 GCA_045613205.1 Eubacteriales bacterium | reverse complement strand
TGTATCACACCGCGCAGATAGATAAGGAGTGTAGGTAAAATTAAGGACTCCATATCGTTTATCATAAGGCGCAAGGCTCTTGCGACGATAATCAAAATTGCCGTCAGCAAAATGCCTGCGAATAATTTTTTATTCTTCTTTATCACGCAATTACCTCCGTATAGCATCTCCGTATAGCATAGTTAACTTAATAATTATACCATATTTTAATGAATAAATCAAGGCAAAAGCCATATAATGGGTAGAGTTTTCGACTTGAAAGGAAAAAAGCACCGGGTATTTCACCGATGCCTGACTTGTTATTCGTTTGTGTCTGATTGTATCTCCATTGTCAACCGCGCTCCGAGGCGGAAGGCGTATTCGAAGATGGCTGCTTCGGCAAGGCTCATATATTCGTTCCAGCAGTCGTGAAACTTTTCGAAGATCTCCTTCTGCTCGTCGGTGAAGGTCTTTTCCAAGTCCTCGTGATGCCTTGCCATGTATCCGAGAAGCTCCTTCATCTCCTTCGAGTTGTTTCTGCTGTCCTCTTGCGGAATTATGTTTCCGTGCCATAGTTCTTTAATTACATTCATATTATTTACCTCCGGTAGCACAACACAATATCACATAACTTCCGCAAAGTCCAGACCTTTGGAGAAAATAAAACCAAACTTTTTCGCACACGCCTCTTGCAAAAAATACGGTTAAGAGCTACAATACAATAAATGAAAGAATATCGCTGTTTGAAGAAGGGAGACGACCATGATTCATAAAATAAAAAGCGTTTCTGCATTGCCTGAATATAAGCTTTCGGTTAAGTTCTCTGAGGGAATAACAAAAATATACGATGTTAAGCCTTTATTCGAGGAAATACCGATTTTCGCTGAACTGGAGAGACATTCGGAATTATTTGCTTCCGTTTCGGTTGATGTCGGAGGCTACGGAATAGTTTGGAACGACGAACTCGACCTTTCTTGCGACGAGCTTTGGGAGAACGGCAATGACGAAAAGAAGTTAATTGAAGAACTTAAGCTCGGTGAAAAGTCCGGAGAGGAACAAGGATACATTGGTATCAAGGAGAGCAAGTCTCGCCTTGGATTGTAATTCCATCTTCTTTGCCTACTGCGACGCAATATTTGTGTTCTTGTGAAAGGCTCTTGTATATTTTCGAGAAGTATGGTATACTAACAATCAAAAGAAAAAACTTAACACGGGGTATACGCGGTTTAACTCCGTCAGTATTTATCGAGTCGAAATCGGGTGATGACCACACCTTTGACCATCTACGGACTTGGACTGTGTGGAAACAGTGCGAAAGAGAGCACCCGAAAGCATCGTTTTCGGACTCAAAAGCACAAAAAAGCAAATAAAAGTAGTCAAAAGACTACTCCGAGACGCTTCGGGTACTGGAGGCCGCGAGTTCGAGTCCCGCCACTTCGACCATAAAGATAAGGTTATCTCTCTAAGATAGCCTTATTTTTATTTTTCGGGACTCGAACCAAGGTTCTCCGACGGCTCGAAAATATAGTCGTATGCTATCGCCTTCGCAAGTCTGCGGCTCTGCATACTCGTTATTTTCTTCGGGCGCGTCGTCGTAAACAGTTATCAACTGTTTCCTACTCGCTTACCCGCCACTTCGACCAAAAAGACCGTTTTTGACGGTCTTTTTTCATTGATTACAGTGACACAGATTTTGAGGGGTGACCGTTTGTGGTCACCCCTCAGTGCTTTTATACCAATCAACTTATCGGCTTAAAATGTCCTGTAGCATTGATTTTTAAGGGAATCCTTTATGCCTGAACATCGGTAAGTTTTGTTTCGCTTTGAAATTGGTTTACATAACAAACTTCGCTTGGGGAACATTTCTGAACAAATTAGACCATATTGTTCCCCAAATTTCAAGAGTTTATTCGAAACAATTTCAATTTTCTCATACATACCTCTTGCAAAAGATTCTGTTAAGAGCTACGATAC
>JAZLAO010000032.1:0-9196 GCA_045613205.1 Eubacteriales bacterium | reverse complement strand
CTTAATTTTCAGCGCTTTCGGCACTTATCTCTCTTGCAAAGTCCGCACTTGGCTGCGAGAGCCAAGCCCCAAAATCAACTTAAAATTAAGGCACAGAGTTCTCCGAATTTTCGAGAGAGCAAATTTTGCGAAGGACGAGGTTAAAATTCGTGATAATATGCGGATATTATAAGAATTTTTACCGATGTAATTCGCAAAATTCGCCTCTCTAAAACGAGCTCGGATTATTCACTCTTGCCTAGTCAAAAATAAAAAATAAATAGATGTTTATTATGAAATAAATCTACAGAAAATAAAACGAAATTTAAATAACCCGGAGGTATTATGGAAGATAATAAACTTCATAAGCGTTACGGTCTTTTCACAGCAATTTGTATGGTTGTCGGTATTGTTATAGGCTCAGGCGTTTTCTTTAAAGCGCAGGATATACTGAAGTATACAGGCGGAAATATGCTCATAGGAATTCTTGCCTGGTTGATTGGCGGCGTAGTTATGATTATATGCGCCTTCAATTTCGCTAATTTTGCAACCAAATACGCAAAGGTAAACGGAGTCGTTGACTACGCAGAGTCGATAATAGGCGAGAAATACGCTTATATGATGGGGTGGTTTCTCTCTACCATATATTTTCCTGCAATGACTTCTGTTCTTGCATGGGTCTCCGCAAGATATACGCTGCTCCTTTTTAATCCCGCAGCGGATATTACGGGCGGTTTATGTATGGCGCTCGGTGCATTTTACCTCTGCCTGTTTTACGCTCTTAATATGCTCTCGCCCAAAATAGCAGGTAAGTTTGAGGTAAGCGCAACGGTTATTAAGCTCATACCAATTGCGGTAATCATAGTCGTAGGAACTATAGCGGGGCTTGTGAACGGTAACACAACCGAAGCTTTTACGTCCTCTGTCGGAGGGGTGAGCGGAGACTTCGGAAGCATCTTTAGGGGAATTGCAGCGGCAGCCTTTGCATATGAGGGCTGGATAGTTGCAACCTCTATAAATTCCGAGCTTAAGAATCCTAAAACGGATTTGCCCCGCGCGCTCGTCATCGGAACGCTTATAATCATGGCGGTGTATATTTTCTTCTTTATAGGACTTACAGGCGGTGCGACGGTTGAAGTCCTTATGGAAGAGGGGGCAACGAAGGCAATTCGAAATCTTTTCGGCAGCGTCGGAGGAACTGTACTCAACGCATTCGTTGTCATTTCCTGCCTTGGAACGCTCAACGGCTTAATGATAGCCTGTCCCCGTTCTTTCTATTCTCTCGCAGTACGTGACTCCGGTCCGTTCCCAAAAACCTTTGCATCGGTTGACAGCGAAACCAATATGCCTTCAAATGCTGGAATCATTGCGCTTCTTTTCTGTGCTATCTGGTATTTCTATTTCTACGGTGCAAATCTTCTATCCGCCCCTATATTCAGCGTTTTCAGCTTTGATTCCTCGGAGCTTCCCATCATTACGATTTACGCGCTTTATATTCCGATTTTCATAACCTTCATAAAAAAGGAAGGGAAGAAAAATATTCTTAAGAATACGGTGATGCCGACCCTTGCAACTATTGCATCTCTCTTTATGGTATTCGTTGCGATTTACGCGCACGGCATACGCCCGTACCAGAGCGCCGCCGCAAACGGAGAGTTTGCATTTCCGGTTCTTTTCTATCTGATTATTTTCGCGGTTATAATGGCAATAGGCGCATTGCTTTATAAGAGGCGAAACTCAAAATAATATTATACTGAAATATAACACAGAGGCTGCTTCAAATTTGAAACAGCCTCTGTTGTTATATAAAATCAAAACTACTTAACTATATAAAATCAAAACTACTTAACCTCTGTGTGAAAAAAGAAGGATAAAGTAATAAACGCAGGCCGCGACTTCCATGGGCACAATTACTCCGGTCGTAATTTTGTTAGCCAATGAGCAGTTCTTTCTGAAGGTTATGACAGCGACTACTATGGTAGCCAGCGCGAGAACACCGGGAACAAAAGTCAGTATCAGAGAAAGTATAGCGGCAATCGCTGCAACAGCGATTCCGAGCACGATATACACGGCTGAAAGCGCGACCTCAAGAACAGCCGCCAATACCAGCAGGGCAAGACAAAGAATTCCGAGCGGTACTATAGTTAGTAGATTTAAAAATGTGTCGGTGTTAAGCTCCATAAGGCAGTCATTGAAAACCAACTTAGTGAGAGCAAACCATTTTGATTCTTCGAATACAAAATTGAATATCCATTCGCCCCAATTTCCCACTTGAGAAGAAAGGATAGATTCTCTCTCGAGGAAAATGAACAAAACCACAAGCGCCAAGGAAACCAACGGAATGACGAGCCAAATTACCGAGAAATCACCGCTGCTGTAGGAATAAGAGCGCGAGCTGTAGCTTCTTTTCGTTCTGGACCGTGTTTTTGAGCTTCTTGATGAATAGCTTGAGCTTCTTCTGCTTCCGCTGCGGTAGGATTTTTTAAAGGGCAGCGTGAATAATTTGAAAAAGCTAATCAATCCGTTCCCCAAAGCCTTAAAGGGCTTCCCGAATGCAAGGAAAACGTCTGCAAATGAGGTTGTGGTATCATTCCGTCCTTCTGTAGGCTCGATGCCTTTTACCTTAAATGTAATAAGAAAGACAGCGATACATATCAATATGCTGATAGGGGAGAGAAATACCACAAACCTGAAAGTAGAATCAAAGTTATACGCCAATAGCAAGAAGACGTTTAAAATCACGTAGGGAATAGCGAGTAAATAGAATTTCAGGTTTTCCCAGCCGTCAATAGCGTTTGCGTACTCGCTGTATTTATACTGATTTAACGAACCGTGTTTTTTAGTGTATGATTTCGCGTACGGCTTAAGATAGTTTTCGTAATTATACTCGGCAAAATGCTCAATCCAATCCTTCATCCACCAGAAGATTGTGATTGTGTAAATAATCCACAGCGCACCGCTGTTGTAGGGGTTTTTGATTGTGAGCAAAAGTATTAACTGCACTACAGAGTTCAGAAAAATATAAACGCTCTGTATGTAAAAATTAGATTTTAAATTCCAATAGATTGCGCTTAAAATAAGTGCGCCGGCAAATCCCAAGCCAATGAACAAAACGAGAGATGCTTCGACAAGAGCATAGACTATAAAAGTCGCAACCAATGTGAGTATCAAAAAGAATAGAATCATAAATACTTGCCGTCCTTTATGTTAATAGATAAAAACTAAAAAATTATTCGCTAAAAGGCCAAATTACCTTTCCCGAGGATATTTCTATAATTTTATTATCTTCAACCCTGTAGTGTTCGTTCTTCTCATCAATTTCAAATGTCATATCCGTTAGGTTTTTGAAAGCCCATTTGCTGATATCGGTAACCGTAGCGGGAATAAATATCTTTTTGATATTCGGGGATACGGGAACCTCTGTCGCTATCTCCTCTGAGGTGGGATAATAGTTATAATAGTACGCGTCCTTCCATTTTTCATAGTCGGAGCGGGTATCCTCGCGCTCAAGCTGCTTGTAACCGATTCTTGTTATAACCGCTCCCTGCCCGTGCTGCTCACTGTGTGTCGGCAGTACAACGTATTCCTCTTCGGAATTTATTTCGACAATAGAGTACACCGTTTCTACACACCGCGCACCAATGTCAATATGAACGATTTTATGCATATTTTCTCCTATCTTGTAGCTTATGCCCCTTTAATATCAGGGCACAATAATTTCAGTACAAGCTTATTATAGCACCACTTTACCCGATAGTCAAGTAGCATTCCGAGAGACCCCCTCGGGTGAAAGTCCGCCCCCCCTGCCATAATAACAAAAGAAACATAGCACACACTACGACTCTTTCATTATTCTGTGAAAAGGCTATAAAAAAGATATTTTCGTTGTTTTGATATGAATTTGAACTCGTGTGGGTTATAAATCCTTAAAACGAGCTTCCGACATTACGTTTATATAATTCTCATCATACTTATGAATCGAACGAAAATTGTTTTCATCAAGACCTATGATGCTGTTCGGCTTGCCCATAATTACAAAAATTATAATACTATCTTTTGAGGGGGAAAGACTGATAATCGGCTCTCTTTTTCCGTAATATCTTCCTGCTATACGAGGCAAAACGGGAAATTGTTCCCATTCGATAGTGTTATTTTTACAATGAATGATCGAATATTTATTAGCTCGCTTTCTTGTAAAATATACCTCGTATTTTTTGTTTTCATCTTCAAATTTTACAAGTCCCACTTTATCCATAAACCAATCTTTTGGTACTTGTTTTTTCAATGCAATAAAACGAGTATAAATCTTACCCATTGTTATTCTCCTTGGCTGTGTTAAGAGAAGAAATCAAAATTCTTTTGATTTCCGTACATTTATCAAGCAGGGCTTTATCGTAATAATATCCGCTTTCTATAATAAGCTCGATCCAATATTCTGTTTCGGAGCATTCCTTTAAGGCGATTTGCAGTTTGGCAATAAAGTCAGCCCTGCCATGTGCGTAAAAAGCTTCTCTTATATTCGCACCGATGCTTGTTCCTGAACGCAAAAACTGATTGATCAAAGTACTTTCGCACTTTGCTACCCTAAGGTCTTTGCAGACCTGTATCACGTCAAGTGCAAACGCCTTGGATTTTACAATTAACGGACTTTCAGCCATCACCTTACCACCTTTCACCTTGATATTTAAAGTATATCATAAAACCTAATACTTTTCAACTTTAAAATAAAAATGCTTTTTGCCAAGACAAAAAGCGGCATCAGATACCTATTCACTATTCACTATTACTTATTACTTGCCAAAAATCGATAAGGATTTTTTAGTGAAGAGTGAAGAGGTAATAGTGAAGAAGTAAAAATCGACAAGCTTCTGTCGAAACTTGTCGATTTTTGGCAGGGGCAGAAGGTAAGCGAGGGAAAAACAGTTGATAACTGTTTTTCGTGACGCGCCCGAGCAAAACAAGGAGTTGAAGGAGAGAGGAACGACCGACGCGCAACGACTATGCTTGCGAGCCGTCGGGGATGTGAAACATCCTTCAAGTCCGCCCGCCCCTAAAAATAAAAAATCCAAGCCTCACGACTTGGATTTTTGGCAGGGGCAGAAGGACTTGAACCCACGACCCATGGTTTTGGAGACCAGTACTCTACCAACTGAGCTATACCCCTACGCAACATTAGCATTATACTAAATTTTAAGCCTTTTGTCAAGATGTTTTGCAAAAATAAAAGGGGAATATTGCAAAAAAATATTTTTTTACTTGATAACGAATTTTATCTGTGAAGATTATAGCCAAACCGCACCTTTCGTCTTGCGACTAAGGTGCGGTTTTAAAATTGTATTTGTATTTGAAAAAACTTTATTTTTCAAATACCTGCTCGACCTTAAAGTCGTTTAGCCCAAACATATACATATATCCATCGATATAAACGCCGCGCATATTTTCGGGCGTCCCCGTAAGCGAAACGTTAACCAGCTCAACAAGGTCATATCCGTCAAAAGAGAGGAGAATATATCTCGTTTTTTCGTCAGAGGCCGTATAGCTTTTATCTATGACGCCAATTCCGATAAGCTGATTTTGACGGTCCACATAATATGATTTATAATCGGTAGAATATTCGGCTCTTTCAAGCTCATACGAGCATACTGAGCGAACGGCGTTTTCGGTTTCCTCATACACCTCAACCTTGAAGCTGCTCCAATTTTCGCCTCTTCCTATGCCGAGAAGGTAACCGCCGCCGAGATTGATAAGGGACGTCGAGAAGCCCTCAATTGTTCCGGTATCCTTATAGCTGATATTGTCAAGGTCGGATAGATCAAAGAAGAATACGGGGTCGGAAAGCTCAATAGAAGTGCAAGCGTATGCCGTGTCCTTGTCAAATCTTACCGACTGTATCTCCTCACGCGGAGGGGCAAAATCAATAACCGATGCTATAATCTCAAAATTCGAAAGGTCGATGCAGTAAAGGCTCGCGTTTGACTGTCCGGTTGCGGTTTGAAGAATATCTGCCGAAACGCTGCCGTTAGTATAGGTTTTTTCGTTGATTGTCGTGGCATTAGTGGTGGTGAAAACGCGAAGGACGCCCTCGTATTCATCCATGCTCCACTGATCCTTGACGTAGCCTCTCAGCGTGACGGCTCCTATTTTTTCAAAGCTGTCGCCTCCGTAAGAAAGGCAGGATATTTCGGTCATGGAGTTTCTCGTAAAGCTTCCGTTATCGTTTTTCTTTTTATCCGCAAACACGCGGGTTAAAAACACGTGATGCTCCGAAACGTATACGTCCTCGGAATAGGAGAGATAAGCCGCAGTGCCCTGAAGGTCGAGCGTATCCTCGTCAAGCTTAATAACGACGGTATAACGGGTGTTGTTAAGATAGTCGGGGGATACGATACCGCTCGCAGGAATACTGTGTGCGCCCTCTCCCACGTCAATTTGGGGGAGAAATGTGGTCTCGTCGTCAAAATCAAGCTCATGCCTGTCGATAACGAACTCTGTTAAAAGAAGAATACTTCCGTTTGTCATGCGGGATGACATATAGCTGCCCGTGATGTTGAACTCGTCTTTTTTGACGATATTCGCGGGATTCGAAACGTCAAGCGAAACAAGATTTACGTAGCGGTCCGAATTATTGTCGCTTTTCTCATAATACTGAGTAACAACCGTTGCAGTTTTAGCGTCGCTTGAAAGGTAGAATTCCCATTGGTCTAAATAATAATTCCGGCTTCCGCCATATAGCGTGTAGCTTCCGACTTCTTTGGTGTTTTCCTTGTCAATAGAGTAAATGCGCAGTACTTCATTATCGAGGTAATAAATGTGTGTGTCGCTGCGCTTTATGCGGTCAGCTTCAATAATACCTTCCACCTGATTGTCGGTGATTTCCTTATAGCTTCCGTTTATGTCTTGCGCACCGTCGTTTTCGGGTGTGCCGGTAGTCTCATCTTTCACTCCGTCGGAGCCCATAGCGTCAAATGAGATATTTTGTAGCTTGTCTTTGAGCTTTTCTGCGTTGTTTTTGTACTTCGGTTTTTCGAACGTGAGTGCATTTAATTTTTGAATGACTCCGTAATACTCACTGTTTTTATACCGTGATACGTCGGGCGGATTTGTGTTAAAGGGGAGAAAAAGCCAAAGGTTAGAAAAGAGCAGGGCAAAGCACGCACAAGCTGCAATAAGTGAAATATAGAGTCTTTTTCTTTGCGGTTTAACTATGTTGTCGGGGTGTGCCTCAGCAATATACTTATCATCGGCAAGGCTGAAAGTGCGAAACCAATCTTCTTTTTTCATACAAAAATCCCTTCTTTCGTAAGATAATCCTTGAATTTCATTCTGGTTCTGTGGAGTATGACGTTGACGTGACTTTCCGAAAGGTGCATAGAGCCTGCAATATCGGAAGCGCTCATTGAATACCAATACCTTCTCACAAATATAATTCGTGACCTCGAATCAAGCTTTTCAAGAAAGGCGTTGATAGCCCCTTTCAATACAAGCTCGTCTTCAATAAGAGCCTCTCCGTTCGGTATACATTCAAAATATTCATCTATAGCGCTTTCCACCTCGGCACCGCGTTTTTGCGCGCTGTAATACCGATATCGGTCTACCGCAATATTTCGGGTAATACGGGCAAGAAAATACTGTAGCTTCGTTGGTTTTGCGGGCGGTATAGCATTCCACGCACCGTTCCACGTGTCGTTGACGCATTCCTCCGAGTCCTCGTGCGAATGAAGAATATTATATGCGACGGTGTAACAGTACCTGCCGTATTTCACCTCGCTTTCGCGAATGGCGTTTTCGTCGCGCTTGAAATATAACGTCACTATTCTTTCGTCTTCCATCAAATCACCTCCATTCACCCATACAGTCGTAAAGCGAATTCAAAATCTTACATCAAAAGGGAAAATTTATTGTACATACAGTATAACACATATTTTAAATTTTGTAAATCTCCGGTATTGGAATAAATGTAGTAGACATATTTTAAAATATTTTTCAAAAAGCATTTACAAAAAACAAATTTTGTATTACAATAGATGTGTTTTAATAACAAAATCGGAGTGTAAAAATGGAACCAATTGAAATTATAGCGCAGATTGCCGGACTTTTCGGAATGGCGTTTAACGTGTTTTCCTATCAGCAGAAAAAGCAGAGGAATCTTATAATTTGTCAGCTTTTCGGCACGAGCTTTTTCTTCATAAATTTCCTTCTTCTCGGTATAGCCGACGGAGTTTTGCTCATTGGCGCGGTTATGAACCTGATAGGAATTATCAGATCTATAGTCTTTTCAAATAAAGAGAAGTTTCGAGTCGATAAACATATCTGGAAGCAAATATGGCTCGCTGGATTTATAGCATCATACGTTATATCATACGCGCTTACCTTTACCGTCTTTGGAACGGTGTGGAATATTCGAAATGCAGTGCTTGAGCTCCTACCCGTCATCGGAATGACTGCCGGCACGGTTGCATACTTTAAGACCGAGGCGAAGGTCACAAGAAAGCTCGGCTTCATAAGCTCGCCCTCGTGGTTGGTTTACGATATTTTCAACCTTTCGATAGGCGGAATTATAACCGAGGCTCTGAGTCTTGTATCAATAGTTGTCGGAATCGTAAGGCACGATATAAAAAAGAAAGAAAACTAAAAAAATGCACGCTCATTCGTCAAGGTCTGAATGAGTGTGCATTTTTTTATAGAAAAAGGGGAGAAGACCTGACTATATCTTTTGATAGGCAAGACGCTCGTCGCCGTTTTCAAGGTATATAATTCCGCAGTGCTGAAATCCGTTACGCAAAAGCACCTTTTGCATAGGAATGTTATCGCGGTGAGTATCTATTTTTAAATTAGGGTACATTTTAAAACACTCGGAAAAACAGAAGTCAACGATACCTTTGCCGTGCTTTTTTACGGCTATGCGGTGAATATATGCGTAGGGCGAGTCGCCTAACCATTTGCCATCGTATATCTTATCATAGGTAGGCTCATTGCCAATCGCGAAAGCGAAGACCGCCACGACCTCTCCCTCGTCCTCGCAAACGTAGCCTATTCCGCTTTCCATATCGGATACCGCGCTTTCTGCGTTAGGGTAGTCACTATTCCATTGATTGACGTTTCCTGCCTCTCGCATAAATTTTTTTGCGGATTTATATATTTCATCAATTGCCATAATGTCGGCAGGGGTGGTTTTTCTTATTATCATAACTCAAAGCTCCTTTTAGATTAATATAGC
>JAZLAO010000031.1:0-5213 GCA_045613205.1 Eubacteriales bacterium | reverse complement strand
GATACAATAAAATAGGAGAAAAGCCTCTCTTATTTGAACGCTTAAAGTTCAAGTAAGAGCGGCTTTTTGTATGCAAATTATGTATCAATTAGGTTGCTTTCGGTTTGGAAAATATGCTTCCAGCCAAGCGACGTATTCTTCGGCTGTGATGTTCCCTTCGGTACATTCGTCGCGCATAGTGAGGGCTTTGTATTTCCAAGTCTTAAACTCTTTTTCTTTGAGTTGTTTGGAACGCACGCGCGCTGCGTAACGCTTATAATATTTGCTGTATATCCGCAGGGCAGGATTTTCATTTGCTTTCGCTTTATAATTTTCTTGCGCCGCAAGCTCTTGGCAGGTGCGAGTTTGTCCGTCTAAAATACGTGTACAATAGTTTGTGTCGTAATTGCCTTTCATAATAAAGTATCTGCCGCAACGTTTGCATTTACGCATTTTAACGTCTAATTCCAACATCTTTGAAAATTCAAGTTCTAGCATTTCCAAAATACTGGAACACTCATAGGATACGGAAAATTTATAGGGGATTTTGAACATCACGTCGGGTGGATCGTTTTTGAAATATTTTTTTATAAATTCGTTGTACTCGCTCGATGAAGTATTAAAATCTGCGTTTAATCGATTTAGGAAGTAATCGGAATCATCGCAGGATATAATAGAAAAATCTTCTCGCCGTTCATAGGAAGTTGTTGCGTGAGGGTGTGTTGCAACATACAGCTTATAGCGTTCTACCGAAGTTAAATGCCCAAGCACAGACGGGTAAAATTCGGGGTCGAAACAAAATTCTAATTTTTCTTGAAAATCTTTTTGAAGGAAAAGAAGATAGCGCAGGTATCTTGCTATCGATTTTTCGTTGACGGTTAAAAATAACGGCGTAAAAATAGCGGTGTATAAGGAAAGGTAGAAAAAGCTGTTTCCGAGCTCATTTATATGTTTCCATCGTAAATCCATATAATCCGTGTACTCGTCTAAATTTTTGATTTTTTCAGTTTTAGTAGGCAATTCGTCATTGTCTTCGTCTGTTGCGAATAATTTGATGGCGTCCTCAGACAGAAAGGCAAATAATAAACTAAAATTGGGGATGTGTTTTTTGAAATCGTGATAGCAAAAATCAAGCAACCCTTCGCCTAACGCAAAGCGGATTGCACTGCCGCTTAAAGCGTTTCCGTAAAATTCGTGATGATAGTGCTTGGGTTCTTTTTCCCATTTTTCAATTTCGTCACGATAACTAATATCGAAGCGTTTTTGCAATTTTTGTATTTTTTCCGAAGAAAAATCTTCGTCATCTTCTTCGTCCTCATCAAAATCCATTTCTTGAGGATAGAGACGTTCAAGGGTGGTTAATCCTTCTTCATATAATTGGGCGAGAGAGGGATCAACCGAAATTTTTACGGTCTTTTCTTTTTGGTCAATGGATACATTGCACTGGCAACGGTCTAAAATTAAATCTTTTGTATTTTGGCAAAGATTAAAGACTTTTTCTTCTTCGCTTAAAGTGTAGTTAGAAGGGTCGAGTTTAGGCATTTTTTGCTCCGAAAAAATTAGAGAATGTAAAATTGTGCAATTTTGTAAAATTTAAATCACTCCAAGAAACATTATACAATTCTATTGCGTTTTTGTCAATCGTGTGTATAATAATTTTAGATAATTCTTTTAGAATAATTCTAAATTGTCTAAAAATGTCGAAAAAATGGAGGTGGTTATTTTGAAAAAGAAAATCTATAAAGGAGGTGTAGCGTATGGAAAAGAAGTTAATGGTAACGGCAAGTATGCTTTCTTCATTTTTTCAGCAATAGCAAACGGAGAGGACTTCGAACGTCTGAATATCTTATGTACCTAAAAATAGTAAAAAAGTCGAAAATATTTTTTAAATGTAGCATTAGGTGCGTTATTAGGCTGCTAGAATTAATTTACAAAAATATAAAAAGTTTTTTCAAATGGCCAGTTAGGTTGTCTATTTAGATGTTATAATCTCGTCGCAACAAAGAAAAAGGAGTGTATCCTTTCTTCTATTCATAGGTTTATTTGAGTTGTTTCTTGAGGCTTCAGTTTTGAATTAAAAAATATTTTTTCAAATATGAAAATAGGCTTCAAGTTTTGATGTTAGAATGTTTTTACTTGCATGGGTAGAGAGTTACAAGCCGCTCAATCAAACACAGTATACCACAGTTTAACTGTTGATATAAAGGTTTTATTTGTTTCCTTACAAAAAATCAAGTAACTATATAAAATAAGGAGGTGTAGCGCATGGAAAAGAAGTTAATGGTAACGGCAGAAGAGATTGCGATTGAGCTTAGTGTTTCCAAGTCTTTTGCGTATAATCTAATTAAAAGATTAAACGGCGAGCTTGCGAAAAAGGGTTATATCACAATTCCAGGACGAGTTAGCCGCAGATATTACGAAGAGAAGCTTTACGGCAAAGCAGAATAACGAAAAGGAGGAATTTATATGCCGGCTTATAAGGACAAGAACAACAAATGGTACGTTTCTTTTCGCTATCAAGACTGGACGGGAAAGAAAGTACGGAAAGTCAAGCGCGGTTTTGAAACCAGGCGCGAGGCTTTGGAATGGGAGCGTAGGTTTCTCTTAAAAGAAAACGGAAGCATGGATATGCCTTTTGGAAGCTTTGTTGAAATCTACAAAGAAGATTTGAAGGAACGCTTAAAACGAAGTACTTGGATTATGAAAATCAGCGTCATCGACCAAAAGATTTTGCCTTATTTCAAGGATAAAAAAATCAATGAAATCAAAGCGTCGGACGTAATTGCGTGGCAAAAGGAAATTATGGGGTATAGGGACGATAACGGAGAAGCGTTTAAGCCGACTTATCTCAAAACCATTCATAATCAGCTCAGTGCGATTTTTAATCACGCAGTACGGTATTACGAGTTGCCCAGCAACCCTGCCGCCAAAGCAGGGAATATGGGAAAAGAAAAAACAGCGGAAATGCTGTTTTGGACAAAGGAAGAATATATGGCGTTTGTTGAAGAAATTATGGACAAGCCCATTTCTTATTACGCATTTGAAATGCTGTACTGGTGCGGTTTGCGAATGGGGGAATTGCTTGCGCTTACGCCAAAGGACTTTGATTTTGCAGAAGGGATTGTGCGCATTACAAAATCCTATCAACGTTTGGAAGGGAAGGATATGATTACCGATCCAAAAACAGAAAGAAGTAATCGCAATATAAAAATGCCCGATTTTCTTGTAGAGGAAATGCAAGATTATATCAAGGCACTATATTGGGCAGAGGAGGATACTCGATTGTTTCCAATTACCAAAAGTTATCTGCACCGAGAAATGACAAGGGGCTGTGACGCGTCTGGGGTGAAACGAATAAGGATTCACGACCTTCGTCATTCCCATGTTTCTCTGCTCATTAATATGGGCTTTTCTGCGGTAGCGATTGCAGATAGGGTAGGACACGAGAGTATTGATATCACCTATCGGTATGCGCACTTGTTCCCGAGTACACAAAAAGAAATTGCAAAAAAATTAAACTTAGAGAGGAATTAAAGATGTCAGAAAAAAATAGAGATAAGCGCCAAAGATGGCGTTGTCATACTGTTGCTGTTCGGCTTTCGCCCGAAGAAAGTAAATTGCTGGATATTGCAGTTAAACTTTCGGGGTTGACAAAGCAGGATTACGTTTGCAACCGTTGCTTGGAACGCGATATCATTGTGCAGGGCAATCCTCGCGTTTATAAGGCGTTAAAAGACCAGCTCGGGGAAATACTCGACGAACTTAAAAGAATCGCAAATTCGGGCGATTTAAGCCCTGATTTGCTCGAAACAATCAATTTGGTCGCCGTCACAATGGACGGAATGAAAGGAGAGTGTGCATGCGAGAAAAGGAAATGACTGCCCATGTAGCATCTGTTGGCGCAGACGCAGGGCAGTCACCTCAAAATATTTGTATAGATAGTATAGCACATACAAAAGAAAAAATCAATGATTTTCATCAAATTTATGAAGCGGACGAAAGAAATTTTCCGTTGTCGAAAAATTCGAGAAAATTAAAAACGGTCACCATGGAAGAACTTTATGGAAAAGTATTCGATGCAACTCTCCCGATTATCGAAGGGGTGCTTTATCCAGGGACGTATCTTTTTGCAGGGCCAGCCAAGGTAGGAAAAAGTTTTCTGATGGCGCAACTTGCCTATCACGTCAGCACGGGGCTTCCGCTTTGGGAATACTCGGTGAGAAAGGGCACGGTGCTCTATCTTGCCTTAGAAGACGACTATGCAAGATTGCAACGAAGGTTGTATAGAATGTTCGGTGTGGAAAGCACGCCCGACCTGCATTTAGCGACGGAAGCGAAAGGGATTGATAACGGCTTTGAAGAACAAATTAAAGAGTTCTACGAAAAGTATTCAGACACAAAACTTATTATCATTGACGTTTTACAACGGGTGCGTGAGCTTGGCGGAAAGGATTACAGCTATGCAAGTGATTACGAAATCATTTCCAAATTAAAAAAGATTGTAGACGGCACAGGTATTGCGTTACTCATCGTTCATCATACAAGAAAACAGCAGTCCGACGATATTTTCGATATGATTTCAGGGACAAACGGTTTGATGGGCGCAGCGGACGGAGCATTTATTATTAGCAAGGAAAAACGTACTGGCGACGGCGCTGTGATTGATTTGGTCGGCAGAGATCAGCCTGATCAAAAACTGTATTTGAAGCGAAGCCCAGAGACACTTTTATGGGAACTTGAAAAAGCAGAGAACGAACTATGGATTGAACCGAGCGATCCTTTACTGGATGAGATTTCACGATTGCTTTCAGCGGAGAATCCTATTTGGCAAGGAACGCCGACGGAGCTTTCCGTTTTGCTTGGGGGAGAAATAAAACCGAACGTTTTGACGATGAAATTAAATATCAACGCTGGGCGGTTACAGAAGGAGTATGGCATTTTATATAAACATACGAGAGGGCATACGGGAAGAAAAATACAACTAGTTTTAGAAGAAAAATAGGGATGTGTGACGGTCTGCGACGGTCGCGACGGTGTTTTGGACAGGTATCTAAAATACCGTCGCAATCGACGCGCATCGACGCGTAAAGGGCGATTTTAGGTCTAGAACGCATGCATAGCACCGCGAAATTGTGTGGAAACACGCGGAGTATAGCGATTCACAGCACCAAGCAGTCAAATATTGCGATTTTACAGCACCGTAAAAAAGCAGTCAAAAAATCGCTGAATCCCGC
>JAZLAO010000030.1:0-17985 GCA_045613205.1 Eubacteriales bacterium | reverse complement strand
GAACAACCGGTAGCGTTGGAGATATACATTCTCTCACCGAAGAGCTGGGTGATAAGACGAGCGTAAGAGGTCTCTGCACAACCTGCGCAAGAGCCGGAGTACTCAAGAAGGGGCTGCTTGAACTGGCTACCCTTGATGGATACGCCGATCAGCTCCGACTTCTCGGAAACCTTCTCTACTGCATAGTTGTATGCAGGCTGCTGGTCGAGCTGAGTAGCGATGGGCTTCATCTCAAGAGCGGTACCCATCTTCTCGTTGTTGTTAACGGGACAAGCCTTAACACAAAGGGTACAACCCATACAGTCAAGGGGAGATACCGCCATGGTGAACTTGTAGTTAGTCTTAAGAACGGGCTTAGCCGCGAACTTGGTGTTTGCAGGAGCTGCCGCAGCCTCCTCCTCGGTCATAGCGAAGGGACGGATACAAGCGTGAGGACATACGAACGCACAGTTGTTACACTGGATACAGTGCTCGGGGTTCCACTGGGGAACGGTAACTGCAACGCCGCGCTTCTCATAAGCTGCAGAGCCCTGGGGGAAGGTACCGTCAGCATACTTCGCGAAGGTAGCAACGCTGAGGGAGTCACCCTTCATTGCGCCAACGGGAACAACGATGTCGTTAACGAAATCGATGAGGTCAGCTCTGTTTCCGCTGAACTTATCAGCAGCAGCGGTCTCACCAGCGTTTGCCCAAGCTGCAGGAACGTCGATAGCTACGAGAGCATCCTTACCTGCGTCGATAGCAGCGTAGTTGAGGTCAACGATTGCCTGACCCTTCTTGATGTAGGACTTGTATGCAGCCTTCTTCATGTAATCGATAGCTTCATCGATGGGAAGAATCTTTGCAAGAGTGAAGAATGCAGACTGAAGAACGGTGTTCTTAACCTTTGCGTTACCAAGGTCGATAGCAAGCTTGGTAGCGTTGATGGTGTAGAACTTAACGTTGTTCTTTGCAATGTAGGTCTTAACGGAAGCAGGAAGATGAGCATCAAGCTCGTCTGCAGACCAGGGACAGTCAAGGAGGAAGGTACCGCCGGGCTTAACGTCGCTGATCATATCATACTTGTTAAGGTATGCGTTGTTGTGGCAAGCAACGAAGTCTGCCTTGTTGATGTAGTAAGAGGACTTGATGGGGCTGTCACCGAATCTAAGGTGAGAAATGGTGATACCACCGGTCTTCTTGGAGTCGTACTGGAAGTATGCCTGAATGAACTTCTCGGTGTGGTCACCGATAATCTTGATAGAGTTCTTGTTAGCACCAACGGTACCGTCGCCGCCGAGACCCCAGAACTTGCACTGAATCATATCAGAGGGTGCAGTATCGGGAGCTGCCTTCTCATCGAGAGAGTGACCGGTGAGGTCGTCTACGATGCCGATAGTGAAGTGGTTCTTCTGCGCGCCAGCCATATTCTCATAAAGAGCGAAGATGGAAGCGGGAGTGGTGTCCTTAGAGCCAAGACCGTATCTACCGCCGGGAACCTTGATGCCGTCTCTGCCGCACTCGTTAAGAGCAGCGATAACGTCGAGGTAAAGGGGCTCGCCAAGAGAGCCGGGCTCCTTGGTTCTGTCAAGAACGGAAACAACCTTTGCAGTTGCGGGAATAGCCTCGGAGAGCTTCTCTGCAACGAAGGGTCTGTAAAGACGAACCTTAACAAGACCAACCTTCTCGCCCTTAGCGGTAAGGTAGTCGATAACCTCCTCTGCTACGTCACAAACAGAGCCCATAGCGATGATTACGCGATCTGCATCGGGTGCGCCGTAGTAGTTGAAGAGCTTGTAGTTAGTGCCAATCTTTGCGTTAACCTTGTCCATATACTCCTCAACGATTGCAGGAAGTGCATCGTAGTAGGGGTTGCAAGCCTCTCTGTGCTGGAAGAAGATGTCACCGTTCTCAGCCGAGCCGCGAAGAGCAGGCTTTTCAGGGTTGAGAGAACGGTTACGGAATGCTGCGAGAGCATCCATATCAACCATCTCTGCAAGATCCTTGTAATCCCAAGCAGCAACCTTCTGAATCTCGTGAGAGGTACGGAAGCCGTCGAAGAAGTTAAGGAAGGGTACTCTGCCCTTGATAGTAGCAAGGTGAGCAACTGCGCCAAGGTCCATAATTTCCTGCGCGTTGGTCTCTGCCATCATTGCAAAGCCGGTCTGGCGGCAAGCATAAACGTCAGAGTGGTCACCGAAGATGTTAAGAGCGTGGGAAGCTACGCATCTTGCGGAAACGTGAATTACGCAAGGGAGAAGCTCGCCGGCGATCTTGTACATGTTGGGGATCATAAGAAGAAGACCCTGAGAAGCGGTGTAGGTAGTGGTGAGTGCGCCTGCTGCAAGAGAGCCGTGAACTGCGCCTGCTGCGCCTGCCTCGGACTGCATCTCAACAACGTTTACGTTCTGACCGAGAATGTTCTTTGCGGGCTCGCCGAAGATATTCTTGTCAGATGCGCTCCAGGTGTCGGTCACTTCCGCCATAGGGCTGGAAGGGGTGTTAGGGGAGATAGCAGCAACCTCGGTGAACGCGTAAGAAACGTGCGCCGCAGAGGTGTTACCATCCATAGAAATTTTCTTTCTTGCTATCATTGGATTGTCCTCCATATAAAAATTTTTATTATCCTAAATATAAATGAGTTTCCTCAACCAAAAATTATAGCACAAAATTTTAAAAAAGTAAATAGTTTGCAGTAATTATTATTCAGCTTTTTCGAATTTTTTTGATTTCGTTTTTTTCTGATTTTTTGATTTTCTCCTCTGCCATACGGATAAGCGGAATGGCGAGAAGCGCAATAAGCGAAATAATTGCACCTGCAAGGAATATCTCGCGCGCAGGAGCGGTAGCAGCAGTCAGCACGTCGTTTCCTTCAAGCTGTGCGCCCGAGCCGAATCTCTGATTAAGCGCATTTCCTATAGCGGGACCGACGAGCATGGGGATAAGAACGCTTGCAAACATTCTCACGCCCTGCATCTTACCAACAGCCTCCGCGGGAGTATTGTCACGCATTATCGAGCCGTTGAGAGCGGTGCTGAAGATGTTGCCGCATATCATAACGAAGCCGCCGATGCCGAAGAGTATCAAAAGCGCCGCCTTGTTCTCCACGGGAATCATGGAAGCAAAGTACATACCGAAAAGACCTACCGAAAGAATAATTGCAGCGAAGTAAAGAAGCTTGCTCTTGGACATCTTGTCCGAAAGCTTACCAAGATAGAGATTGACCGCAGCGCCTGCGATAATTGCAACCGCAAACACGGCACTGTATTCAAGATCGCTGAAGCCGAGGCAATACTTCATATATATGATAAGATACGACATAAAGGTCTGCATCGCGATGCCAAAGATGGCAACAGAGAGAAGAGTTGCGTAGAACGGCAGATGCTTCTTAACGACGGAGGGGCGGAAGCCGTAAACGATGTCGCGGAAGCCACCAGATTTTTCTACCGTGGGAGCGTCCTTGAACATAAATATACCCATCACACCGCAAGCGGTAATGAGAACGCCGAGACCGATAAATACGGGAGTATAACCGAATGCGCCCGTGAGAATTCCTATACCGCCTGCTACGATAAGCAGACCGATGAGAGGAAGAATCGACAAAACGCTCTCAACGTAGCCTCTGTACGACGGCTTGGTGTTGTCGGTCACCCATGCGTTGAAGGCCGCGTCGTTGGCAGTCGAGCCGAAGAGCGTCATTACGCAGTCACCTACTACGAAGAGAATGAGACTGAGCGTGACAAGCTGCGTCGCGGGCTTAGAAAGAATCGAGCTGAGAATTTCGGGAGTAAGACAGCCAAAGAGTGCGACCGTGATACCCCAGATGATATATCCAATAGAGATAAAACTTCTTCTGTTTCCGAGCTTGTCCGAGAGCGTGCCGGCTATAAGAGTCACCACGGTTGCAACGATACCGCTGAGCTGTACCATAAGCGTGACCGTACCGAGACCGCCATCGGCAAGATTATAATCCTTGAAGCTCTCGTACACGAACGTGCCGAAGAACATATTTTCGACCGACCAGGCAATCTGACCGATCATTCCGAAAAGCAGGAGTAAGAACCAATTCCTGCGAGAGAATTTTTCCATAACACCACTTCCCTAATTATTTTATAGTATACATATTATATCAAATTTTCACGCGCGTGTCAAGAAAAGTAAGAAAATTTCAAATTTCGAAACTCAAAATTCAAAATTTTAACACAAAATAGTCAAAAAATGTATATTTTAGTTTGCATTTTTATGTTTTTTGCCTTATTTTCCTTTGTTTTTTCTTTTTTAGAAAAGCGCGTGATGTAAAAAATGAAAGTTGATTTTTGGGGGTAAGTTTTTTCAAAAAGGCGAACGCTTCATTGTTTTTAAATATAAAATTATACTTTTTTAGAAATTTTTGCTATTTTTTAAATATTTTTTTACATATTTCTTGACAAGTGCAAATATATATGCTAAAATATATTAAAATAATAATTTTGTTTATATTATAATAAAATAAGGAGAAAAAGAAAATGCCTGAAATCAAGTATGAAGTAGTAGACAAAATCGGTATCGTAAGCGAAGGCAACAACGGCTGGAACAAGGAGCTCAACCTTATCAGCTGGAACGAGAGAGAGCCTGTTTACGACCTCCGTACCTGGTCTCCCGACCACGAGAAGATGGGCAAGGGCGTGACCATCTCCGTCGATGAGGCGAAGGTTCTCCGCGATATGCTCAACAACCTCAACCTCGACTAATTTTAGTAGAAAAGACACCTGTGCAGATCCCTCTGTATCGGGTGTCATTTTCTTTTATTACGGTACTCCGAGGCTGTTTTAACACTTTGTTAACATTTTGGCGGACTTTTTATGCTATCATTTAAAATGACAAAATTTTGTCAAATCTTCTATTTTAACGATAGATATAAGGATTCTTTATGAAAGACAAAAAGAAAAAGCGCACCAAGTGGACTAAGCCACGTCATAAGCTGGTACGCAATATTCTCGGATTTTTCTTCCTGCCGTACGTTAAATTGAAATACGGCGTTAAAATCAAAAGGTTCAAGAACCTCGACAAAAAGCCTCATCTTATTTTATATAATCACCAGACGGCGTATGACCAATTCTTCGTTGGCGGTGCGTTCCGCGAGCCTGTTTATTACGTGGCAAGCGAGGACATTTTCTCTATGGGCTGGCTGTCAAAGCTTATCAAATTCCTCGTCGAGCCTATTCCGATTAAAAAGCAGACCAACGACGCACGCGCAGTCATAAATTGCATCAAGGTTGCAAAGGAGGGTGGCACGATTGCCATAGCTCCCGAGGGCAACCGCACCTATTCGGGCAGAACCGAGTATATTAAGCCCTCCATCGTTGGACTTGCAAAGCATCTCGGGCTCCCTATTGCATTCTTCAGAATCGAGGGTGGCTTTGGTGTGCATCCGCGTTGGAGTGACACCGTCAGGGGCGGAGGCATGACCGCAGGTGTCAGCCGAGTCTTAGAGCCGGAGGAATACAAGAATATGTCGGATGACGAACTCTACGAGCTGATATGCTCCGAGCTTTACCGTGACGAGTGCACACCCGACAAGGAATACACGGGCAAGGCTCTGGCCGAGTATCTTGAGCGCGCGCTCTTCGTCTGCGACGATTGCGGGCTTACCACGCTTGAGAGCCGCGGTGATATTATAGAATGTAAGCGTTGCGCTAAAAAATGGCGCTACACGAGAAAAAAAGAGATTGTGGGCGTCGGATTCGAGAGCCGCTTCGGCTTCGTCGGTGATTGGTACGACTACCAGACCGCGCTGGTTAACAGCCTTGACCCCACCAAAATGGAAGACGAACCTCTTTACCGCGAGAGCGCCACTCTCTCAGAGGTTATTTTATACGATAAAAAAAGAATTTTACATAAAAACGCATCTATTTCACTCTATCCTGCAAGAATAGTTATTGAGGCTGACGGCGAGCGCTACGATTTCCCATTCGACACCACTAGCGCCGTGACCGTTCTCGGCAAAAACAAGTTGAATATATATTCAGGTACACAGGTATATCAGCTCAAGGGAGACGAGCATTTCTGCGCGCTGAAATACGTCAATTTGTTCTACAGATATAAAAACGTAATCAAAGGAGAAAAAAATGCAGAATTTTTGGGACTTTGAGGCGTGGGGAGGCATCAGCCTTCTGGCGACCGTTTTACTCGGACTTATCATAGCAAACGCTATGAAGAAAAACATCAAATTCGTGAGAAAATCGCTCATTCCCACCCCCGTTCTCGGCGGTATTATTCTCTTGATACTCACCACCGTCTACGAGAAAATTACCGGCACGATATTCTTTAACACCAATTTCTACGGTGGAAACGGACTCGGAATGCTCGAGATTCTTACATACCACTGCCTCGCGCTCGGATTTATTGCCTCGACGCTTAAGCGTACCGAGAATAAGTTTACCGGCAGAAGAAAGGCGGAAATCTTCGACACCGGTGTCACCACCGTTTCAACCTATCTTATACAGGGCGTGCTCGGCATGGCAATCACCATCGGAGCGGGCTATCTCGTAAGCGAGGTTTTCCCTGCATCGGGTATCATACTTCCCTTCGGTTTCGGTCAGGGCTCGGGACAGGCACTCAACTACGGTAATATGTACGAGCAGCAGTACGGCTTCGACGGAGGACGCAACTTCGGTCTGACCATCGCAGCCCTCGGATTCCTCGCGGCAAGCCTTGGCGGCGTCGTAAACCTTCATCTGCTGAAGAAGAAAAAGGGCATCACCATCGGTGACGAGGAGCGTGACGATCCCACGGAGGAGATTTCAACCAAGAACGAGATTCCTATGAACGGAACGATAGACAAGCTCACCGTTCAGATAGCCTTTATCTTCGGTGTTTACGCGTTATCCTACGCGGTGATGTATTCGCTCGGAAAGCTGCTTCCCGGAATGATTTCGGTAATCTACGGCTTCAATTTCCTTCTCGGCGTGCTTATGGCAACCCTCTGCCGCGCGGTAATGAACGCTCTGCGCAGAAGAAGCATTGTGGTAAAAAGATACACCAACAATTTCCTTCTTACTCACATCTCCAACTTCTTCTTCGACATTATGATAGTTGCGGGAATCGCGGCAATCAGACTTGAGGCGCTGGCACAGTATTGGTGGATAATCGCCCTTCTTGCAATAGTCGGAACCTTTGCAACCTACTTCTACAATCTCTTTATCGCGAAAAAGCTCTTCCCTGATTATTCCGACACACAGTTCCTTATGATGTACGGCATGCTGACTGGTACGGCGAGCACCGGCATTATGCTCCTTCGCGAGCTTGACCCCCACTACGAAACTCCCGCAGCGGAGAATCTGATTTATCAGAACCTGCCTGCTATCGCGTTCGGCTTCCCTATGATGCTTATCGCGCCCACAGCACCCGAGCATCCCGAATTGACGCTTCTCATGCTTGCGGCATTCTTCGTATTTATGAATGTGATTTTGTTCCGCAGGTCGATATTCAAATTTAAGAAAAAGTCGAAATAAATAAGAAAAACCGCTATTTTGTCAATTTAACTTGGCATTTTAGCGGTTTTATTTTATTTTTTGCCTGTGAGGCGTTCGACGATTCCTCCGAGCAGTTTTTTCTTTTGCGGTGATTTATTCGCGTCATTTTGCCCGTCCTCGACCTCGGGCGAATCCTTAAAGAAGCGGTCAATCACGGCGCGTATAAGCTTAACGGCGCGCGACTCATTCTGTCTGCGCAGGGTCTCCTCGGCAACGATTTTGTCGCAATCGGGCGAATCCACCGACGCTCCTATCAGCATCGGGCAAAAGGCACGGCGCAGCGTGCTCGCAATAACTCCGTCACCGAATCTGCGCTCTATTATTTCCATAGACACCGACGCGACCGAGCTGAGCGAGGCAACGCGGGCAAGCAAATTTTCGACTATCTTATTGTTGGGAGTCTCGAAAAGCTCGAGCTTTATCCTGTCGTCGCCGTCGCGGGTGATTTTGAGCATACGAGTGTTCGGAAGCTCGGGGAAAATCAGCTCTATGCGATATTCCGCTCTGCCGCCAGAGAGCAAAATTGCCTCTCCCATACATTTAATGATATATTTTTCACCTCGAAAGTCAAGCACCGTGCCTCTCGGCTCGTACAGTCCGACGGGTATCGTATGCTTGATACCGCTTTCGACAAAACCTAGATACAACTCGTTATTACGCCTGAAAAGCGAGAGCGACTCAAGAGTAGAATTAAGGTTATTCTGCATAGCGCGCACGACGAGCGGAAGCATACCGTCGTTATTTTTTCCAAAGCGGTATTCACCGAGCACCGAGCTCCAGAGTGCATCAAAGCTCTCGCGCCGTCTGATGCCGAGCCAATAGAACAGTCCCTGCTTTTTCCCGCGCGGTCGCACCCATCTGCGAGAGTCAAAGAACTCTGTCTCGCGCTCCCTCAGCACCTTGTAATCGGCGCGGTGCAGCTCGTCGTTTATCTCGCCGCCAAGATGCCGCCTTATGATTTCAAGCGCAGGGCTATCCTGAAATAGCTCGTTATTTCCGCTCATAACCACTGCCACGATATCGTTCTTCGGGCAAATCCAGACGTTCTGGCCCAGCATTCCGTTGAACAGATATTCACCGCCCTCGCGGGAGTACCACATCTGATAGCCGTAGTCAAAGTCACCGCTGACGTATCCCGTTTCAGCTCCGTCACGCACCGAGCCTTCCACCCATTCGCTCGGCAAAATCCGCCTCTCGCGAAAGACTCCGCCCGAGAGAAACATATATCCGACCTTAGCCCAGCTCTCACCCGACATATAAAGCCCCCAACCGCCCTTTTCGGTGCCCTCGGGACTCTTTTCCCACAAATAATTTCTGATTTCCAGAGGGGCGAAAAATCGCTCCCATGCGATAGCGCCAAACGGCTTACCGCTGACTCGCTCGGCAATGCGAGCCAAAATATAGCTGTTCATACTGTTATAGGCAAAGCGCGAGCCGGGAGCAAAGCGCAAAGACGACGCAAAAAAGGCCTCTGTCCACTTGCTCTCGGTAATAGAGCCTGCCTCACCGAAATCCACGCCCGAGCTCATAGTCAGAAGGTGGCGCACGGTAATATCCGAAAAACGCTTGTCGCGGTACGGAATCTCTGGGAATATATCTATCAGCGCATCGTCAAGAGAAATAAGTCCGTCTGCGTGCAGAATACCGATTATCATACCCGTCACGGTCTTTGACATCGAGTGCGACAGGTGTGCGATATTCACTCCGTAGCCGTCGCGCGAGCATTCGGAGATAACCTCACCGCCGGCAAGTATCACGAGATTATGTATATTCGCGCGTTTTTCCGCCTCAAGCGAGGCGAGCATATTGTAAATACGCTTCGAGGATATTCCGTGCCTCTCGGGTGTCACGCGTCGGAAGAAACGCTCCTCGTCGCCCGAAATTTTCGTTTTCTGAGGGTAATACGGCACGACCGACGGAGTGCCGTCAGTTCCGAACGCCATAGATGCGAGCAGGTCAATCGACCTCTTTTTCCACTTTTCCATACCGTACCTCCTCTCGTTATTTTCTAATTAAAGTATATCACAATACCACGCGTTTTGCAACAAAATTGACGCATGTAAATTTTGTTAAAAATCCCCCGACCGAGCAGCAATCAAGAGGCGCAGTCAGGGGATTGATTTTTATAAAAACATTTCTCTTGGGAAAATAAGGTCGCCGAGCAGACCAAAAATCACGCCCGTCGCAAGAATTATTCCGACTATGAGGAAATTCTCCTTTGGGTGCTTGTTCACTCTGAATAACACCAGCAGACCCACGCCTGCGCCCGAGAAGAGTCCCGACATCATAGTGCCGGCGGTGATAAGTCCCTCGGTGCAGAGAGTTGCCAGAACGACCGACGCCGCACAGTTCGGAATCAGACCGAAAACTGCTGCTATAATATGGCTGAGCACGGGTATACCATGCATCACCGAGCCGAGAGTTTCCTCACCGACGAAGAATACCAGGGCGTTTATGCCAATCGTGACGAGAAGCACGAACAAGGAGATAGTAAGCGTGTGATGCAGCGCCGAATACCAAATGCCGCGCTCGCAATGGCAGTTGTCCTCGTCGCAAATAGCGTCGATGTTTATCGCCTCGGCAGGCTTTTTCATAGCTCGCAAAACGAGGTCAACGAGCAGGCCGACCATAATTCCGACCAGAGCCTTGTAAAGCACCACGAGAAGCGCCGTGACGAACGGCACGCTGCCCGAAATAAGTATCGGAAGCATCTCGTCAGAGGTCGAGAGAAAGACCGCCACAACCGTTCCGAGCGAAATGATTCTGCCCGCAAAGAGATTCGATGCCGCCGCCGAAAATCCGCACTGTGGCACAGCTCCGAGCGCTCCGCCGACCGCAGGCGCAAAAATCCCCGCGCGCTTCATAAAGCTCTCCGCCTTGTCGCCCGCCTTATGCTCGATAAACTCCATCAAGAGATAGGTCAGGAACAGAAACGGCACTATTTTCAGCGTATCAAGCACGCCGTGCAATAAAATCTCACGAAGCGCATCCAATAAGAGATTCCCCTCCGCGTCAATATGTAAAAGTGACATTTGTACATCCTTAAAATATATTTCCCCTATATAATATACCCATTTATGTCAAATGTCAAGCATTTTTTATCCGCCGCACTCTCTCACGCAAAGCCTTCTATGTATGAATTTATTTGTCTTGTCTTCTCTTTTTCTTCTCTTTTCTTCTCTTCTCTATAATCTC
The DNA here is from genome assembly GCA_045613205.1 of Eubacteriales bacterium. GTDB lineage: Bacteria > Bacillota > Clostridia > Oscillospirales > CAG-272 > UBA1740. The sequence continues at coordinate 7,297 of JAZLAO010000030.1, read as the reverse complement.
CTCTCCTCTTCTCTCCTCCTCTTCCTTGCATCACCATTGTAGCACAAGTCACGACGCTTGTAAGTATGATTTGGTGTAAAAAAAACGAACGTGCAAAAAGCATTTTTTGTGCAATTTGTCACCCGCCGCGCAACAGGACTTGACTTTTGGTGGAAAGTGTAGTATAGTAAAGAAAAACGGAGGTGCTTATGGAAAAACGCAGCTTTACTCTGACCAGAATTGAGGGAGAATACGCCTATCTTGCCGAGCAGTCGGGCGGTGAGGAGCTTTTTATCGCGCTTGCGCTTCTGCCCGCGGGAGCCGACGTCGGCTCAATTCTCGTTTATGAAAATTTTGAGTTTTCGCTTTCCGAATAATTAACGCCGCACGGTAGCATACTAACAAAAAACGAAAGGATTAACGGTATGCAAACCGATACTATAAAGCTCCTGCGCGAGTGCAACGCAGGAATAAAAATGGGCGAGAGCGCAATCAAAAAGGTGCTCCCATACGCAAAAAGCGACGAGCTTCGCCGCACGCTCGAAGTGTGTAAGAACACACACGCCTCTTTGGGTGACGAGACGCACGCGATGCTCCTCGAACACGGTGCAGACACCAAAGAGCCTCACGCGATAGCCCGCGTGATGAGCGATATGAAAATCTGCGCAAAAATGATGGCAAAGGAAAGCGATAGCCAGATAGCCGACGTTATGACCGACGGATGTGATATGGGTATCAAGTCGCTCTCGCGCTATCTGAACAAGTATAAGCGCGCAAGTCAGGATGCTAAATCCATTGCCAAGCGCCTCATCGCCTCAGAGGAATATCTCGAAAACAAGATTAGAGATTATCTTTAAAAACACTCCCCAAACCACAAAACAACCGCGATTTTGTAAATCCAACTTTGCAAAATCGCGGTTTTTGTTGGCAATTTGTTTATTCCTCGCTATCAAAAAAACAAATATAAAAGTGTTGTGCAATGAATTTGTTCCACCATTCAAGACAAAAAAGCGACGTAATTTGCGCCTACCTGTAGCAAAAAACATGCATATCAGCAATCATAAAATATATAAAAAACGCAGGCGTTATAGAGGCTAAAAAGCACAAAAACAAAAAATTTGATAAAAATAAAAAAAACTCTTGACTTTTCGATAACCTAGTGCTATAATATATTAGACTTTTCAGGTAGAATTCGTCCCTCAATCCTAAAAATGTCGTCGGTTGATTGCCACCGACCGCAAACAAAGGCATCAAATCTGGGTGTGGCGCAGTTGGTAGCGCGCTACCTTGGGGTGGTAGAGGCCGCAAGTTCAAGTCTTGTCACTCAGACCAAATCAGCACGATGATTTTGATAGAATTGTCGTGCTGATTTTTTTGTATTTTTGAGGGTTTTCGGGCATTTTCGCGCGTTTTTTGCCCATTTTTGACCCTTTTCCATCTCATAAACAATAAAAGAGCCGTCCGAGTGTGTGTCCCCGGGCGGTTCTTTCATTTTTAGATTTTATTTCGTTTTTTTATTGGGCAAATCGTTTTTTTATTAACCATTTCGTTTTTTTATTGATTTTTAGTTCCCGGGGAGTGCTTCCCTCTCACGTTTTCTTGCAGTTGCTCTAAAAAAACAAAATCATAAACGAAAACCCCGCAAATCATAAGAGTAAGCTCGTTGAATTGCAGGGTTATTTGTGGTAGAATTATATTAGAAATTATAGCGCGGTACTCGTTTATATTCCTCCGGCACTTCATCGTCGAAGGTACAGAGAGTTTTGATCTTCTTTGAAGGCTTATCGGGATAGAGTACCGTATTCAGATATTCTATAAAATCTGTTTCATTAAACACCGCGCCGTACTGTTCTCCGCAGAGCTTCAAAAACTTGCCGCTTTTCTCGCCGTGCCATACGTAGTTAAACGCAAATTCGTTGGCAACCGTAGCGAGATTATCCGCAACGTCGGCAGGAACTAAATAGAGCGACAGATCTCCGTCTGCGCTCAGTATGACCTCTTTCATTTCACGGGTATCATCGGTCTGCTCACAGAATAAGATGTTGTTATGGTAAATTTCAATAGTGCACTCGCCTGTAAAATCACGCTTGTGTAAATATCCCGAATAAAGTGCGCGGTCTTGACCGTAATATTCGTCCGTGATGGAGAAGCCTGCATTTTGAAACTCGGCAATAAAATCTTTGAGATACATTTTCTTGAAGGTCTTGCCCTCATAAGTGCCGGGATTGCCGTAATATCCTTCACACACTGTAGCATAGCAATATTTCCAATTCACATCGAGAAATTCGAGGTATCCGTCAACTTGATCCCAATTCGGCGCGGTTCTCACCATACCCGACTCAGTTCTCATTGTAAGATTGCCGCAGTTTATTTCAAATTCAATCACGTTCATATCGTGAAGGCTGTACGGTATTTCGGGGTTATAAAATTTTGTTATCTTCATGGTGGAGAACCTCGCTATTCTTCACAAATCTTAGTTCTGATGAGTTGCTTCTGCTCGTCGGTAAGCTCCCAATCAACAGATATTTCCAGGATATACTTATCGTAGCAGATAAGGAAAGCATTATCCGTTTCTCCGTTTCGGTAAAGTTCCCAAGCCTTGTTTGCTCCCCAAGCCGTTGCATCGGTTTCCACATATTCGTATGTGGAGTTCCATCCTTTCCATTCGTCATAATGATGGTAAAGCGTATCCGCTACAAAATCATAAAGAAACGGCATTTTCACCTCGGTGATGGTGTACTGCATCGTGGGCGAATGGTCATAGGTGTTCGGGTGCTGTGAGGAACGGTATTGACCGAGCATAATAGAATCTTCTTTTCCGCGCGTTTTGATATAATCGCTATCATCAACGTCAAGAAGCTCACCGACCGTGAACGGAAGCCCCTTCAGATCACTTTCAAACGCACCGTTTCTGATGCCCAAAATCGTTACGGCGGTTAGCGCACCCACAAGCACAAAGGCAAGTGTGAAGCTCGCCGCAAATGTCAATGCCTTATTCGTACCTGCCTTAACCTTCTTCTTTTTGAGGAAAGATTTTACACCGTTTACCAATGGGAAGCCTGCAAGGAAGATCAGCAAATATGCCGTCATATAGAACTGTAAGCCCGTATTGGCAAGGGAGACCAGATACAGCACGACCGACACAAGCATAAACACCACGATTGCAAAGCCGAGCTGTCTGTGCCCGCGCGTTTCAAGGAACACGCCTTGCTCTGCCATTTTTTTCGCTTTGTGACGCCATGTGAAATAGGTGATAAGCTCGGTCAAGGAATAAACAAATGCTACGATGCACCATATTCCTGTAAACAGCCGTATTGAGCTTGACAGCAGAAGGATAGGATCACCGAGTAACGTACTGATAAAACTTCCACCCAAGAGAATGCCGAGAAACAGCTCCAAGAAATAGGTTACAAGTACGGTTTTCTTCACAGAAATGTGGATATTTTCAATTTCAAGCATTGGATCGGTTTCAATCGGAACGGGATTATCATTCTCGTTGTAGAACACCTGCATCTGTACCGTCTGTGTAGCGAGCTTCCATCCCGAATGCTCACAGAACTCGTTGAACGCCTGCTGTTCTTCGGTAGGCTCGGGTTCAAAGTCGGTTATGGTGGCATAGTAGGATACTGAGAAGTGTATTTTCTTCGGCTCTATGCGGCGGTAATTCCAACGAAAAGCGGACATCTTTTCAAGAAGCCAACCTTCCGAAGCCATCTGTTCAAGATGCTTTTCAATTCCTGTCTTGTCGTAAAAGGTGAAAAACTCAACTTTCTTTTTAATATCTTTCATTGGGTGTCCTCCTTTCCCATAAGGCGCTGATAGTCTGAAACAAGACTATTCAAGCGTTTGTACTCGTTATCAAGCAGCTCTCGTCCTTTGTCGGTGAGGATATAACATCTGCGCCTACCTTCCGCTTTGGTTTCCTTTATCATATCTGCATCAAGGAACTGTTCAAGAAGGTTATACAGAGTTCCCGAACCGACCTTCACTCTGCCGTCCGTCATCTGAGGCACTTTATCCATAATGTCCATTCCGTAACACTCGGAGGAAAGACAAAGAAGGATATAGTACATCTGCTCTGTCAAGGTCTGAAATTTTGCTCTTGGCATAGTATTATCACCTCCATTGTCGAATATCGACATTCTGCATTTATATTATAATATCGAATATCGACAATGTCAAGAGGTTTTCTGAAAAAATCACAAATAGAAAATATAATCCTCTCCCCTTCGAACGCCAAACATAGGAAAAACCGCCCAAGAGTATATTCCCGGACGGTTTTTTACTTATTTATTTTTATTGTTTAAACTCAAACAGTCACGTACATATCGCTTTCAATCTTAACGAGTTGGTCGTGGATATTATGCAGTTCTCTCCATAGGCTTTTATACATATACTCGTTTGAATCAAGTATAGTTTTAGTGCGAGTTTTTGCTTTTATAAGATATTCCTTGGAGTACTCATCTAATCCGAAGCGCTCAATGTATTTTAAAGTATGTCGCGCGTATATTAACACGTGATAGGTGATTTTAACGTCTTTTGTTACACAGTATTCCAATGTTTCGAAAGATCTACTTAGTATCTCTTTTAATTTTGAAATTTCCGCATCAGCACAAGGAATATCAATATTTTTTTCAAACAAAATAATTGCGTGAGTGTTTGCAATCGAAAAAATTCTTCCATAGCTTTCTGTATTAGCTTGATCAATAATTTTCCAAGCAGCATCAATGTCCTTTTTTCTTTGGAGAAAAAGTGCATATTGGTGCTTAACATACGGAGAGCGATTTAGCGCAATCACTTTGTTGTAAAACTTTATTCCATCCTCTTTGGAAAAGGCATACTTTGTTATATCAGCATCATAAGCCCTCTTTTTGAAGATATCATACCTGTATATTGCGCTAGACGAAACATTATCAAAAAATTTGTTCAAAATCCGCCCCATGAGTTCATCGGGGAGATGTCGAATTGAAATTTCAGCAAAAAGCTTACTACGCATAGTAACAAAATCTTGAGAGGTACACTGTACATCATTTACTATTATACCATTTAATTTGCTAAGTGCATAATAAACATCTTTATATGCAATACCATCGTTACTGAAATAGAATATCAACATATCCATTGATGTAGGAACACCACAAAAACTAATATAGTTTATTAGAGCATACAACTCCAACAAGTCGATGTTCAACTTTTCATCCTTGAATTCTTTCACCGCAGAAATATATTGCTTTATTCTATCAACAGCAGTTTTGCTATGAAACGCCATAAATACAATTTCCAATAGAGAAACATTGGACTTGCTTTTGAATAAATCAATAGCATCTTTGCTTGGTTTGTTCATTGCAGAACAAATGTTTTGAATATCTAATTCATTGAGATCGCTAACATCAACAATGCTTTTCGAAGATATATTTAGAGATGATTTTACATATTCATAATTAATAGCTCTTTCGCATACTACCAGTTTGATATTGTGCGCTTTAAGGATGGTATATGCTTCCAAGTTATCATATAAATTATCAAAAAAGACTATGGCATCAGGATCATCCTCGACAAGTTTACATAATCTATTTGCCTCGGATGGCAACATGTTCGAAAACCAAAATTTGTGTCCACCTATACTTTTATCAAACGCTAATTGAAGCAAAAGAGTAGATTTTCCACAACCGGGAATACCTGTAATAAGCGTAATATCATTAGACATAATTGCGTTTTGAAGCGTTGCGAAATATGATGTATGCACAACATTAGAGGAAAGCACGTCTGAAATTTGAGGTTCTGAGCCATAAAAGAAATCATTTATAGGGCGTGCCATGGAAGATTTCTTTAATTCATTACACACAAAATTATTGGGGAACATTAGTCTATACTTTGTATAAACATATTTATCATTTGCCGGTTTAGCGACAAACGGCATACTAGAAAGATATTCTAAAAGTTCCTTTGTATCCGCTACGATAATATTGAATCCCATGTCATGGTATTCTTCAATTAAATGTTCGCGCCTTGGATCTTTAGGATAAATAACAATCCACTTGGGTAAATTATTTTGTCCATCCGCTTTGGATTGACATAAAAGCTGAAATATATTTCCATCTTCTAAACTAGTTCCCCAAAAAAGTGTAGGGCAATTAGACAGTTTATACGTAACATTTTGATATAAGCGATTGTTGGTGATAAATAAACTGTTCAATTCTTCTACAGTGAAAGACATATTCTCCTCAAAAGGATATGTAATCGATCCATGTAGTTTATACAATGAAACCGTATTCTTTTTTTGTACTTCTCCATAGATATGCGTATCTGAAATATCCTTGGGAGATGATATATCTGAATATATTCTTTCAACCAAATCGTCAATATTAATTGTTATAATATTTTGAATTGGAAGCTTGGGGAGTATATTATAAATATCATCATACCGTTTTACCTTGTAAGTATCACGCAAAAGAATATTCATAGAATCTGCTTGGGTTCTTTTGATTTTTTGACATACTTTCCCCAAAGTAGGATAAACCGTTTGATTTATAGAGAATGTTTCACATAGTTTTTGGCATATAGCACCGCCAAGAGGCAACGACTCTCCATCTTCATTGTAAGCATAAGTAGAAAACCCCGCTCCAGTAAAAAGATTAAGCCCGTGTTTTCCAACAAAAGTTTTAAATAATGCTTCGTTTTCAAAAACATCTAGTTTTTTCATAGTGTCCTCCAAGCGTTTATTTTAATAATTATACCATATTTTTCGACGCTATTCAACATAAAAATGTAAATAATGTAGAATAATCATTTTCAAAAAAGACGACCATATCCGACAGCCCGTCTTTGTTTACTACATATCAATCTTCGATTTCATTATATCACAAAATTCGACTTTTTACAATACATTTTACTGTTACATTTTCACGTTTTTACTGTATGCGTTAGCACATTTTCGTTCACAAAAAGTTATCTTGATATGTCTCCCGCCTTATGGTAATGTATGATGCTACAAGGAGGTGAACTTATGAGAAGTACGCTTGAAGAATTGTGGCACGGAAATATTTCTCCGGAGACCGACAGCCGAACCAACACGCCTGAGATGAAGCGTCTGATGGAATACATGGCCCGGCACCACGACGCTCTTATGACGACAATGACGGACGAGCAAAAGGATATTTTTGAGCGGTTCGACGACTGTTGGAGCGAGTATGCGAGTCTTGCTGAAAAGTCAATCTTCGTGTATGCGTTCCGGCTCGGTGCGAACATTGCGATAGATATTCTCTCCGCCGATTATCGCAGCTAACAAAAAAACAGAAATGCCACCTACACCATTTTC
>JAZLAO010000029.1:0-14069 GCA_045613205.1 Eubacteriales bacterium | reverse complement strand
TGGTTATTAACCTCAACGGGAATCATCTCGGGCTCCTTCGGGATGTGTCCGTTTTCATCTGCAAAATAAGCAGTCATATCTTCGGATTTGTTATCAAAAATAAGCGTTCCCTTTGTACCGTAGATACAGGTGCGCATCGTGTATCCTCTCTTGCAAGCAGTGGAAACGAATACCTTACCCATAATATTGTTCGGGAATTTCATAATAGCAAGATTTGCGTCGTCATATTCAACGTAAGGAACAAGAAGCTTATGCGTTCCGTATGCGTAAATTTCGGTAGGATCGTCGTTAACGAGCCAACGAAGAAGGTCGACTGCGTGACATCCGCCGCCTACGACACCGTTACGCTCGGGATCGCTTCTCCAGTTTTTCGGGTTTGCCTCAAACATATGGAGATAATCATGAGCATACTCAGACTCAGCGAAATAGATCTCTCCGATTCTGCCCTCGCTGATAAGCTTCTTTGCAAGGACGAACGCAGGCGTGAAACGGCAGATCTGACCAACCATGAATTTGCACTCGGGATGAGCCTCAACCGCCTTGATGATTGCAACGATATCCTCCCTTGTAAGAGCGAGAGGCTTTTCGCACATAATATGCTTGCCTGCTTCAAGAAGAGCTACGATTTCTTCTCTGTGAAGCTGGTCGGGTGTTGCAATAACAACCGCGTTGATTTCCTTATTATTAACTATGTCAAGATAGTCGGTAGTCCATTTTTCCTCGGGAATATTATTTGCTTCGCCGGCTTCCTTAAGCTTTGCGGCATCAATATCGCAAATCAAGCCTATCTCTGCGCCGTATTCAACAGCACCCGCAAGGTGACGCGCACCCATATGCAGACCGATTACACCAACAACTAACTTTTCCACTTTCATTTTAAAAAACACCTTTCAGTATGTAATTTATCGGGGAGCAAATAATCCGAGCTCGCACCCACACACCAATTATAGCAGATTCGCGAAAATATTAAAATGACATATCAATAACATTAATATGGAAAATCGATAAAACTTTGCAAAAAAACAGCGCTATTTTTTTAATTTTTCATATTTCTATTGAAAACGCAGAGGATATTTGTTATAATCATTTCATAAATGAAGCCGCCGCGGAGGATATCCTTTTGAATAAATCAAAGCTTGACAAATTACTAAAAGATTTTCACACTATTTCGGGCATGGAGGTTTCCGTACTCGATTCAAGGTTTCATACCGTATCAATAGCGGGGCGCTGCGAGGAAAATCTATGCTCTTTTATACACCGCGCAGCTGCAACCACCGAGATGTGCAAAGGCTCGGACATTGAACACTTGACGCTTTCAGAAAGAACCGAGGAGCCCGTAAGCTATACCTGCCCTTTTGGAATTACCGAGGCTATAATCCCCATAAAGCGAAACGATAGCATCATTGCGTATATAATTGCGACAATGGGTATTAAAAAAGGCGGTGAGAGCTCGGTATACGAGCTGACACGCGCAATTGCTCCAAGCCTCGACGAATCGCGACTTTCGGAGCTTATAAGCAATATGAAAAAACTCGGTGACGAGGAGGCGAAGGCTTATTTTAATCAGCTTATGATAATCGGTGAGCATATAGGCAATGATTCAACCCTCACCGACGATGGCGAAGAGAGTATCGGAACGCTAATAAAACACTACATAAAAAACAACCTCTCAAAAAAGCTTACGCTCAGTGACATTGCATTTAATCTTCATTGCAGCACCGTAACGCTTACCGAGCATTTCAAAGCTGAATTTGGTATAACCATAGTGGAATACATTACGAAAAAGAGGATGCAGCTTTCAGAAAAGCTCTTGATTTCAACAGACCTGCCCCTAAGGGAGGTTGCCGCATCTTCGGGTTTTTCGGACGTTGAGTATTTTTCGCGCACGTTCAAACGCCACCACGGTGTGTCACCTGCCGCTTGGAGACAGGAAAACAAATAATATAGTACAGCAAAATGGCAGAAGCACAAACAAAGTGCCTCTGCCAAAATTATATACGTAAAAGCCGGGATAATTCATTTCAAGTATTCAATATTACGCTCGAGCGTTTTTCTGCCGCGCCAGGAAAATGCACGTTCAAAAAACGTCTTTTTATCCATTGCGCAGAGAACCTCCGAGGTGAGCTCCTCTATCCTGTCCTCTTTGAAAAACGAAATAGGGGTGATTTTTGGGTTTTGGTTGTGCGGACAGACGTCCTGACACACGTCGCACCCCCATACCGTGCCACATTTTCGCATTATTTCAACTTCTTTTTCGGTGAGGTCGCCTTTTCTTTGAGTTATGCCGGAGAGGCATTCGGAGGAGCAGCTTTGAAGGTGACTTGTCGGGCATTTTTCTTTACAAAGTCCGCATCCTTGGCAGTGTGCGACGCCTTTAGGTCTTGCGGCACGGAGGATTTCCGGCTCAATGTCGGTCAGGATTTCAGCTATAAATACATAGCTTCCGTATTTTTCGTTTATTAAAAGTCGGTTGTCACCTAGCATTCCAAGCCCTGCAATAGCCGCTGCGCTCCGTTCGTCTATAGGTGAGGAATCACAGTACCCTTTAAAAGAATTTTCAGGATACGTCTTTCTTAGCTCAGAAATCAAGCGGCAGTTTAAATCACGTATGTATAAGTGATAATCGCGAGCTGCCGCATATTTTGATATGTTTTTCGTCTCACCCGCATAATACGGCGCAAGATATACTATGACGCTCTTGGGGATAAAGTCCTCGCGGGCGACGATGCTCTGCCGTATTACCTCAACGTCATTATAGGACAGAGACGAAAAGTATTCAATTTTCTCTTTTTGAAAAAATTTATCTATCATGGCATACCCGAATTTTCAATAATTATATTTTTATTTTAGCATACCGCATCTGCGTTTGCAATATATTTCTTGACTTTTACGCGCGTATGGTGTATAATTATTTGAATTAAATTTATATTTAAAAGAGAAAGTGAGCTATTTATGAGCTTTAACGACGGCGGATTATACAAATATCTCATCAATTCTGAAACAACCGGTATTCCCTTTTATTACATCGCTTTTACGCTTGCGGTTATAGTCGTTTCCTATTTTCTCGGAAGTATTAACTCTGCAATAATCATATCAAAAGGTCTCTACCGAGACGACATCAGAAAACACGGAAGCGGCAACCCCGGTCTTACAAATATGATGCGAACGTTCGGTAAGGGCGCAGCGGGCCTCACTCTCCTCGGTGACCTTTTAAAGACCGTGTTATCTATCCTCTTTGCAGGCTTTCTTTTCGGAATGAACTACGTCGGCGGCGTCAGCACGGGCGACGGTATGTGTTACGTTGCCGGTCTTTTCACCGTCATCGGTCACATTGCGCCGATTTACTACAAATTCAAAGGCGGAAAGGGAGTTCTTGCTACTGCAGTAACAGCACTGATGCTTGCTCCCGTTCCCTTTCTCATTCTTTTTGCGCTTTTTGTCGCAATAGTTGCCATATCCGGATACGTTTCACTCGGTTCAATCACCTGCGTTTCACTTCTTCCCGTAGTTCTTCACGGCTATTTCGTAGTCGTTTTCTCAAAGGTAGCAAACCCGCTTCCGGGCCTTGCTGCGCTTTCAACTATAGCTATAGCTATACTCGTAGTTTTCTGTCACAGAGAGAACATCCAGAGAATATCAAACAAAACCGAGAGGAAATTTTCTTTCAAGAAAAAGCCCGAAGTAAAAACAGAAGAAGAGAAAACAGAAGATGAGTCGGAAGATTGATTTTATAGATTTAATCAAGGAAGCAGTCAGCCGCGAGGTGCTGAAAAAGCTTGTCTTCTCACGCCCTGCCACGTCTGAAATTTCCAAGGTTTCGGCAAGACTGTGCGCGCATCGCGGACGTAGGATTCTCGCGCTTGAATATTCCCTACCCGGAAATACGGTTTCTCATAAAAATCTCGATGAGGAAAGCATAGCAGAAGAGCTGTCAGCGCTCCTTTCGGAATACAGACAGGCAAACCTTATCACAACTCTCGGTGATGCTGAATGGAAAATTTCAAAGGGTGATAAAGAGGTTATACTCGGCTTCGACCCTCTTATGCGCAAGCTTCGAGGAAAATCCCCCGATTTTGAGAGCGCAATAGAAGCTCTTGACAAAAAGAAAAACTACATTCTTTCCGGCAACGAAGATTTTCTTATAGAGCTTGGGATATCCGACAAAGACGGACGCGTGCACGATAAAAGGCAGGCAAAGTTTCGCCAGATAAACAAGTTCCTTGAGCATATTGAGGATATTTACGACAAGCTTCCAAAGGACAAAAATATAGTGATATATGACCTCTGCTGCGGGAAAAGCTATTTAAGCTTCGCGGTATATTACTATCTTACCGCAATAAAAGGCAGAGGTGACACCGAGCTTCTCGGAATAGACCTTAAGCGCGACGTCATAGCTTGGTGCGACTCGCTTGCAAAAAAGCTCAAATATCACGGCATGCGCTTCGTTTGTGATGACGTGACCAATACACCTCAAAATATATCACCCGATATGGTAATTTCACTGCACGCCTGCGACGTTGCAACCGATATAGTTATAAATCGGGCTATAGAGCTCGGAGCAACCGTTATCCTTTCCACCCCCTGCTGTCACAAATATCTTAACGACAAGATACGTTCGAAAGAACTGAAATTCGTTACCGATTACCCTCAGCTAAGGAATAAGCTGTGCGAGGCGCTTACAGACTCCATAAGACTTGCAAGAATAAGCGCAGCGGGCTACAAGGTATCGGCACTTGAGCTCACAGACCCTGAAAACACACCAAAAAACACCCTTCTCAAAGCAATTCGGGAGGAAAAAACATCCGACAAGGCACTGCTTGAAAGACGGGAAAGATATGATAAAATACTCGAATTTCTGCTTGGTGACAACAGAGATTCGTATCTGAAAGAAATAAATTAATTATGATTTTTATAACTAACAGCACCGAAGAGACCGAAAAGCTCGGAAAACTTCTGGCTGAAAAAATCGACAGCTCCAAAGCTCCTCGGGCATTTATTGCCCTAAGAGGCGAGATGGGTGTCGGTAAAACGGCTTTCGTGCGCGGATTTGCTTCACAATTTGAAATTTCAAACGTTAAAAGTCCGACCTATACCGTTGTTAACGAGTATCGCGGCAGAAGAAATATATATCACTTTGATATGTACCGCATTGAAAGCGAGGACGACCTATACTCTATCGGATTTGACGAGTACGTCGAAAAGGACGGAATTTGCATTTCGGAGTGGTCGGAAAACGTTGAGCCTTTTCTTCCGACAGATGCAATTCACGTTACGATTAATAGGTCTTCCGATGCCGAATCAAAAAGAGAAATTGAAATTTTTGGGGACGGATTAAATGAAAATATTAGCCTTTGACAGCACTGCAAGAGCCGCTTCGGTTGCCGTGTGCGACGGTGAGCGGCTGCTCGGCCTTTACAATATTGACAACGGTCTTACTCAAAGTGAGTTGCTTTTGCCTATGGCGGAGAATCTCCTTCATTCACTTAAGCTTAACTTTGCGGATATAGACCTCGTATGCGCGGCAACCGGTCCTGGCTCGTTTACGGGTGTGCGAATCGGAACAGCTCTGGTTAAAGGAATTGCATTCGGCAGAAACATTCCCTGCGTTTCGGTTTCAACGCTTGAGGAGCTTGCAGAGAATATAACTCCTCTTTCCGGAATTCTCGTTCCCGTTATGGACGCAAAGCGCGGTCAGGTATACACAGCAATATTTAAGTCTGACGGTAAGACGGCAGAGAGAGTTACTTCGGATATGGCTATATCAATAGAGGAGCTTGCAACAATGCTTCGCGAATACGCGGGAGATTGCATCTATCTATCCGGTGACGGATACGAGGTTGCGAAAAAAGGGCTTTCCGCATTTGGTGTTGAGGTTATGGAAACGCCGACTCTTCTGATATCCGAAAACGCATATTCCTGCGCTATGGTTGGGCTTAGAAAATACAACCGCGGTGAGTTTTCCACCGACAGTGAAATTTCTGCAACCTACCTAAGACTTCCGCAAGCCGAAAGAGAAAGAATCGAAAGAGAAAAAAACAACAGCAAGTGAGGATATAAAGATGGAAAAAAGAAAGATTTACATGGGCGCGGACAGCGCAGGATTTCTCCTTAAGGAAGAAATGAAAAAGCATATCACTGAACTTGGATATGACGTTACCGATTTCGGCACAGATTCCGAAGCGTCCTGTCACTATCCGATATTCGCATCAAAGGTGTGCGAGGCTGTACAGGCAAATCCCGACACGTCTTACGGAATCCTTATCTGCGGAACAGGAATCGGAATGTCTATGTGCGCAAACAAATATAACGGCGTAAGAGCCGCCGTTTGTTCGGATACCTTCTCTGCTAAAATGACACGCCGCCACAATGACGCAAACGTTCTTTGCATGGGTGCAAGAGTAATCGGTTCCTGCCTTGCCGAGGATATAGTTGATATATTTCTAGAAAACGAATTTGAAGGCGGCAGACACCAGATTCGCGTTGATATGATGGGCGATATAGAAAAGAAGCAATAGTTTTTAGCATTTTGAGATATAAAAACGGGATGATACAATCCCACACCGCTTACAACAGAGCTCCCTTTATACAAGGGAGCCTTTTATTATATTCGTGCAAAGAGTTATTCTCTCTGCAAAAGGTTATGTTATGTACACAACTTTTATATTCTGTACAAGCTTCATGCTCTGCACAAGATTTTGTGTTCTGCTCAAAGATTCTATGCTTTACGCGATTTTTTACAATTGGCGTAAAAGGTCGAATTTTATTTCGGTAGAATGCTCAGCTATGTACGGCGCAAGATTATCGGGAATCTCACGTCCAAACTCGTATATCGGGAATATTTCCCTGTTTTTTTCCGGACCCGCCCGACGCTCTTCTGCTATGATATAATAAAATCCATGCTCGTCGAGATAAGCCCGCGGTGCGCGTTCGCAATCCTCTACGTCTATAATGCGCGATGCCGCGGCAAGCGACGAAAAGGAAGAAAATTTATATATAACCAACCTGCTTGAAAGCATTGCTACCTTGCTTGATTTGGCAATAGTTCGTTCAGCGCCAGACGAAATAACACCAAGCTTCGTCACAAATATTTCGCTTCCGTCCTTCGCAGGATAAAATTGTATAAGCACTTTATCTCCCGATGCCTCAAATCCGCACTTTTCTCTTGCAACGTCCAGTATTCTCCAAAACGAGCGTCTGGTTTTGGGGTTATCGTAATCTATATTATCACCGTCGATATCGTATTTTTTCATATCTTCACGGTTCATCATAATTTTCAACTTTGAGTCACTGACTACAAGAAATTCCACTCTTTTTATCTCCTTTCCTCTTATACATTATACTGCTTCCGCGCTTTTTTTGACAGTGCGGCTTTTTTCTTTTTTTGTAAATTTCGTGAAATTTTAAAAACATATTGTCTTTTTATTCTAAATGTGCTAAAATGTTTCTCGGTGAGTTCGGAACCATCCTCACCAAACCTTGAATCAAGGCGAAAAAACAAAACTACGGAGAATAAAAAATGAAGAACAAATCAACCCTTTACCTCACCCGAGGCGCGCTTATCGCGGCACTTTATGTTGCCCTGACCTATGCCTCAGCCCTTTTCGGACTCTCAAGCGGAGCAATACAGTTCAGGCTTTCCGAGATGCTGTGTATTCTTCCCGTATTTATGCCCGAGGCGGTAATTGGTCTTACACTTGGCTGCTTCATAGCAAACCTCATCACCGATGCCATTATATGGGATATAATCTTCGGAACGATTGCAACTCTTATCGGAGCCGTCGGCGCAAGGCTGCTTCGAAATCTTCCGCAAAAGCTCATATGGCTTGCCACTCTGCCGACGGTTATATCGAATGCCGTTATCGTTCCGTTCGTTCTGATTTACGCCTACGAGGTTCCGGGGGTTTATCCCTATTTTGCCTTGACCGTGGCTGCCGGCGAAATTGTGTGCGCTCTTATACTCGGTACGGCACTCTATCACTCGCTTAAAAAAGTTAAATTTTAACTACAAGGATTATTAATTATGCTCGATACGTTTTTAGCCTCACTTAATCCGATGCTCTCGCTGTTTATGTGTATGATTATCGGATTTGCACTTAAGAAAACAAACGTCCTGCCCGAAAGTGCAAGCAAAATTATGTCAAAGCTCATAATCTGGGTATTCTACCCCGCCCTTTCATTTTCCACGATGGCAAGGTATTTTACCGTTGACACAATCAAGCTACATGCATCTAACATAGGAATGTTCATAGTCGGGCTCGCCTGTGCTATCTCAATTGCTTTCCTATTAGTCCCCTTATTCGTTAAGGGTAAATGCTACGAGCGCGGTATTTATCTTTACGCCCTGACGTTTGCAAACAGCGGATATATGGGCGACCCATTGGTGCAGGCAATTTTCGGTGATAACATTCTTTCATACTACAAAATGGCTTGCCTTCCCCTTTCAATAGCCATATATACCTGGGGTGCAAGCTGCCTCGTTCCCTCGGATAAAAGCGGAAAAGGCGACTTAATTAAGAAAATTTTCAACCCGCCCCTTGTTGCAATGCTTGTCGGCTCGGCCCTCGGAATTATACTCGGATTTATAGGTACTGACGGCAGCGCTCCGACGGCATACGACGCAATCTTCCCCTCCTTTATCATCGGAACACTCGATTCGCTGAAAAGCTGTATGGGCCCGACAGCAATGCTGCTTGCCGGTGTTACGGTCGCGAACTACAGCCCCGCCCGTATGTTCAAGAACAAAAAGGTATATATCGCGACGGCGCTCAGGCTTATTTTCATTCCCTCGGTTATATTCGCGGTAATGTTCGGCGTCAAGGAACTTATAAACCTCATTTTCGGCGCTTCAATTGATAATACCGCAATTCTTCTTATATTCTTCGCAATAGCCACGCCGCTTGGCCTTAATACAATAGTCTACCCCGAGGCATACGGCGGTGACCCCGAAATCGGAGCGTCAATGGCAATGATATCGCATACGCTCTGCGTTATAACCATTCCGATTATGTTTGCGCTACTCTGCATGATTTTCGGACAAAACACTTGGCTCCCCTTGCAGATATAAAATTAATATAACAGCGGAATTAATCAAATTTTATTCGGGAGCTTTAAGATGCGCCCGAAGGAGTAGGCACGAAAATAATATCTCTCGTTTTTCCCTTCTAAAGCACAGTGCTACTTACAGATACAAAGAAAGCCCTCAGCTTCACGCTAAAAGCTGCGGGCTTTCTTTGTTAAAATTCTTCTGAGTTTTCTCCGTCTGGATTAACGAAAAAATCGTCAAGAGGGATATCCACTGAGGGTCGTGTTCCTGATATTTCTCTGTAAAAATCAGCTTTTGCTGCATTTATATACGGTGTGAGCCAGAGATATCCAATGCCAAAGCTTAAAATAGCGAGAATATGCCATCCGATAAAGCTCACATCGAGACAGAACAGTCTGTATCTATTTCCGTACATAAGCTTTTGCGATGCCCTAAGAGCTTCTTTAGGTGAAATTTCAGGAAATTCCGCCATTATGTATGGAGTCATAGAGTAGCTGTAGGACGCCACGACACCCGGAATTATAAACAGCAACGACCATAAAAAAATATATACAAAACGTAAAAGCTGCATTATTGCAGCGCTTTTCCAAATTTTAAAATATTCGAAGAGGTTTCCGATTTTTGCCTCTCTTACATCAATTATCGCAAGATTAAATTTGGAGTAACCTAAGGTCACCGTGCTTCCGAGAACAAAATATATCGCAATCAGAGGAATAGAAACCAAAAGCGCTATCGAACAAGCTATCAAAACTGACACAATAGTTTCTGAATTAATGCTTTCGAAAAAATTTTTGACGGTAACGTCAATCCCATCTGCATGCTCCTCATTTGCAATCGATGACACATCAAAATTGAAGCTAAAATCCGTAGCAGTTGACACTCCGCAAATTGATGCCAAGACAGCAGCAATTACTGCGAGGCCCCATTTCCCGCGAAGTGCTTCAAATGCACCTTTCCTGAACTCTCTTGCTTTTTTCATATTATCGCTCCCTTACTATATAAGAAATCTATTTATATTTTAACATATTTATTCTTCTTTGTAAAGGAAGATTGCTTGTAAAATATAAAAAAGTCGGCGGTGAAACCGACTTTTTTGGGGGTGTTTATCTCTTGTTACATCTGTAAGATGGGTTAAATGCATAGTAATTTTTCTGGTCGAGAGCTTCCTGTGTGCGTCTTAAAGCATCGCCGAAGCGCTGAAAATGAACGACCTCGCGCTGACGCAAAAATTTAATTACGTCGTTTACGTCGGGATCGTCGGAGAGGCGCAGAATATTATCGTAGGTGACTCTCGCCTTCTGCTCTGCCGCGAGGTCTTCTATAAGGTCGGCGACCGGGTCGCCCTTAACGCCTATATAAGCCGCGGTGAACGGCTCTCCCGTTGCTGATGCGGGATACATACCGAGTGTATGGTCAACAAAGTATTTATCAAAGCCGCCCGCCTTTATCTCCTCTGGAGTTAAGTTTCTCGTAAGCTGATGAAGTATCGCGGCTATCATCTCCGCGTGTCCGAGCTCCTCGCTACCGATATCTGTAAGAACGCCCACAACCTTGCCGTCCTTCATAGAGTAACGCTGATTGAGGTAGCGGGTTGCAGCTGCTAATTCGCCATCTGGACCGCCAAGCTGGGAAATGATAATTCCCGCAAGTCTCGGATTCGTATTTTTTATCTTTACAGGATACTGTAATTTTCTTTCATATACCCACATTTAATTATCCTCCGTTTCGAGTTGCCAGGGCCACGCGCCCTCAACCCAGGTCCATCTGTCACCTACTACACCTTCGGCAAACAGAGGTCCGTATTTATTCTGATACTCGGTCATAGCTTCATCGAGCTGTTCGAGTATTTTCTTATAATAATTCAGCGCCTGGGTTGACTCGGGGTGCGTATCAAGATAAAGCTCGGTTTCAACCTTCGCAAACGAAAGCGCCTGCACCTTGCGAAGAAGGTCGTTTTTTGTCAAGTTATCCATTTACACATTCCTCCAATGGTTTATCAAGCTCTTCAAAGAGAGTGCCTCGCATAAGCGCCTTTTCGAGTGAATAGAGCATGCGCCAGCACTGATGCGGCGAATAAACCATGGCAAGCTGACGCGAAGCACAGCCCGAGCCCATGCCGCCAAGGGAATCACCGTTATCGGTTACTCCGCCTATCATACCGTTACCGTTCATGTTGCCGTTCATGCCGTTGCCGCTCATACCGTTGCCGCTCATACCGTTATCTCCCTGCCAGATTTCACCTGTTCCGGGGCATCTTTGGTTTCTGCCACCGTTATTGCGAGTGAAATTATAGCCGGAAAATCCGTTTTCATTTCTTTCCATATTCATAATTCCTTTGGTTTTTTATGGGATTTTAATCCCTTTTTCAGTTTATGTGAAAGGAAATATTTTGACAAGAAAACAGACTAGCTCTCGTTCTTTGAACTTGAGCTAGCCTGTTTTATGTAATTTTAGAATCTGTTTGCCGTTGCGATCAGATGGTAGGCGGGAAATGTGATGCTTTCACCGACAGGCTTGCCGGGAAGCACGGGCAACAATTCGCCCTCAAGTTCCTCTATTCTGCCGATATTGCCCTTGGAATAGTCGAGAAGTCTTCTGCGGCAGGCATCAAGGCGACGGATAAGTCCTCCTATACGAATGTCCTGCACGTCAAAGCCACACGTCTTATTTTCGATAAACCACTGCTTTTCAAAGGCTCTGGCGAACACGTCAACGAGTTTTATCACTTTTGCGTAGTCCTCTTCCGCAAGGCGTCGAAGCTCCTCTTTGTCGCCCTTGGCATATGCTGTGCGAACATTTTTTCCGAGCTCGTATTTTATAGCGAGTACGTCACAAAGCTTTGCCTGTGTGTCAAAAAGGTATCCGTACTTACGGCTTGTTTTCGCTATAGCATGAAGCTCCGCTGCGTGCTTTATGTATTTCTCGCTGCCACCGCTTACTGTTGCGGTATCCATAAAGGAATTGAAGGTATCGGAATAAAGCATATACTTAGAGGGGCACTGAGGAAGATTTACGTCGGTACCCTTTTCATTGCCCTTTAAGTCATTTGCATTATCAATCTTCATAAAGTCGTCAAAGTCAATTCCCGTAAGGCTCTTAAATTTTGCTTTGATAACAGTTTCGTCGGTAACGCCTTTTGCGTACTGAGAAAGATAGAAAAGCGATGGAATCTGAGCAAAATGTGAACATTCTCCTCCGTTATCGCCCCACATGGTCATAACGACGTTCTTTACCTTATGCTCTTTGCAAGCGTCAAGCGCAGGAATCATAGACTTCAAGGTAAACTCATTCGAGGGCGCAAATCCCCTCCATGACCACGCGCCGCCCGCAAACCAGGTTTTATTTGAAAGCTGACTGTGGTTATAAAGCATATCGCTGTAGCGCTGTTTATCGCAGCTGTAATAATCCCAATATACAGGTATTATCGATTCGGGAAATGCCTCTACGTATTCCTTGGGTATTTCGGTTTTCGGAGCGTAATATTTACCGCCATTCCAACCGCGGAAAAACATATCCGACCAGATCATAAGCTCATAATCGTATTTCTTTGCGATTTCCATAACACGCGCAAGATGGCGCTTAATAATAACGTCAACCGGCTCGTAGCCGTGAATGTCAAGATGCTTTCCGCGACCGAGTAACCACGCCTCATCCATACCGACGTGTATTTTTTTCGATGCAAAGCACTCGGAAAGTGTCGCAAACATATGGTCGATAAACTCATAAGTGCGCTCGTCATCGGTAAGCAAAATGTTTCCGTAATCTACAGGCAAAGTTTCCCAACGAACTGCCGCATCAAAATGAGCGAGAGTCTGTACACACGGAATGAGCGACATACCAAGAGATGCAGCAAAAGCGTCAAGCTCCTTCATTTCAGCCTTGCTGTAGCGTCCCCTCATATATCCGAAATAGGGCTCGCCGTCCACCTCGTAGGTGTCCTCGGTGTAGAGCATTACACAGTTGTAGCCCATTTTCTTAAGAAGTGTAAAATACCGCTTGAGCGCGTCTACGCTCATAACCGCGTTTCTTGAGCAATCTATCATTACTCCGAAATTTTCAAATTTATACTTTGCCATAATAGCTCCTTTTCGTATAATTAATAATATCTAAAAAAATTGTAACACACTCAGGAAATAATGTCAATATCTAGTTTGATATGATTTATCATATTTGATATAAAAAACATCGGGCAGACTCAAATTCACATTCAAGTCTGCCCGTAAAATTATTCAGCTGTTTCTTCGTTTGCAGGCTCTGCGTCACGCATAGAAAGGTTCTGTCTTCCCTTCTCGTCGGTGCCGAGATACTTAACTCTTACGGTATCACCGATGTTTACAACATCCTCAACCTTTTCGGTTCTCTGCTTCTGAAGCTTTGAGATGTGTACCATTCCCTCTTTTCCGGGCGCGTACTCAACGAATGCGCCGATAGGAATGATTCTGGTTACGGTACCGGTATAGGTTTCGCCTACAACGGGCTCGAATACTATAGCGTCGATAATAGCCTTCGCCATATCCGCGCTTGCCTTATCAACAGCCGCGATAAATACAGTTCCGTCGTCGTTGATATCAATCTTCGCGCCGGTGTCTGCAACTATCTTCTGGATAACCTTTCCGCCCGAGCCGATAACCTCACGGATCTTATCGGGGTTGATGGTCATGGTTATCATCTTGGGAGCGTATGCGGAAACCTCTTCTCTCGGAGCGGGGATTGCCGCAAGAAGAATCTTGTCGATTATCTCGTCACGTCCCTGGTGAGTGGTTTCAAGAGCTCTCTTTATAATTTCGGGAGTAAGTCCGTCTACCTTAAGGTCCATCTGAATAGAGGTGATACCCTTGTGAGTACCCGCTACCTTGAAGTCCATATCGCCGTAGAAGTCCTCAAGTCCCTGAATGTCTATCATAGTATCCCAAGAGCCGTCCTCAGCGGTAATAAGACCGCAGGAGATACCCGCAACGGGAGCCTTAATCGGAACACCTGCATCCATAAGAGCAAGGGTAGAGCCGCATACCGAGCCCTGAGAAGT